>BTUC01000001.1:0-60123 GCA_045863575.1 Phycisphaerae bacterium
GCCGGCACGAAGTACCGCGGCCAGTTCGAGGAGCGGATCAAGGCGGTCATGAACGAGGTCCGCCGGGCCCGCAACGTCATCCTGTTCATCGACGAGCTGCACACGCTGGTCGGGGCGGGCGGCGCCGAGGGCGCCATCGACGCGTCCAACGTGCTCAAGCCGGCCCTCTCCCGCGGTGAGATCCAGTGCATCGGTGCGACCACGCTGGACGAATACCGCAAGTACATCGAGAAGGACGGCGCTCTCGAGCGTCGTTTCCAGCAGATCATCGTCGAGCCGCCCAGCCGTGATGAGACCACGCTCATCCTGCAGGGTCTGCGCGACCGCTACGAGGCCCACCACCGCGTTCAGATCACCGACGAGGCGATCGGCGCGGCCGTCGAGCTGTCCAACCGCTATATCAGCGGCCGGGTCCAGCCTGACAAGGCTATCGACGTGATCGACGAGGCCGGGGCCTCCATCCGCCTCAAGAGCATGACCAAGCCGCCGAATCTCGCCGAAATCGAGCGCGAGATCGAAAAGCTGCTCATGGAGAAGGACGAGGCGGTCAAGAACGCCGACTATGAACGGGCCGCGGAACTCCGCGACAAGGCCGAAGTGGCCAAGGCCCGCAAGGAAGAGATGCAGCGGGAATGGCGCGACCGGGCCAAGGAAGTGGACGGTATCGTCGATGAGGAAACCATCGCCGAGGTCGTCTCGCGCATGACCGGCGTGCCGCTGACCCGGCTGGAGAAGGACGAGATTGAGCGGCTCATCCGGCTGGAGGACGAGCTTCACAAGCGCGTCGTCAGCCAGGACGAGGCCGTCCGCGCCGTCGCCCGGGCCGTACGCCGCTCCCGTAGCGGCCTCAAGGACCCGAACCGCCCGATGGGCAGCTTCATCTTCATCGGGCCGTCCGGCGTCGGTAAAACGTACCTGGCCAAGTGCCTGGCCGAGTTCATGTTCGGCAACGAGGACGCCCTCGTGATCCTGGACATGTCCGAGTTCATGGAGAAGCACAACGTGTCGCGGCTGATCGGCGCACCTCCGGGCTACGTCGGTTACGAGGAGGGCGGCCAGCTCACCGAGCGCATCCGCCGCCGGCCGTACAGCGTCGTACTGCTCGATGAAATCGAGAAGGCCCACCCCGACGTCTTCAACATGCTGCTGCAGATCATGGAGGAAGGCCGGCTGACCGACTCGTTCGGGCGGCACGTGGACTTCAAGAACACCATCCTGATCATGACCAGCAACATCGGCGCCGACCGGATCACCAACCAGGCTGACTTCGGCTTCGGCAAGCGCGATGAGAACGTCAGCTACGAGAAGATGAAGACAGTTTTGCACACGGAAGTGGAGCGCTACTTCCGGCCGGAATTCATCAACCGCGTGGACGAGCTGGTGGTCTTCCGCAAACTCAACCATGACGATCTCATCCGCATCGTCGAGCTGGAGGTGGGCAAGGTGATCAAGCGGCTGGCCGAGCGCGGCCTGACTCTCGAACTCGATCAGTCGGCCAAGGACTTCCTGATCGAGCAGGGAACCGACGAGAAGTTCGGCGCGCGTCCGCTGCGTCGGGCCATTGAGAACCGGGTCGAGGACCCGCTGTCCGAGGCCATCCTCCGCGGCGAGTACAAGGGCAAGAACCGCATCCTGGTCTCTACCCGGGAGGACGCCGACGGCGAGAAGAAGCTGACCTTCGAGGGCGTCACCGACGAGACCGCCGCGGGCGCGGCCCCGGTTGGCGCTGGTGCAGTCGAGGGCACCTGAGCCTCGCCCCTCAGCATCGACGAGACAGAGTGATTCCCCGAGCCCACGACCCGAACGGTTGTGGGCTCTTTCTATTCCGCCGCAGCCGCAGATCGAAAGGGAGATACGTCCGCGGCTCCACCTCGCGGAGCCGATCGGCGCGCGGGGAAGGTGGCAGTCCAAACACCCAGAGCCAGCGCCAAGCCCGCCTGCAACCCCCACCAGCGGGCCTCTCGTGACCCGAGCAGCAGCAGTCCGGCCAGCCAGCCGACCTGCAGGAAAGCCGCCGTCCGCCAGGGATGGCCACGGAGCCGGTCCGCGTAGGATTGCATGGCCATCAGTACGGCCGCCGGCAGCAGGAGCACGAAATAGTGCGTCCAGAAGACGGGTACGAACGCGATCACGCTGGCCAGCCATGCGGACCACTCCCCCAGGCCGATGTCCTCGCTCCGTCGTCTCCACGCAATGGCCGTCAGACACAGCAGCAGCGCCAATGCCAGCCCTCGGTACGCCCACTTGGCCTGATCCAGCGTCAGCCGGAGCCAAGGCTCATGCACCCGCCCCTGCCACTCGAGGGGCGTGGTCAGCCGCCGGACCACCACCGCGAGACTCTGATTGTTGTGGCGATGGAACTCGTTGGTGTGCGGCGTGAAGGCCACGCCGCCGCCCGCCTCGCCGACCGGTGCGGATCCCGGAACGCCTGCACCTTCGGCGACATCGGCGGCCAGGTTTTTCCCGCTCGTTTCAGCCCACCACTGGCGGTGGGCCTCAATGGTCCCCCGCCCACCCAGGCCGGCCAGGCTCAGGCCTCCGGCCAGCAGCAGGAAGGAAACGACCAAGCCGACGATTGCCCGCCAACGGGCTTTCATCAGCAGGGGCACGATAAAGATCAGAGGATACAGCTTGATGGTCGCCGCCAGTCCCAAGAGGGCCCCAGACCACAGATCCCGACGGCGCGTCAGCGATCGAAACGCCCACACGCAGAGGAAGAGCACAAGAATATTAACCTGCCCGAGCGAGAGGGTTCCACTGGCATAGGGCAGCACAAGCACGAAGGGCCACACCCATCGAATCACTGGAGGCAGGTCTTCTGCCGATGGGACCGCCGTGGCGGGCGCAGTCTGGACCTGACCATCCCCAGCCAGATGTAGCGGCCGGCCTCCGTGCTTCGCACCGGCGTAGCCGGGCTCCGCCCTGGCGAAGCCGTGCCGGCCGTCAGTTGCACGATTCTCCCCGCCTACCGGCATGTCCAGCATCGTCGACGCCGCGTCGGATTCGTCTGCCTGGATCGCCGAGGAGCCAAACGGCCGGCACGGAAACCCGCCGCTACCCGGGGCGACAGTGGGTGACACGGACAGCCACGCCTGCCGGACCGACTCGCGGACGGCCAGAACGAGCAGACCCACGTTCAAGGTGGCCCACAGTGGCGCGGTTACCGCCAGCGGCCACGCCACCAACGGGGCCATCAAGACCACGAAGGCTGGTAAATAGTGCCGGACCCCGTACTGCTGGGTGAATTCGCCGGTTTGCCACCAGTGAAGACTGCTGTGGTGGAAGCAGAGGAGATCGGCGTGACCCACAAACGCCCGCCAGGCGGCGTAGCCGATCTGGCCGACGGCGACCAGCAGCCCGACGGTGAGCCACACGTGGGCCTGCCGCCGGTCGCGGGCTGTCGGATCACCGGTCGCGCAGGTCAGGACAACGGCTGGTTCACGTTCACCCGTGGGCACAGTCCTTTGCGGGGGCGGGCTGTCAAACCTTCACGACGCTGGCAACCTGGGCCACGAAGTCCTTGCAGGACTGCTCGATGCACTTCTCCCACTCAGAGGGGAAGCGCTCGATATACTTCATGTCCTCATAAGCGTAGATGACGCTGCGGGAGGCAGTCACGATCGCGCCTGTCCCGTCTGACTTGAACAGTGGGGCCACGTCCGCGGCCGTAGCACCCTGGGCTCCGTAGCCGGGGACCAGCAGCAGACTCTGCGGCATCATGCCGCGCAGCCGTACGGCGGTATCCTTATCCCGGGCGGCCACGACCGCTCCGACACAACTGTAGCCGCTGGAACCGACCAGGTCCTCCTCGCGAGCCCAGCCGGCCACGACCTGGGCAATGTGCTCGGCCACGGTCAGCCCCCCCTCGAGCTTGGCGTTCTGGATCTGATCGGCCGATTCGTTGCTCGTCCGCACGAGGACGAAGACGCCCTTCCCCTCGGTGCGGGCCACGTCGATGAACGGCTTCACGCCATCGAGCCCGAAATAAGGGGAGACCGTGACGGCGTCCGGACTGGACAGCTCGAGATCGGAGAAACTGGGCTTGGCCAAGGCGGCCTGGGCGTATAACTCGGCGGTAGAACCGATGTCGCCGCGCTTGGAGTCGCCGATCACCATCAGGTCGGCGCTGTCCGCCTCCTCGATCAGTTCGTAGTAACCCTCGACACCCTCCGAGTAGTAGCGCTCAAAAAAAGCGCTGTTGATCTTGACCATCGGCACGTAGGGGGCCACCAGCCGGATCACGCGACGGCAGAACTCCAGGACAGCATCCAGAGCAGCCTCGGAGTCCTCCGCATCGTTCAGGTCCCGGTGCTCGGCGATTTCCGCCGGCAGGCGGTCGTAGAGGGGGTCAATACCCACGCACGTGGGGCTTTTTTTGGCTTTGATCCTGGCCAGGAGTTCATCGGCAAAGTGCTGCTGGGGCACGGGTTCTCCCTTTCATCTGGCTGTTTCGTAGCGAATGCATCTCGCGTCAATGCTTGATTTTCCGAAGTGTAGCCAGCCCCTTTGGCCCCTGCAAGGCCGGTCGAGAAAAATCGAGCACCTGCACGGTGCTTATCCATTGGCCTGAGCCGTACAATGTGAGCCAGCGATGGAGAACGGTCATGGCCGGCAGGCCTAAAAAACGCAAACGCGGCCTGAAGCGCGTCGAGTTTCGACCCAACCGTCAACAACCCGGACGACGGAAGCGGTTCGTCATGCCCGAGCACGACGACAAGACCGCTGATCTGCCCTCGGGGGAATCTGTCCGTGCCAAGGGGGATCTCTCACGCAAACGGACGGTGCTGGACCGCGATGTCGAGCCGGACGACAGCCTGCGTCTGCGCGGGACGGCGGTGTCCGTATTGGGCCAGTACGTGGAGGTGGACGACGGCACCCGCATTCACCTCTGCACCATCCGCCGCATTCTCCGAACACGGTTGATCGAGGAGCGCAGCCCCGTCGTCGTCGGCGACGAGGTCATCTTCTCCCCCATCCGGGCCTCCCTCAGAGCCCCGAGCGCCAGCGAGGGGGTTGGCGACCGAGGAGCAACGATGGGAGAAGGTGCCTACAGGAAGGCAACGGGAGAAACGCAAAGCCCGGTGCCTGCCAAGCCCCCACCCCAGCCCTCCCCCGGAGTACCGGGGGAGGGAGACGGAGCCCCGAGCGCCAGCGAGGAGGCCACCCTCCGCGCCCCGCGCGCCAGCGAGGGGGAGCCCGCCCGAGGGGACGCCTCATTCGAACCGCCCGCGAGCAAGCAGGCATCGCCCGCCCCCGACCCGCAGACCTCGCCCGTCTTTGAGCCCCCCACCCGTGACCGGGTAAGCACCCGCGAACCTGCGGTCGGACGTTCGCGAACCTCCGGTGACTCCGGTGACCTCGTCATCGAAGGGGTCATCCAGGAAGTACTCCCGCGGCGCACCGTGCTCAAGCGAAGCGATGGACGTCGCACCCACGTCATCGCCGCCAACGTCGAGCAGGCCGTCATCGTCTCGTCGGTGCGCGAGCCGATGATCAAGCCGCATCTCATCGACCGCTACCTGGTGGCGGCCCACGCCGGAGGTCTACGCGGCATTATCTGCATCAACAAAGTCGATCTCGATGAGTACGACGAGGCCGGCGAGATCGCCGAACGCTACGGCCGTCTGGGCTACCAGGTACTGGCCACCAGCACGCAAACCGGCCAGGGCATCGAAGAACTGAAGGCCGCCCTCGCCGGGCGCGTGACCATCGTCTCCGGGCAGAGCGGCGTCGGAAAAAGTTCGCTGCTCAACGCGGTTCACCCGGCCTGGAGGCTCAAGACCGCGGAAGTCTCCGACGCCACAGAAAAGGGCCGGCACACGACGACCACGTCCGTCTGGCTCAAGCTGAACAGCGGCGGTGCGGTGGTGGACACACCCGGCATTCGCGCGCTGGACGTGGCCATGGTGCCGCTGGCCGAGCTGGAGATGCACTTCGTGGAGTTCGACGAGGTCGCGAAGAAGTGCCGGTTCCCCAACTGCGCCCACATCCAAGAGACCGGCTGCGCGGTAAAGACGGCCGTCGAGGCCGGCGAAATCGATCCCTCGCGCTATGAGAGTTATCTGCAACTCTTCATGGAGCTCAGCGAAGTCCAACTCCGCCAGCGCGGCATCCTCTCGGACTGACCGCCACTTCCGTTTCGGCACCCATGTCGTAGCGGCCGGCGTGCCTGCCGGCCGTTGGCTAAAAGACGGCTGATTTCTCTGGAGGCCGTTGGTTAGAAGACGCCCGACTTCTCTCTCGGCCGGTGATTAAGAGACGGCCGACGTCTCTCTCGGCCGTTGATTAAAGGACGCCCGACGTCTCTCTCGGCCGTTCATTAGAGAAGGCGGCCGACGTCGGTCTCCCCCCCTTTTGAAGGGGGGGCAGGGGGGGTATGGGATACCACGGATGATCCATGCGCCGAACGGCCGGCAGGGACGCCGGCCGCTGCATAGGATCAAGCAGTTGCCAGATGGAGTGGCACCTACAGCAGGAACACCAGCGTCACCAGGATGAACAGGGGGATGAGGATCCCCACGCTGTAGATCATGTACCCGAAGAAGCTCGGCATCTTCACGCCGGCCTGCTCGGCGATGCTCTTGACCATGAAGTTGGGGCCGTTGCCGATGTAGGTGTTCGCGCCCATGAACACGGCGCCCAGCGAGATGGCCACCAGCAGTGCCTCGCTGATGAAGTTCCCGTCGGTGAGTTGGATGATGCCCGGTCCGGGGGCGGTGGTCATCGAATTCGCGGTCGTGAAGAACACCACATAGGTCGGGGCATTGTCCAGGAAGCTCGACAGTGCACCGGTGGCCCAGAAGAACTGCCACGGTTTCTCGAGGCCCAGCTTGGGGCCTTCGATGTGCAGGATTTCGATCGGCGCCTGCATGGTGATGAAGATGCCCACGAACAGCACGGCCACCTCGGTGATCGCAAAGAAATCGAACTGGTTCTGTTGGCGAATGATTGGAGACGTCGTGAACCAGGCCACGGCCACGAAGCCCAGCATGACGGCCTCGCGGAAGAAGTAATCCGGAACCTGCCAGGAAGTACCCGGGAAGGGCTTGCCCGGCACGATCATCGCGACCGCCAGCACCACGCCCAGCAGCCACACGAAATTGAGCGTGCCCCGGATCCGCAACGGCTCGATCAGGGTTTCGTCGAGCATGCGGTCCAGCGGCGGCTCCTTCTTGTGCATCCGCTTGTCCCACAGGTAGTAAACCAGCAGCAGGACGCCGGTCATCACTGCCCACTCGATGACCAGACGGAAAGTCCACAGAAACGGAACGCCCTTCAGATAGCCCAGGAAGAGCGGCGGATCACCGATAGGCAGCAGGCAGCCACCGATATTGCTGACCAGGAAAATGAAGAAAATCACCGTGTGCTTCACGTGTTCGCGCTCGCGATTCGTCTGCAACAGGGGCCGGATCAGCAGCATCGACGCACCGGTGGTGCCCACAAAACTGGCGATGGCCGCCCCAATGCCCAGGAAGGCCGTATTCACCGCCGGGGTCGCCTGCACGTCACCCCGAAGCTGAATCCCCCCGCACACGGTGTACAGACAGAACAGCAGTACGATGAACGGGATGTATTCATCCAGCAGCGCGTGCTTGAGCACGGTCTGAACCGTCTCCACGCCCGGAGCGGTCACATGCTCCCCGTGGGCCACTCCCGTGCCGCGCATGAAGTAATAGCTCACCGTAATCAACGCGAGGACGGCGGCGACGATCAGCTTGTTGCGATTGTGATGCCACCAGTGCTCCGTCTTGTGGATCAGCGGGAGAAAGGCGATGGCCAACAGAATGGCGGCGAACGGCAGGGCCGCCACCAGCGAGGGAGCCGCGTGTACCGCGTGCCCGCCGGTCTGGGCGTCATGCCCGTCGGCAGGGTGCTCCGGATCCGGATGCTCCGCAGCCACTTCCTCCGCCGGCGCTGGCCGTGTGGCGGGGACATCCTGCCCCCAAGCCGGAACCGGACCAGCCAGGACCGAGATCACCAGAAGGCAAAGCGCTCCCGACGCAGTGAATCGAATGGTATTCATGGGGGAATTCATCGGCAAAATCAGTTCCAGGCGAAAGCTCGGCGCTTCGTGCGTTTCGGAGGGACTCAACTCCTGAGCGACCGGGCGCTCGTCGGCCCGGTGGGCCGGAACCACCAAGACACTGCCAAGACCGGACAGACAGTTTCCTCCCGGCCGACGCAGCAGTAGAATCCTATCCCATCGGGCGTTATCCTGCGATAAGGTGAATGCCCGCCCCCGGAGTCACAGAATCGCATGTTTTTCTCATCCTGGCTTACGCAGTCGATCCACGGGCGACGGAAGCTCGCCATCGCAGGCTTGTTAAGCTGGATATTCTGCGCCGGCTGCGGACAAGCGGACGTGGCCGCAAACAATCAGTACTCACGCGACAGACTTGATGCCATGCAGACCGCCCGAATCACTGTGGATGGCCAAACGTTCGAGGTCTGGCTGGCCACCAACCGGCAACAGCGGGAAAAGGGCTTGATGGAGGTCACGGAAGAGCAATTGGCGCCCGTTTCAAACAGCGTGTACCGGGGGATGCTTTTCGTCTTCCCGGATGAGCAGGACCTGGCCTTCTGGATGTTGAATACCATCACCCCGCTCGATATCGCCTACATCAACGGAGCGGGCCGCATCGTCCGGACCTACACCATGGCGCCCCTGGAGACGCGTCTCTACCATTCCGTCGAGCCGGCCCGATTCGCCCTCGAGGTGCGGGCGGGGCTGTTCGAGCAACTCGGCATTGCCGCAGGCGACCAGGTCGATATCGATTCCTCGCTCGCCGATTCGGCACAATAACCGTCATCGGGACCACAACCGCCCCCTTAGACCAGGCCAAAATCAACATAACCTAATAATATGTATTAACTTACAGACATTTCTCGCACATACTAGGAGAGGCTTGCATCAAGGTTCAGAGCGATCAGCCACCTGGGTCTCCATAGTCTCCTGAACTCACGGGCCCCCCTAGCCGATCATGGCCTTGGGCTCAGCGTTTTCTGGCCTCCTGGAGAACGACCCTGTCGCAGCTATCCCCAGAACTGATGACTGCCCAGGCTTCGAAACCGCTGAGGCTTCTCATCGTCAGCGAAACCGGGCAATGGCCCTTCGCGCTTCGTGAGCTGGTTGACGCACACGGCATACGGGTTGTGCAGGCGCGCGACTGCCGCCAGGCCAGCGATCCTGCGCTGCTCTCCGCCGTCGACGCCGTGATTCTGTGCGATGCACCGAGCAGCGGACACGCGGACGGCTGGCGTGGCGAATTCGAGCTTCTGGCGGATGCCCTGACCTCTCATCGACTCAGTGGGATCGTCCTGTCGCCGGGCACAACCGGGGTGGTGCCCGGCGAAGGCGATGCCCTGGTCAGCGTCGCCGGCGACGTCAGCGCCGCTGAGCTGTGGGGGCGTGTGGCGACTATCCGTCAGTATCGGCCCCTGCTCATGCAGATGGAAGAGCAGGTCTCCGTCATGCAGCGGCTGGGGAAGAAGCTCAACCAGCATTTCGTCGAGGTGGATCAGGAACTCCGCCTCGCCAGCCGACTGCAACGCGATTTCCTGCCCAAGTGCTTTCCGGAGGTTGGGGACATCCGCTTCGCGGCGCTGTTTCGGCCCGCGACATGGGTCTCCGGGGATGTGTACGACGTGCGGCGGCTGGATGAGACGCACGTCAACTTTTATCTGGCTGATGCCGTCGGGCACGGCGTCGCGGCCGGCCTGCTGACCATGTTCATCAAGCAGGCCATGGTCGGCAAGCAAATCCAGGAATCCAGCTACTCGATTATTCCCCCGGGAGAGGTTCTCGCCGGGCTGAACAGCGCCCTGGTGAACCAGGAGCTGCCCAATTACCAGTTCGTCACCGCATGCTACGCGGTCATCGACACCGCCACCGGCGAACTCACCTTCGCCCGCGGCGGCCATCCCCATCCGATCCACGTGAGCGCCAACGGCTCCTGTAACGAAGCCCGCACGATCGGCGGCCTGCTCGGGGTCTTCTCTGAAGAGGACTTTCCGGGCCTGACGCTAGCCTTAAACCCGGGCGAGAAGTTCATCATCTACAGCGACGGGCTGGAAGACGCGCTCATCTGCAAGCGCGAGCGCACCAACGGCCAGGTGGACTTTACCGATGAGTTCAAGCAGGCCGTCCACCTCCCCGCCCAGGAGCTCGTCAACGCCCTCACCGCCCTGCTGGACCGCTCTGAAGGCAGCATTGAGCCGCGCGACGACGAAACGTGCCTGGTGGTGGAACGCCTGTCGTGACCCAGTAGAGTACTGTCAATTCTGCACCCGAGGTAAACGCCGCCGAAAAGCCTCCGAATGCGGAGGTTGCCTGCATATAGGGCGGTTTCGCCTGCCCCGGATCCGGAGCCGCCCCGAACGGCCGCCACGCTTCACCGAACCTGTGCTACAATGCGGTCGTCGGAGATCTCGTTCGGAACCAGCGATCAGACCTCAGTCCCCTCCGCCTGGAGAGAATCGAAATGCGGTACTGCGCTTCTGCCTCTGTTTTGCCGTGGGTGCTGGTCGGGCTCATGGCCGGCCCGCTCCTCGCCGCGGAGACGGTTGTCTGGCGCGATTCGCTGGACGGGCCCTATACCCCGGTGAATCCCACGCGTGACATCCACAACCCCCACTCTTTGGGCGAACCGCCCTGGTTGGCGGATACGGAGCAGAACTGCACCGGTTCGCTGCCGGCGGACTGGTATGCCGGATTTGTCCACTGGCACGGAACCAACGGCCGGCACTGGGGCCTGACCCAGGACACCTCGGTCAAGACGGAGGGCAGCGCCTCCCTGCATCTGGCCTACGCGTCGTTCGGCGCAACCACCGCGGACATCTGCGACATCTATCTCGGCCGCAAGTTCCCCACCGTGCCGGGCCAGCGCTACGTCCTGAGGTTCGACCACAAAATGGACCGCATGGGTGAGTTCTGGCCGCCGGGCGCAGGCGACGATTACGTCCCGCCGCGGGAGCAAGGCTGGTGCCAATACTCAGTGGTTCTATCCGGAAGCCTGGCGGACATGCCGGGCATCGAGGACTATCCCCCCTGCCACTACGACGAAACCACGCACACCTGGTGCGAGGGCCAGCCGGGATGCCCGTGCGAACACCCATTGACACGCTATATCTTCTACACCGACGGGCAGTGGCACACCTACGCGTACGAGTTCACGGCCACCGGCACGGAGACCGCCTTCGTCTGGGACTTCCGCAAGAACCGCGTCTACCCCGGAGATCCGGCCATCGCCCCAGGTGACGGGTACCACCTCGACAATATCGTGTTGAGCACAGTCGATGAAACCGGCAGGAATCATCTTTCGAACGGCGATTTCGAGCAGGGCCTGGAGGGCTGGACCGCCTGGACGGTCAGTGGATCTCCCGTCACCGATGCCTCCTCGGGCGCAGCCATGCTGAGCGGCTCCGGATTCAACGGAGGCCTCTACCAGCAGGTGTATACAGGTGGCGCAGGCAACGTCATCACCGTCGCCGGGAGCTGGCGCGGACTACCCGCGGAGGCCCAAAACCCCCGGGCCGAGGTGCTGGTCATCAATGCCAATCGCCTGCCCGCCGACGGCGCAGATGAGTCCGACGGCAGCAACCAGGCGTTTCTGGCGTATCGCAATGACACTTCCACCGGCTGGGATGCGCCGATGCCGGCGAGCTCAAACCTCGGAGCCCAATCCTACCGGATTGCCTTTACGGCCGTGGGCAACTGGGCGACCATTCTCCTGAGAGCGGCCAACGACGGCAACGGGTCCAGCACCGTGTTCTTTGACGACATCATCGTCCGCTCGGTGCCGGCCCCGGCGACGTTGGACAACCTTCCGGCCGGTTTCACCAGGCGAACACTCGACCTCCCTTTCAACCACATGGTCGCCATGGGCCAGAGCCCGGTGAGCGAGGATCTGTACGTGGTACGCAATGATGGCTCTTCACCCTTGTACCGGATTGACCCGGATGCGCCCGTACTTTCGGCCGTCAAAATTGCCGACGTCGCATCGCTGGCCGGGCTCGAGTTCCAGAACGGTGCGGAAGGCCTGACTTTCGATGCCGATGGCAACATCTACATTTCCAGCCACGAGGGCGACATCATCAAGGGCACCTACGCCGCCGGCACCGATTCGTTCGCCTGGTCGCAGTTCCTCGACCTGCCGGAAGCGGAGGTAGGCGGCTGGCACGGCGTGAACGGTCTGGCGGTCGATCCCGCGGGCGAGTGGCTGTACATCTGCTCCGGCACGCTGAAGAACGAAACCGACTCCAACTGGTGGCAGAGCACCGGACGCGACGGACGCATCCTGCGGTGCAGCCTGTCCACCGGCCTGAGCGCGGCACAACGTTTGGCGACCGTCGACACCCATGTGCTGGGCATCCGCAACAGCTTCGATATCGTGTTTCGAGCGGACGGGGCCCTCTTCGGCCTCGACAACAGTCCGGACCCGAACATCGGCTGCGACTACGCGGATGAGTTCAACAGGATCGAGCCCGGCCGCCACTACGGATGGCCGCACCGCTACGGCAGCGACCTGAGCGGAGCCGATAATTCCTTTCAGTGTACGGTGCCACCGACGGGCGGCGAGATGTGGGGCGAAGCGATGGCCAACCACGGTCCCGACGGACGGCCGGGCTTCGGCCAGCCGGGCTATCAGGACGGCGGCGTCTACTTCGGCGTTCATCCGCACTCTTCGCCGGACGGACTGACCTTTTACGAGCCGCAACGCATGCGGCCTGGCGCGGTCAAATTCCCGGAGGAGTTTCACGGCCGGGCCTTTATTGCCCGATGGGGGCAGGGCGGAAATCCGAGCGTCGGCCACGACGTGCTTTCGGCCCGCCTGAGCCCGGACGATGCCAGCTACCAGTGCAACACCTTCCTGGCGGGCGCGGGGCTCTCGAACCCCATCGACGTGCTGGCCGCCACGAACGGACGACTGTACGTGCTGGACTGGGGATCGAACCCCAGCAAGCTCCACGAGATCAGTTACCTGCCGCCCGACGAACCGCTCATCACCCTCGATCCGAAAAGCCTTGTCCGGGACGTGTTTCTCAGCGAGAACCTGTCATCGGACTCGTTCGAGGTCACCAATGCCGGGGCCGCGGTCTTGGAGTACCAGATCAACGACGACGTTGAATGGCTGACCGTGTCGCCGCCCACCGGCACGAGCTGGGGCGCCCCCGTAGAGCATGCGATCACCTACGACGTCGCCGGTTTGCCGGTGGGTACCTATGCCGCCGAGATCGAGGTCACCGACCCGGCCGCGGCCAACAGCCCACAGACGCTGACGGTGACGCTACAGGTGCGCACCGTCGCGCCGGACACCGATCACGACGGTGACGTGGACCAGTCCGACTATGGCTTTCTCCAGGCGTGCTACAGCGGACCGGGTATCGCGCCGGCCTCCCAATGCACGGCCGCCGATTACGACCACGATTCCGATGTGGACAGCGGAGATTTCACGCTTCTTCAGCGGTGCTTCTCGGGTGAGCGGGTGCGCGCGGAGAAGGACTGTGAGAACCCATTCTGAGGTCGCGATGCAATGCCACCCCCGGCCGCTCAGACCGGTGTGCCGGCCGCCGCGAAAAGCCTCGTACGAAGCGTGCGCCTGCATCCGGATCGCCTATTCGACCCGCAGTTCGTGGGCACCCGGAGCCGGCCCGGCCATGCGGAAGAATCCACCACCCAGAGATTCTGCCAGAACCGGCGCACCGCCGACAGTGATGTCCGGATCGCCCTTCGGCCAGTAGATCGTCAACGCGACGCTCCGCGTGGAGCGCAGAGATTCCGGCGCCACCAGCAACGCGGATATCCGGCCGTCTGTTTCGCTGAATTCCTGCGGAGTACAGATATCGGTATCCACCAGCCGGCACTGATCCGACCGCCAGACGCGGACAACCGCGGGACCGCAGAGCGGCGAGTCAACGGGGTTCTGCCGCACGATCTCATATCCAGCAAGGGCCTCACCCAGCGTGAGGACGGAGCTGTTCTCGACGCAATACAGTCCCGGTTCCGAGATGGCCATGTCCTTCGTGACCATGCGAATCATTCCCGCCTCGATCAGACCCGGCTCCACGTCGAGCCAGCGGTGAATCAGGCGTCGGATGGCCGAATCCACCGGTCCGCCAGCCGCCGCCTCCTCGGGCAGCGTCTCCGGAAAGCCGGCCAGACAAAGAACGCGTGACTGGCAACGGGGGCGCCCCCCCACCGCTCCGATGATCGCGCCGTCATCAGCCTGAATCAGCTCGAAGCCCGGCGTGTCGCGCCCAACCACCGCGTCCGCGACGCTCATCCGGGCGCGGATCCCCGGCAGCACCTCTGCCGTCTTCTGGACGAGCCGAGTCCCGGCGGGCGTGACCGGGAGCACCTCACCCAGTGACGCGTCAATCTGCTTCGATAACCGACCCCCAACCGGGCCCCACAGTCTGCTGACCCCGGTGAGGACGAGCACGCGCTTGCCGCGACAGCCGTTCAGAAGAAAGGCATGCAGCTTCTCTTCGGCCGCCCGGTCGGCCCAGGCCGTGAAGATCACCACCCGGTCATAGTGCTCAGCCTGATCGAGGTCATTGAGCAGGAAGAAGTCCGCCCCCAACTCCCCGAGTGCCCACACCAGCCTCCCGCCGGTGCCGAACTGCGCCGCCGCCTCCTTGGCCTGAAGCGGCGTAGCGAAGGCAGAGGGCATGAAGCAAGCCACCCGCGCACGCCTGGCGCTAAAGTGCTCTTCGGGATCATCGCGGTAGGCATTCCACAGCATCAACTGGTTGCGCACGCGGGCGACGTGCTCGCGCGAGTCGGCCATGCTGTAGTGGGTGAACTCGCCCTTGTACATATCGCAGAAGAAGGCCACGCTGGGCACGCGGAAGCGCATCAGTCGGATCATGGAGTCGTACAGCGCAAACGGGAACATCGCATCCGCCGAGCCGCTGCCGGGATGAAACTCGTTGGCCACGGCCCGCTTGCCGGCCAGCCGGGCCTTGTTGGCCACCAGGCTCATGACGTGATCGGCATACCAGGCGTGATAGGCCGAGCTGCGGATCCCCAGCCAGACGAAAGGCTCCGGCGACCCTTCCTTCCCGCGGAGCCGATAGCCGGCCCGCGCCTCCTTGTAGAAATCGACGCATTCAAGCCGCACCCGACCGCCGGCCTCGATGCGGGGATCGAGCCAGTGCAGCCGGTCGCCCTCGACGGGCGCGCCCGGGGCGGGTTCCGCTACCAGGCGCAGCCAGACGCGTCGTCCTGCCCAGGCTGACAGGTCCACTTCGACGGGCACAAACTCGTTGCCCGCGCCGACCTCCAGCAACCGCCGGCTGGCAGCATCGGGCTTGTCGAGATCCTCAATGAGCTCGATTCGGGCGAGCTGCCCCGGCCGTCCGTCCGCGCGAATCCAGGTCTTGAAACACACCCGCGGCGTCTGCGCGGACGCGGGCTTCACCGATCCCGGCGCCGGCAGCAGGACACGGCAGGCCACTTCGGCGCGGCCGGTCATGTTCCGGTACGGCGGCGTCAGGCGCAGACCGAACCGGTAGGCGCCCTCATGCGGCGCACCGCGCAGCTCAATCCGGCAGCCGCTGTCGTGAGGATCGCTGTTGTGAAACCCGCCGCCGCAGTAGAAGGTCACACCCGCCGCGTCGCCCAGATCGAGGTAGTTGAGGTCGTACGACATGCGCGGATCGGCGAGACTTCGCAGCAGCCGAGGCGTCACCTTGTGACCCGGGTCGCCCTGGCGAAACAGCGCGATGCGGCCGGCTTCGCAGTCACGGATGAGCTTGCACCGGAACGGCGTGAGCACGTGCTCGAACCAGTCGGTCTTACGGTTCTGAGGTTGGGCCACCGCCGCCCAGGAATCGAAGCTCACGCCGAAGTCGCCGTTAAACGTGATGCCGTCCCCGTTCGTGTCGCGGTCCGGAGATGCGTCGGCGTACTCGCCCGTCAGCCATTCCAGGAACTCCGTCCGCGTGGGCTCGGATACGCCCAGGGCATCGTATATCTTTTCGTTGTGTCCCGTGTAGCCGGGCGTGCCGAACGAGGTATGCGGTTCACTGCCGTCGTTCCATCCCAGCAGGTAGAAGCGGTCGGCAAAGCTGCGCGTGCGGTCGAGGATGACGCCCCGGGCACTGTTCCATTGCTCCGAATCGCGCCCCAGTGGGATGGCCGGCTGATCTACGCCCATCCAGGGCACACCGGCCGATTCGCAGCGGTCCACCTGGTCGGCGCGCGGCTCGATCTGCACGAAGTCGAACGACTCGCGCACCTCGCGCAACCGCTGGGCGTTCGTGCGGGAATCGGCACCCACAAAGTAGAAGAACACGCCCAGCAGTGGGCGCAGCCCATCCGCGGTGGCGTAAACGTTCTCCGGCGTCAGCCCGGCCCTCCAACGTGCCATCCGCGCCCGGTACGGCTCCGCGCGCGCATCAGGGGCCGTGACCTGGAAGCGCAGCCGCACCTGCCGTGCCCCCTGCGGGATGGGCATCAATCCGTCAGCGGGAGCCGGCACGGCCAGGCCGTCAACCGTCAGCGACCGGAGCTGCCCGTCGAACCGCGGCAGACGCCAGAACATGCCGCCCGGCGGGTTCGCATCGCCGGTCATGCTCAGCTCGATTTCGCCTTTGTCCGCCTGGCTGGTCAATCGAAATCCGATACGCCCGAAGTGAGTCAGCGCGCGTTCGACCTCGACGCGCTGGCCGTGGGCAAGCCACTGCTCCGGCACGCCGGCGGCCAGGTGCAGGGCGTCGCCCACCTCGCGAACGAGCATGTCGCGCACGAGGCTGACATACTCAGCCGAGGCCCACCCGTGCGGAATGTCACCACCGAGAAACAACTTCGAACGTCCGTCGGCCACCTCCGCCCACCCATACACGCCTGGGGCCGACTGGTTGTCCAGCGTCCAGCGGAGCATCTTGAAGGCGCGATCGATCTGCCCCAGGTTGAGATAGCAATGGGCCAGTTCCAGCGTGGCGTACGGCCACGGCTGGCCGGCGTGCCAGTAACCGCCGTCGCGCGGGGCGATCTGCGTTTCCCAGTAGACGTCAAACGCGCGGCGAATGAGCGGATCGTCCGGCTCAAACGCGCCGCCCGGCCAGATGGCCGGACTCGTACCGCGAGCCCGACCCGAGGCCGAGGTGCTCTCAGGAGCAACCGGGATGAAGTCGATCCTTTCCTTGGCCATCACCGCCCGGATGGATTCCAGCGTGGAGCCGTGCAACTCCTCCAGCAGCGTGCGGATCTCAGCCGCGGCCGGCTCCTGCCCGAGCTCACGGGCGGCATAGAGTGCATCCTGAAGACCGCGGATGCACCAGAAATCATCCCAGTAATGATGCCAGGTGTGCGGGCCCAGGTCCTCGGCCGATACGCTGGGCGTCAGGATCCCCCACAAGGGCGTGCCTCTGTTCTCGTCGGTCATCCCATCGCGGCGGATCTTGCCGATGAAGCGGGCTCCTCGCAGAATATTCGAGAAGTACCGCTCCAGCCAGGCACGGTCTTTCGTGACGCGGTACACCTGCACGAAAGAATAAATGGCCTGGCCCTGGGCATCCCATTCTTTGGGACCGCCGGGCCCCATGGAGGGAAACTCGCCCGATTCCTTCTGGAACCGGGGCCACAGCTCGGTCGCCTTGCGTGCCGTCTCGACCAGGCCCGCGCGGAGGCAGGCGTCAATGAGGTAGGCCGCGTCGCGCGTCCAGAACGCGTTGTAGGCAAAACTGCCGGGAATGAGTGAATCGCCGTCCTGAAGTACGAGCATGTAGGCCAGCGAGGCATAGAACGCCTCCTCGGCATCGGCATCAGGCAGCCGCACCCGAATTGCCTCGTCCTGGTACAACCGCTTCCATCGATCGCGGGTCGTGTTGAAGGCCTTCTTCCATTCCAGCCGCCGTAGCGCGGCCGCATGATCGCCAGGTGCGGGGCCGGCATTCTGCCGGTCATTCGGTTCTAGCCCGACCACCGGCACTACGAACTCGAACGTCTCCGACTTGCCCACGGCCAATGACATCGCGAACTGCATCGCCCCGCTGGCCAGGCCGGCGCCGTCATAAACCTCGTGGCTGGCGGGCAGCACGCCGCGGGCCGCGTACTCGCAGATATCGGCTCCGCCCACCAGGGTGCAGGCCCCGAACCCATCCGGGCGGCGCAGCGACACAAGCCCGAGCATGCCATTCACCGTCACCGCGTCCGACTCGGGCAAATAAGCCAGCTCGTGCACGGGCTCATAACCGCGGTTGAACGCGTAATGCTCGCGGGGGATGGAGTAGGGCCGGACGGCCACAAACAGCCGCACGCGCGCGTCACGATTGCTGGTGTTGCGCACCTCGCAGCGATAGAAGGCCAGATCGCGTGGCTCGCCTGCCACTTTCTCCCGGCCGACAAATAACAGGGTCTCCACCTGCGCCGGCCCGGCCCGCCAGGCAGATTTCGGAAACGGATAGCGGCCATCCTCGAGCCGCCATTCGATGGCCTCGAGCGGCAGCCGTTCGCCGGCGTGCAGAAGTCCCGTGGATTCATCGTAGACCCAGGCCGTAACGCTGTAGGAGCGGTTGGACGGACTGAAGGAGCCATCCGGAGCAGCGAATCCCTCCTCTGTACTTCCGGGACTTCCGACGATCGTGTGTGTGGACCCGCGACCTGTCGCCCAGCCGGGCAGGATCAGTCCCGGCTCCGCCCGGGCCAGCGCCGTCACCGCGCTCCAGTCCTGGCTGAAGATCAGCGCCCGCCGGTCAGCGGCCAGCATCACCGGCGAGCGGATACCGCTCCTGGACTTGTCCTCGCATTTCACCCGCACGACCAGCAGGTTGGGCTTGTCCGGCCGCACGGCGCGGGTCAGCTCATACAGCGTGTCGCCCTTGGCCGGCGTGCTCTCTTCGCGTGCGTCCTTGAAACGGGCAAACTCCGGCGGATGGGAAAAACCATGGCTGGCAACCAGTTGGCCGTTGAGGTAGACAGCACGGGCCCCGTGGATCGATGGCACCCGCAACCAGATCGGCTCCTGGCGCCAATCCACGGGCAGCTCAACCGGCAAGCGATACCATGCCTCCCCGGCGTAGTCCTTGACCTCCGGCCAGCCCTTCCATCCGTCACCTTGAAGGGAGCGCACGCTCCAGGCCGAATCATCGAAGCTTTCCGAGAACCAACTCTCGGCCAAGCCCCGCCCGTCCGGATCTGTACGGAAGCGCCAACCGCTCTCCAGGGGCAGCCGCAACGGCTCCCAGTTGAGCGACCGTTTGTCGTCGGTCAGCATCACGCGGCCGGTAAGGCCTCCCTCACCTCCGCGATCCACCACGCGCAAGGCCAGGACATTGGCCTCGCCGGGCCGCAGGAAGGAGGTCACTCCCATGGCGGTTGAGGTCCTTCGGCGATGCTCCTTCTCGTGATAGCTGCGCACGGATTGGCCGTTGATATAAAGATCGTAACCGTCGTCAACGCTCTCGATCCCCAGGTACACGGGCCGACCGGCCCACTCAGGAGGCAGTGAAATCCCGCGCCGGTACCAGGCGGCGCCATCGAGCTGTTCATGTCCCTGCTGTTCCCACGGCCTGCCGGCATCGATGGGCGTCCAGGCCGCATCGTCGTGGTCGGAGACGAACCACTCCTGGGTCCGGCCCGCGTCCTGTGCGTCGACCCGGAACTTCCACCCGCGGGTGAGATCCAGCCGCGCCGCCCCTGCCGGTGCACACTGGGCCAGGACCATGCCGATACCACCTGCAACCATCAAACGGAATTCACGCCGTACAGTCATCACTTCTCCAGGTAATAAAGGAGTCTCGTTGCATCCGGCATTACTGTCCATGAATTCAAGCGATTTGCCAACAGAACTTGTTCCGCTTCCAGTTGATCAGTGCCGCAGCAGCCGGCATGGAGACCGATGCCACAGACACGGAGGTGGTCTGCCGAATGAAGCACCAGCCGGATGGTGTTGCCGGTTACTCGATTAACCTCGAAAAGTCTTCAGTTAATCGAGTAACTCGACAGAGCGCAGTATCGGCCGGAATGGTTGTCGTGTGCGCCGGAGGGCGGGTTTCTCGATCAGATCAGCCAGTTCTTCATTGACGGCAGAGTGCCGGATCGTACAATGGGAGTGACCCCATCGCGGAGTCCTTTCCATCACCGGGGGATCACTGGTGAGTCGCGATGATGATCTGGATAGAGGCAGGAGGAGAAGAAATGAGCAACAACGTCTGCAAACTGATCGGTCTGACGCTGGCCGGTGTTTTCGCCGCTCCGGCGCTGGGCGCACCGCTCGCGAGCACTTCCTTTGAAGTGGCCGAAGGCTATCCCGCACCGCCGCCCGTTTACGACGTGCGCAGCAGCAGCCTGGTGCTGGCCGACGGCGCCGGATGGGGCACCAACACCTGGGCCGGTAACAACGGCGGTTCCACCTACACCTACATTGCCCGCGATGCATCCGCCTACGACGGCGAGCAATACATGGTCCTGCACCGCGAGGAAGGCAGCGACAATCGCGAGATCCGTATCCGCCGCAAGTATGACACCTCGCTCATTCAGGACCAGAAGGTCACGTTGTCGCTGGCGTTCCGCATCGACGCCGAACGCACGACCCCGGATTACCTCGACAGCGCCTTCAACGTATACTTCGAGCGAGGCACATCCGATAATCTGGGCGACGAGAACGTTCGCCTTGAATTCACCAAGGAGGGGGATATCAAGATCCGTTCCGAAGAGTTGGCTTCGACACTGACCGTAGGCCAGTGGGACGACCCCGGCCAACCCTACTACGCCCTCAACACCTGGGCGACGCTCTCCTTCGTGGTGGATCTGGCTACGCAGCGGGCCAGCTACTTCGTCAACGGCGAGTTCCTGGGCGACTATGAGTTCGACGACCTGCTCTCGGCCGGCGAAGAGTTGAACCAGATCCGGTTCAAGGGACCGCGGGCCTACAACGGCAGCCCGAATGACGGCGTCTCCATCGACGCCGTCTCGCTGACGACGGTACCGGAGCCCGCCACGCTGGCCCTGCTGGTGCTGGGCGGCCTGCTGGCCCGCCGGCGCGGCCGAAAGTAGTCCAGGGGCGAATACAGAAGACACACTCGTGTGGCCCGCCCCCGCTTTCCGCGTGAGCGATCGGTGCGCCGCGGGGAACCACGCCCCAGGGTTAGATTTGACCACGGATGGCACGAGTCACTCAGATCGGGGAACCGAGCTCTGGAATCCTGGGGTCTGAGAAGCCAGTCGGTGTAATTGACGGTCAAGAACGAGAACGCGGCCGGCGCGGGGCCGAACCGGCGCGGAGCCACCCTGAACCACCCGCTTGCATGGAGGAGTACACAATGGAGCGTCATCGGTTGATCGCCTGTTGTGCGTCGTTGGGCATCCTGGTTGTAGCGATGGCTGCCCACGCGGCGCCGTTGGCGGCCACTTCCTTTGAGGTGGCTGAAGGTTATCCGGCACCGCCGCCAGCCTATGATGTACGCTCGATCACCCCAACCGACGGCGCCGGCTGGGGCAGCAATACCTGGGCCGGCAACAACGGCGGTGCTGCATACACCTTTGTCGCCGCGGACGCCACCGCCTACGACGGCGGCCAATACATGGTCCTGCACCGGGAAGATGGCGGCAGCGCCAACCGCGAAATCATTCTTCGGCGCAAGTACAACACGGCACTGATCCAGGACCAGCGCGTCATCTTGTCTCTGGCCTTCCGCCTCGACGCGGAACGCACGGAGCCCGATTACTTTGACAGCGCCTTCAACGTCTACCTCGAGCGGGGCACCAGCAGCAATCTGGGCGACGAGAACGTCCGACTCGAGTTCACCAAAGAGGGTGATATCAAGGTCCGAGCTGACGATCTGTCCTCCTCGCTGGTCGTCGGGCAATGGGACGATCCGGGCCAGCCTTACTACGCCCTCAACACCTGGGCCACGCTCACGTTCGATGTGGACGTGGCCGCCCAGCGGGTGGACTACTACGTGAATGGCGAGTGGCTGGGCAATTACTTGTTTAACGATCTGCTATCCGCCGGCGAAGTTCTGGATCAGATCCGCTTCAAGGGGCCGCGGGCCTACGACGGGAGCCCCAACGACGGCGTCTCCATCGACGACATCCGCCTCAACACCGGCCTTGACGAGCCCGTACCCGGTTGTCGCTCCAGCGTTCGGCCGGGCACGCCGGCCAGCGCGGTGGCCAACATCAACGAACCGGCCAGCCCTGCCTCCTTTGCCTATACCGTCCTGAACATCGGCTCGGAGACGTTCAACTGGACGGCCGTGGAAGCCGACGCATCGGGCAACCCCACCGAATACGGCTGGCTCTCTCTGGACGAGGATTCCGGCAGCCTGGCGTCTCTCGGAGAGACCACCATCACGGCGAGCATCGACACGACCGGTCTGGCCGGCGGCGTTTACACCGCCTACATCAAGATTGCAGACGACTGCGACCCCGCCGGCAGCCACCTCCGCCAGATCGATCTCACCGTGATCGCCTGCGAGTGGACCGTCGACTCCTGTAACCAGGTGCGTATTTACAACCTCGAGTATCCGGATGCGCCGGTCGAGCCGGTGACCTACCGCATCAGCAATACCGGGCTGCATCCTTTCAATTTCTCGGTGAACAAGACGGGCAGCAGTTGCTTCGAGTGGCTGACCCTGGATACGGCCGGCGATACCATCCAGCCCGGCGGGTACGCCGACGTGACCGCCAGCATCCATCCGGAGGCGCTGGCCGGGCACACCACCGACGATTCCTACGCCTGTAATCTGGTCTTTACCGACGACTGTTCGGCGCAGAGCATTTCGCGCAACGTGCGCATCCGTTACCTGGGAATCGGCGACACCCAGGTTTTCGCCTACGACGGCACCACGGATCCGGAAAACGACGATTCCGCGGGTGAAGGCTTCCGCTTCCGCGTTGCGGAGGGGGTGACCGCCGGGGGAGTTGAGCCCGATGGTGACGCCGAGAACGGCTATGCCTGGCGCATCGTCGATCCGGCCGGACAGAAAACCAAGTACGAGGCGGTACGCTGGCGCCAGGATAACCAGGAATGGGACAACCTCGACATCTATTCCGAGGCCGGCGCCACGATTCTGGCCCGCCTGCGGGTGCGCAGTTGGGGACCCAACGACAATGAAGACAGACGCGACGGCGGACTGTACCTCTGGGAGGAGGACAGCATCTCGGCCACACTGCACTGGGGCGGCGCCACTGACGGCGTACTCATGGACCGCAGCCGCGACGGCCAGCGCGTGACGCTCACGCCTACCGACGACTACGTGATCGTTCGCATGACCTCCATCGGCCGCGAGGGGGACGACTGGGACTGTAGCCGCATCGTCCGGTTGTATATGAATGAGAACCCCGTGCCCGTCCTGGAGATCCTCAGTGCCGGCGAGGAGAGCAATACGGACAAGGAGGGCTTCGGCTTTGGAGCCGGCAGCACGGATGGAACCTACGACATCGCCTTCGACTGGGTCGCCGGCACCAATGCGGGAGCCTTCGGACCGGGCGAAGAGCTGGCGGTTCTGGGCCGCAGTCTGATTCCCAAGCTCTGCCCGGCCGTTTTCGCGGATGCCGACGAGGACGGCGACGTGGACCAGGACGATTTCGGCGAGTTCCAGGCATGCTTTACCGGCGCGAATGACCCCAACAGTCAGTTCAGCCGGCCGGACTGCGGCTGCTTCGATCAGGACCGCGATGATGATGTCGACGAGGATGACTACGGCGCGTTCCAGCAGTGCGCCAGCGGGCCGGAGATTCCACTGGATCCCGCGTGCGTAGCGCCGGCCCAGTAAGCGCCGGCAACGGGCCGTAGTCCACAAACGAGAAACGATTATTCCGGGGTTGGCTGCAGGGCCTTCGCTCTTTGGGGCGGAGGCCTCGCGCCTTAATATGCCGCATCCATGAAGCATCGTTCTTTCCACCCCGTCCTGGCGGCGGGCGGCCTCGTGGCTCTCACGGTGGCGGCTTACCTGCCCGCGCTCAATGCCGGCTTCATCTGGGATGACGACGCCTACGTGACCGGCAACCGGACACTGCGCGACGCTGACGGACTGCGGCGGATCTGGCTCAATCTTGGCGCGACTCCGCAGTACTACCCCTTCACGTTCACCACGTTCTGGTTGGAGTACCAGTTATGGGGGCCGACACCCTCCGGCTACCACGCTGTCAACATCCTGCTGCACGCAGTCGGCGCGGGGCTGCTGTGGCGGGTGCTTTACCGACTTTCCGTCCCGGGCGCCTGGGTGGCGGCCGCAGTCTTCGCCGTGCACCCCGTACATGTCGAGTCGGTGGCCTGGATCACGGAACGAAAGAACGTGCTCTCGGGTGCGTGCTACCTGGCGGCGCTGCTGGTTTACCTGCGCTTCGCGGGCATCGGCGCCGGTTCAACGAAGCAACCGGGAGCGGGCCGGCTCTACGCGGGAGCACTGCTGCTGTTTGTGCTCGCCCTGCTGAGCAAGAGCGTGACCTGCTCCCTGCCGGCCGTCCTCCTGCTGCTGATCTGGTGGAAACGCGCAGTGGTGACGCGGCGCGACGTGGCGGCCCTCCTGCCGTTTTTTGTCCTGGGCGTGGTTATGGGGCTGCTCACCTCGTGGATGGAGCGGCACCACGTGGGCGCCGCCGGGGACGCGTGGTCGCTTTCCTGGATTGAGCGGTGCCTCATCGCCGGCAGGGCGTTGTGGTTTTATGCCGGCAAGCTCGTCTGGCCCGGGGAGCTCACCTTCATCTACCCCCGTTGGGACATCGACGCCCGAGACCCGTGGGCTTGGCTGTTCCCGGCCGCCGCGCTGCTGGTGGTGACCGCGGCATGGCTGCTGCGCCGTCGGATCGGGCGCGGCCCCCTGGTCGGCCTGCTCATCTACGGAGGCACGCTCCTGCCCGCGCTGGGTTTCATCAATGTTTATCCGATGCAGTATTCATTCGTCGCTGATCACTTCCAGTACCTGGCCAGCGCCAGCCTCATTGCACTGCTCATCGCGGCAGCAACGCGGGCCTGGCCTGCACGCCAGCCAGAGCTGGGCGCCCGCTCGACTCGCCGGCCTTTGCTCCGGCAGTTCACAACTGCTGTGCCCACTGGGCTGCTCCTGGTGATATTCGTCTTCCTGAGCCGCCGCCAGGCGGGCGTCTACGAGAATCTGGAGACACTCTGGCGCGACACGCTGGCTAAGAATCCTGCGTGCTGGCTGGCTCACAACAACCTGGGCGTCGTGCTGCGCGAAGCCGGGCGTACGAACGAGGCCACGCATCACTTCGAGCAGGCGCTGAGGTTGAAGCCCGACTACGGCCTGGCCCACTTCAACCTGGGCACGCTGCTGGCTGACGAGGGGCGGTTGGAATCGGCGGCGGACCGAATTCGGCAGGGTCTGCGCTTCCAACCGGATGAACCGCAGGCGCTCAACTATCTGGGCCGCGTCCTCGCCGCACAACGACGACCAGACGAGGCCATCCAGCACTACCAGCGGGCCATTGCGCGGCAGCCCGACTACGCCCCCGCTCTGTTCAACCTGGGCAGCCTGCTGGCCGACAGGGGCGACAACGAATCCGCGGCCCGCTACCTCCAGCAGGGCCTCGCACGCGAGCCCTCGGACGCAGTGGCCCACCATCGGCTGGGCGAGGTGCTGGAGCGACTCGGGCAGTGCCAGGAGGCCGTCGCCGCGTACCGCGCGGCACTTCGCGTGCGGCCCGGTTGGATCATGCCGGCAAACAGCCTCGCCTGGCTACTGGCCACGAGTCCCCATGCGGACTGCCGAGACGCAGAGGCGGCCATGAGTCTGGTCCGGGAGCACGCGCTGGCCGAGCGCACGAACCTGGCAGCGGTCCTCGATACAGTGGCGGCGGTCTACGCCCAGGCCGGCGTCTATGACCAGGCGGTCGAGTTCGCCGAACGTGCGGCCAAAATGGGCCGCCAGCAGGATCAGACCCAGCTCACCAAGGAGATCGAGGCCCGCCTGCGGCTGTACCGTAATGGCCAGCCGTATCGAGCCCCCACCCGACCCGCGTCATGACTGCGGGAGAAGCGCGCGCCCCCACCGGCGCGCGCGGCAAGCCCGCCCCACGATACGGGGTGGATCGTGATCGCCGCCCGGGCACGTGCCGCCACGACGGACGTGCGGCGGCAGTTTGACGCTCTCGAAGGTGCTGCGGCCCTGCTTCTGCAACTCCACCATGCGCTGCACGGCCAGTTCTCCGACGGCATGCCAGGATACGTCGATGGATGTGATCGCCGGGCAGCCCGAGGCGCGCCAAAGGGACGCGTCGCAGCCCACCAGGCAAGTGTCCTCCGGCACACGAAGGCCCGCCTGCTGGCAGGCCAGCAGCGCGCCGACCGCCGCCACCGAAGAGGCGGCATAGATCCCGTCGGGGCGCAGATCGCTCAGCAGCGGCACCAACCAATGCAGAATCTCGAGTTCCCCGAAACCGTCGGGAATAGCCAGCACCTCCAGCCGCGCGCCTGCTGCGACGGCCACTGCTGCCATTCCCTGCTCGCGAAGCGCCAGCGCCTCCCGCGGCATCTGATCACGGATGAGGACCCATCGCGTACGGCCGGCCGCGTGCAGGAGTTCGGCCGCCCGACGCCCGCCTGCCGCGTTATCCATGTCGATCACGTTGGAGGCATAGTGGTCCGGCTGGTCAGGGACTACCACCACCATCGGGAACCCCCGGGCCATCCGCTCGTGGATTGCAGCTTCAATCCCGCCCACCGGCGTTCGCAGGACGGCCGCGCATACGCCCCCGTCCAGCACCTCGCGCACGAGTCCCCACACATCGATTCCTTCCGGCGCATCCTGGGTGGCCACCACTGGAAAAAGTCGTGCCACACGGGCTGCGGTGACCACGCCCGCCTGGAATTGACCTTCGAAGGCCTGGTGATGCCAGGAGATTGCATCAACCTCGCCCGTGCCGCGCAGAATCAAACCGAAAAACGGTGACCGGAATTTCTTGAGGCTCACGGCCATGAGATTGGTCTGATAGCCGACCTCGGCCGCGATCCGGCGAACGCGCTCAATGGTCTCCGGGCGAAACCGCTCCGCCGCCGTCTCCGGATTCCCCAGGATGATTGAAACGGAAGCCCGCGAGAGGTTCGCGCGCAAGGCGATCTCCCGTAACGTGGGTCGACGCGGTTCGTCCGGACTCGCCCTCATGACCATCAGACTACCACCGCTCTATCCTGGAATCGAATGCCTCCGCCGCTCCGCGGAACACTAACCCCGAAAGGACATGGATTCCCGGGAATCGTTATGAGTGGAATCCGTGAGATCCATGGTTAGACTATAACTCTATGATGAGATCCCTCTGGCCATGGTTGCTGATCGGCTTGGGCGCTGTGGCGGTGGGCACCCTCTGGTTCCTCCAGGCGAACGGGCGAAGTGGGCTCAACCAGCCAGTGTCTCCCGGGCCTGAGATCCGCCCCACCACGCTGGCCGGTTCGCAAAGCTGCCGCGAGTGCCATCCACGCTTTTTCGATTTGTGGTCCACCTCGCATCATGGACTGGCCATGCAGCCGTTCACGCCGGACCTGGCCAGGACGTTCACCGCCCCGCCGCGCGAAATTGCCTCCGGGACTGACGTCTATCGCGCGGAAATCACCGCCGAGGGCGGCTTCGTACACGAGCGCGGCGAAGCGGGCGAGCGACGGTACCCGATCGCCCACGTCATGGGCGGCAAGAACATCTACTACCTGTTGACTCCGCTCCATGGCGGTCGTCTTCAGACGCTGCCGGTCGCCTATGACGTCCGGCGAAATGAGTGGTTCGACACGGCCGCCAGCGCCATGCGCCATTTTCAGGAGGTCGAGGACGCGCCCGTCGCCTGGCGCGACCCCCTGTACACGTTCAATACCTCCTGCCACGCTTGCCACGTCAGCCAGCTCTCGACCAACTACGAACCGGCCAGCGACACGTATCACACCACCTGGCTCGAACCGGGAATTAACTGTGAAACCTGCCACGGCCCATCCGCCGACCACGTCCGCGTGTGCCGGGAGGCGCCTCCGGGCGAAACGCCCGCGGATCTGAAGATCATCCGGACCAGCACGTTCACCCCCCAGCAGCACAACGACTCCTGCTCCTCCTGCCACGCCAAGGCTTCGATCCTGACTGACGCGTTCCAGCCGCAGGAAAGCTTCTTTGACCACTTTGACCTGGCCACGCTCGAGAACCCCGACTTTTACCCCGATGGGCGTGATCTGGGCGAAAACTACACGTATACGACCTGGCGCATGAGCGCCTGCGCCCAGGCCGGGGAGCTGCACTGCGTGCACTGCCATACCTCCAGCGGCCGTTACCGCTTCCACGGCGAAAAGGCCAATGACGCCTGCCTGCCCTGCCATGCTCAGCGGGTCGGCGACCCTGTGCCGCACACGCACCATCCGGCCGACAGCACGGGCAGCCAATGCGTCAATTGCCACATGCCCACCACCGAATTCGCCCGCATGCGGCGCAGCGACCACTCCATGCGGCCGCCGATGCCCGCGGCCACGCTCGCCCACAAATCGCCCAACGCCTGCAATCTCTGTCATGCCGACAAGGATGCCGCCTGGGCGGATGGTCATGTCCGCCAGTGGCATGCGGCCGACTACCAGGCCCCGGTGCTGCATCGGGCCGAGTTGATCGCCGCGGCGCGACGCAGCGACTGGTCGCGCCTGCCGGAGGTGCTGACGGAGATCACGGCCGCCCAGCGCGACGAGATTTTCGCCACGTCGTTCATCCGTCTGCTGGCCAACTGCGCGAAGCCGGATAAGTGGCCCACGCTGCTGGAGGCGCTGAAGGATGCGTCACCGCTCGTGCGCTCGGCGGCAGCGACGGGGCTGGCAGGCTGGGGCGAGCCGCGAGCCCGACAGGCTCTGCTTGCGGCCACGGCCGATTCGTGCCGGCTCGTGCGCATTCGCGCGGCGGGCGCGCTGGCCGGGTATCCGGACACGGAACTGAATGCATCGGAGCGAGTGCGCCTGGTCGCGGCCACGGCTGAGTTGGAGAAATCGCTGCAAGTCCGGCTCGATGACTGGGCCTCGCACCACAGTCTGGGCAACCACTACATGGATACAGGCAGGCTCCAGGAAGCGGTAGCCTGTTTCCAGACGGCCTCGAAACTGCGCCCGGACATCGTTCACCCGCACGTCAACGCGGCCATCGCTCACGCCCGCCTGGGCAACAATGAGCAGTCGCGGCAATGCCTCGAGCGGGCCCTGGCCATCGACCCGGACGACGCGGCGGCACATTTCAACATGGGCCTGCTGCAGGCGGAACTGGGCCGATCCGAGCTGGCGGTCGATCACCTGCGCCGCGCCCTCACCGCGGATCCCCGCATGGGCCAGGCCGCGTACAACCTGGGGCTGCTGCTGATCGCCAGTCACCCGCAGGAGGGGCTCGAACTGCTCCGCAAGGCCCACACGTTACATCCGGAGGATGCCCGGTTCGGCTATACGCTGGGGTTTTATCTTTACACGACCGGTGACGTGAATCAGGCGACAGCCCTGCTGGAGAGCGTCGTTGCGCAGCATTCTCAGTATGTCGACGCGCTCACATTACTCGGCTCCATCTACGAACAGCGGGCTCGCCACGAGGAGGCCCGCAACGTTTACCGCCAGGCGCTGGACGTCCCGTCGCTGTCGCCGTCGGACCGGCAGGCCATCGAGAGCCTGCTGCAGGCCGTTCCGCAACCGTAAGCCGTCACCGGCCTGAGACCATCGGCCTGGGGATCGGCAAATCAAGAATTCCCCTGCCGTATCGATTCGGCGGTATACTCGTCGGTCTGCATGGTTCCGAGACTGAATCAAAGCGTCGCCCGCAGCCGCGTGGCCGGTCCGGCCGCTCCAGAAGCCCTGCGCTCCGCGCCCGAGCGGGTTCTGCTGATCGGCACCGGCAACTTCCAGCGCGCCTTTGCCGGCTGGATGATTCATGAAATGAACCGCCGCGGGCTTTTTCTGGGCCGGGCGGTGATTACACCGGCAACACCGGCCAGCCGAACCTCCGAAGTTTTCACTCAGCAGGACGGCTGCTACACCGTGCTGGCGCGCGGCCGCCGCGACGGCGAAATGCACGAGCAGACCACGCTGGTCACCGCGATCAGCCGCGCCGTCAGCCCGTGGCGCGACTGGCGTGGCTTCCTGGAGATCTCCTCCGCGCCGAGCTTGCGCTTCGTCATCTCCAATACCACCGAAGCGGGGATCGCCTACGAGCCCATCTCCTGGCCGGTGAACACGTGCCCGGCCTCATTCCCGGCCAGAGCGGCCGCCATGCTCTACGAGCGCTTTCAGCGGACGCAGGGCGCGGTCAACGCCGGGCTCATCTTCCTGCCCTGTGAGCTCATCGAAAACAACGGCACCACGCTGCGTGAGATAATCCTGCGGCACGTTGCGGACTGGGAGCTGGAGCCGGCGTTCAGGGACTGGCTGGAGAACACCTGCCGCTTCGCGAACACACTGGTGGATCGCATCGTGCCGGGCTTTCCGGAAGCCCAGGCCGCCCGGCTGTTCGAGGAGAACGGCTACGAAGACCGCCTGCTCACTACCTGCGAGCTCTACCACAACTGGGTCATCGAAGCCGACGCATCGCTGGCTGATGAGCTTCCGCTGCCCCGCGCGGGCCTGAGCGTCACGTTGACCCAGGACGTCGGCCCTTACCGCACGCGCAAGGTGCGCATCCTGAACGGAGCGCACACGGCCATGGTCCCGGTGGCCCTGCTGGCCGGACTGGACACCGTGCGCGAGAGCATAGAGGACCCAGCAATTGCCTCCTTTATTCAGCGGTGCCTCTTCGAGGAGATCATCCCCACGCTCGACTCCGACGCAGGAGATCCGCACGGCTTCGCCCGCGACGTCCTCGATCGTTTCAGAAACCCGACCATCGAGCACAAGCTCCGCAGCATCGCGCTGAACTGTACCTCCAAGTGGCAGGTCCGCGTGCTGCCCTCGCTGAACGCCAGCATCCGCCGGCATGGCAGGCCGCCACCGGGTCTGTGTGCCTCGCTGGCCGCACTCCTGGCGCTGTACCGCACGAATGAGCTGCCAGCGGGCGGGGCGAGAAGCAGCCACCGACTCCCGACCTGCCCGCTACAGGACACCCCGCAGGCTCTCGGCTTGCTGCGCGAGGCATGGAAGAATTATGATCAGGGCTGCGGGCCGGAGGTTCTCTGCCGCGACGTGCTGGCCCGATCGGAGCTGTGGGGTGAGGATCTCAACTCCCTGCCCGGACTTCTCGAACACGTCGCTCGGGACCTGGATCTGATTCTGCGGCACGGCGTCCGCGTCCTGCTCGGGTAGCCACCGAAAGGAAACCATGCCCAGCCGACCGGTTCTCATCCGCATTCACCCGGACGACAATGTGGCCGTCGCCGTCGAGGACATCGAAAAGGGCGCCGACCTGCATCTTGAAGAGGTGCACATCAAGGCGCGAAACCCTATCCCGCGGGGTCACAAGGTCGCGATCGCCGCCATCGCGGCCCACCGGCCCGTGGTCAAATATGGCTACCCCATCGGCGAGGCCACCAAGGCCATCAAGGCCGGCGAGCACGTCCACCTGCACAACCTGCGAACGCGCCTGGACGGCCTGCTGGAATACACCTGGCAGCCGTCGACGGTGGAGATGCGGACGGAAAAGCCCGTCACTTTCGAGGGCTATCTGCGGCCGGACGGCCAGGTCGGCATCCGTAACGAGATCTGGATCATCCCGACGGTCGGCTGCGTGAACAAGGTCTGCGAGCGCCTGGCCGGACGGTCCATGCGGACGCGGGTGAGCGGCCCCCTGGAAGGTGTTTACTACTTCCAGCATCCTTATGGCTGCTCACAGCTCGGCGATGATATGGCCACCACCCAGAAGCTGCTGGCCGGCCTGGTGCGCCACCCCAATGCCGCCGGCGTGCTCATCGTCGGACTCGGCTGCGAGAACAATAACCTGGACGTCTTCCGGCAGTTCATGGGTGACATCGATCCGCGGCGGGTGCGCGCCTTCTCCGCCCAGCAGGTGGAGGATGAGCTGGAGCGCGGCATGGCCCTGCTGGAGGAGCTGGCGGATTACGCCCGGATGTTCCGGCGCACCACCCAGCCCGCCTCCAAGCTCAAGATCGGCCTGAAATGCGGCGGCTCCGACGGATTCTCCGGCATCACCGCCAACCCGCTGCTGGGAGCCCTCTCTGACCGATTCGTGGCTATGGGCGGCACCACCCTTCTAACAGAAGTTCCGGAGATGTTCGGCGCCGAAACCATCCTCATGAACCGCTGTGCCGACCGCGCCACTTTTGAGAAGTGCGTGCGGCTGATCAACGACTTCAAGTCGTACTTCCTGCGGCACAACCAGCCCATTTATGAGAACCCGGCCCCCGGCAACAAGGACGGCGGCATCACCACGCTGGAGGACAAGTCCCTGGGCTGCACCCAGAAGGGCGGCACCAGCGCCGTGACGGACGTGCTGGAGTATGGCCAGACGGCGACCCGGGCGGGCCTGAATCTGGTCCAGGCCCCGGGCAACGACATGGTCTCGGTCAGCGCGCTGACCGCCGCGGGAGCACACATGGTCCTGTTCACCACCGGGCGGGGAACCCCCCTGGGAGGTCCCGTGCCCACGGTGAAACTCTCCACCACCAGCGAACTGGCCCGGCTCAAGAAGAGCTGGATCGACTTCGACGCCGGCGTGCTCCTCGACGGCAAGCCGATGGCTGAACTGGCCAGCGAGCTGCTGGCCTTCTGCCTGGATATCGCCTCGGGACGGCGGCGCACCCGCAACGAGCACAACGACTTCCGCGAGATCGCCATTTTCAAGGACGGCGTCACCGTGTAAAGTCCCCTCGCGGAGTGTGCCGCTGCTGTGTCAGCAGTGTTGGGACACCCCGTCTCCGGGCTACTGCGATGGGTTCTTGGTCCCAGAAGATCAGAACTCGCGGCGCTGGCGGGCGGCCGGGATGTTGAGTTGCTGGCGGTATTTGGCGATCGTTCGGCGCGACACGTCGATGCCTTCCGACTGCAATTTCGCGGCGATGTCGTCGTCGGAGAGCGGATCCTTCTTGTCCTCGCCGGCGATAATCTGTTCGACGCGGGCCTTCACCGAATCCCAACTGGTGGCTTCCCCACTCTCCGTTTCCGTACCGCCGGTGAAGAAAATCCGCAGCGGGAAAATGCCCCGAGGCGTCTGGATGTACTTGTCGGCCACCGTACGGCTGATCGTCGAAGGATCGCAGCCGAACTTCTCGGCCAGCTCGCTCATCCGCAGAATCTTCATTCCCGCGGCGCCGATGTCCAGAAAATCCCGCTGCCGCTGAATGACCTCGCGGGCCACCTCCAGCAGCCGGTTGCGGCGGTACTCGATCGCATCGATCAAGGCCCCCGCCGCCTCCAGGTTCTTGCGGATGAACTCGCGGGCCTCTTTCTCGTTGCGATGATCGCTCAGCATGCGCCGGTACGTGTCGGAGATGCGCAGCCGCGGACTGTTGCCTCGGGCCAGCCGGACCGTGTAGTCCTCCTCCTCCTCGTCGTACTCCACAATCACGTCGGGAGTGATCACGGGCACTTCGCGCTCGACGATGAGGTGGCCCGGCCAGGGATTCAGCCTCCCCAGGTTGCGGACCGCCTGCTTGATTTCCTCAATACTCTTGCCCGTGGCCTTGGCGATCGCCGGGTAGCGGTTCTTCTCGATGTCCGGAAGGTGCCGCTCCAGCAGAATCCGCTCCAGTTCGTGGTCCCCCTCGAGGGCCAGGAGCTGGTTGAGCAGGCACTCCTTCAAATCGCGCGCGGCGATCCCCGGCGGATCCAGCGACTGCACCCAGTCAAGCGCTTCTTCCATCTCCGCCTGGGTGAAGGGCGGCACGTGCTGCTCGGCGATCTGCTCCAGCGGAGTGCGCAGATACCCGTTATCCTCTATGTAGTTGATGATGAGCTCGCCGGCCTTGCGGATGTTGCCGTTGACGCCCACCAGCGCCCACTGGTGCTGAAGGTACTCGTTGAGCGACTCGGGCCGGCTGGCCGTGTTGGCCATCGCGTCCATCTTCGCGTCGCGCTCGCCGGAATCGGCCCGCGCCCGCCCGAAGGATTGGTCGGAATCGTCGAAATCGTACTCCCGGGAGAGCCGCTCCAGGCGGCTGAAGCCCTCCGCCTCGGCCTGGGCTTCGCCGGCCGGACCCACCGGCAACAGCTCTCCGTCGCCGCGCGCTTCCGTCTCCACCGGGCGCTCCGGCTCCTCCTCCTCGAGGGCCGGATTGCGCTCCATCTCCTCGCGGATCTTCGCCTCCAGCGCCATCAGCGGCAACTGGAGAATGTTCATCGACTGGATGAGCTGCGGCGTGAGCCGTTGCTCTTGTCGAAGACCCAGCGACAGATTTTGAGACATGAACTGCGACATGGTTCAACTACAGTATACTGGACGAATTCATCTCCCGCACAATAACAGGGGTCAAAAGCCCGAGCCCGCAACGCTTCGCCCGATGGCCATCCACCGGACGTCCACCCCCTGCACATTTTTCCTGGACGTGAGGAGACTGCCTCTGGATCGACAGATGGGCAGTCTGCGCCCGTTCACAGGGGCGTACGTCCCGTAATCGCCGCCTCGAGCATCGCCCGGGAGGCATACTCGACCTGCGAACCGACGGCCAAGCCGCGGGCCAACCGTGAAATCACAACTCCCAGCGAGGACAGCCGCCCCTGAATATACAGCGCCGTGGCGTCCCCCTCCAGCGTGGGATTGGTGGCCAGCACGACCTCGCGAACCTGCCCGCCCCGAACGCGTTCCACCAGGCCGTCGACGGTCAGGTGCTCCGGCTCCACACCCTCCAGCGGGGCAATATGACCCATCAGCACATGGTACACCCCGCGGATTAATCCGGTGGTCTCCAGCAGCAGCACGTCTTTGGGCTGCTCCACCACCACGATCAGACCGGCGTCCCGCTGAGGGTCGCGGCAGATGGCACACAACTCGGCTTCAGCCAGATTGTAACAGCGCCGGCAGTGCCGCAGATTCCGCTTGACGTCGCGGATGGCATCCGCCAGGGGGAGGGCCTCCTGAGGCTGTGCCCGCAGCAGATGAAAGGCGATCCGCTCCGCACTGCGCGGCCCCACTCCGGGCAGCTTGGTGAGTTCACTCATCAACCGGGTCAGTGACTCAGGCATCCCGCGCGGCAGATCGCTCAAGCAGCAAACTCCTGGGCAAAACGCATTCGACCCGGGTGCGTCCCGGAAGCCCCCAAATACCAATCGCCGTCTGGGGTCTACTGTCCCATCATATCGGTCAGGCCCGGTATGTTGAGCCCGCCGGTCAGCTTGGCCATCTCCGCCTTCATGGCCTCATGCGACTTGCGAACAGCCGAAACCACGGCCGCCTTGACCAGGTCCTCCAGCAGTTCCACGTCGCTGGTAGCTTGCGGGTCGATTTTAATGCTCACCAGTTCACCCCGTCCGTCCACCTGGGCCCGGACCATCCCCGCGCCGGCATCCGCTTCGTGACGCTGCTGAGCCAGCTCCTCCTGAACCTTCTGCATATTCTCCTGCAGACTCTTGGCCTGCTTGATCATCGATGCGAAGTTGCCCAAACCACCGAACATGCCGTGACTCCTCGTTTTATGCGCCGTGAGATTGTAGGCTCAGCGAAGGCGTTCGACATTCACCAGCGAACCACCGAACAGCTCCATGGCCTCTCGAACCGCCGGGTCGGAAGTGGCCGCTTTGAGATCTTCGCTGGTTGCCGGTCGGGATGCCGGTGCCGGAGCGGGCACGGCGGGGGCCGGCTGGGGCCGCCCCCGTGCCGGCGCGTGACCTGCTGACGGGGGCCGGTCACCGCCTCCCGATGGAGGGACCGAACTGCCGGGGATGGGTGATGCGGGACTGGTCGGCCGCGGCAAGTCCGCCGCCCCGGGAGCCGGCAATTCCCTCACTTTTTTTTTTGACGGATCCTCCTCGGCCGCCCTGGCCTCACCCAGCTCATCGAGGATCCTCTGAATGGATCGGTAGCGCACGGCACCCGCCAGCCGGACCAGACCCGCCTCCAGCAAGGGTCGTCCCAATGGACTGGAACGTACGCTGCGCCGCAACTCCTCGAGAACGGACAGCATGTAGACGTACGCCTCGGCATCGAAGTGTTTGGACAGCTCGGCCATGGCCTCGGCGGCCGGACCGGGCAGTTCCACCAGTTCCGTCTGCGCCCCGCACACCGACAAGAGCATGAGTGTGCGGATCTGCTCACCCAGCGACTCCGTGAACCGCTCCAGGCTGTAGCCCGCCGACAGCGACTCATCGAGCGACTTGAGCGCGCCGGCCGCGTCGCGATCCGCAAGCTGCCCGATCAGGCGGGTGAGCACCTCGTCGTGCGGCATCGGCAGAACGTCGTCGATCATGTCCGCGGTCAGCTTCTCACGCCCCATGGAAAGAAGCTGGTCGAGCAGCGAAAGCCCGTCACGCATGGATCCGTTCGCCAGCCGCGCGACCCGGCGGATCACGGCGGGCTCGGCCTTGATCTTCTCCTTCTTGAGGATCTCCTGGAAATGCCCGGCAATGTCATCCGCGCTGATGCTGCGGAAATCGAAGCGCAGGCAACGACTCTGGATGGTGGCCGGCACTTTCTGCGATTCCGTGGTGGCCAGGATGAACTTGATGTGCCCGGGTGGCTCCTCGAGCGTCTTGAGCAGTGCGTTGAATGCGCCCGTGCTGAGCATGTGGACTTCATCAATGATGTAGATCTTGAAGCGCGCCCGGGCCGGACGATACGCCGTGTTGCTGCGCAGCTCACGGATGTTGTCCACGCCGGTGTTGCTGGCCGCGTCGATCTCAATCACGTCGACGTCCTGTCCCTCGGCGATGGCCAGGCACGACTCGCACTCACAGCACGGCGTAGCCGTCGGGCCTTCCGCCTTCAGGCAGTTCAGCGAGCGGGCCAGGATTCGCGCCGCCGAGGTCTTGCCCACGCCGCGGGTGCCACAGAACAGGTAACCGTGGTGAATGCGACCGCTGGCAATGGCGTTCTTGAGCGTGGTGGCCACCGCCTGCTGGCCCACCAGTTCGTCGAACGTCCAGCTTCGATATTTCCGAGCCAGAACGGTATACGCCATCGCATGCCCCATCCTGCCAAGGTCCGGCCGCCGCCGAAGTGAATTCGCCATCCAGCTCTGCCGCGGGCAGACAAACCAATGAAGCCGACCGTATTGGAGGCCAGGTGAGCCACGGCACCTGAGACACGCTGGCTGGGCTGCTACCTCTCGGTCCTGACCCGTTGGCCATCGGCCCCATTGCATGGGACCCGGCCCCCAATGCGATCGGCTCCGCAAAACCGTTCGGGGACCTGAAGATGCTTTTTAACCGCCTGCACCCTCCCCCGGACGCGTTGTCGGCGCGGCGGGCGGATCGAGCTGCGACAAGCCGTGCGCCGCTCGGCCGCTCCCCGTCCCGGCGCCCGCCGGACGCGTTGCCGGCGTCCTGGCGCTGAGCACGTCCTGCCGAGGTGGGGGTACATTTTCCAGGGTAATCGCCCGAATAGCAATCTTCCGGCTCGGCCGGTATCGCGCATCGGTGGGCACCGCCGCGATCTTGTTGAGCGTTTCGAAGGACGAGTCACCGACCAGGTATCCGAACGCCGTCTGCTCGCCGTCGAAGAGGGGCTGGCGACTCAGGCAGATGAAGAACTGGCAGCTCGCCGAGTCCGGGTCACTCGGCAGGCGGGCCATGCCCACTGTCCCCATCTCGAACGGAAGGGTGCTGAATTCCGCTTTCAGGCGCTTGCCGTCCGCCCGGATCCCGTGTCCGTCCCCGCGCGGGTCTCCACCCTGGATGAATCCGCCGGCGATTACCTTGTGGAAAGACAGATTATTATAGAACCTCTTCTCAGCTAATTCGATAAAGTTCTGCACGGCCTGCGGAGCCTGCTCATAGTAGAACCGCATGGTCATCAGTCCCAGGTCAGTGTGGATGACCGCCTGCCGCTCCGACAGAATTTGCAGCGACAGCGGCGCCGACTCCAGGGCCGCCCCATACGGACGCCACGACACCGTGTATTTGCCGGGCCGTTTCAGGGACTCGTAGAACTGCGTCAGCTCCAGCCGCAGCCCCACGCTTCCGTGCGCTGCCAGCCGCACCACCGGCACCAGGCCGTGCGGCCGTAGCGTCACGTGCGCATCAAAATCGTCGCCGTGGGCATCCTTGATGGACACGCCGGTAAACCTGACACCGCTGAACACGTGCGCGGCCGGCAGTCCCTGCTCGGCAGGAGTGGCTTCTTCCACTGCCTCCGCGCCCGGGATCTGAAGCCTCACCGGCTCCGCGCTCAGGTTGGTCAGCGTGAATTCAACCCATACCGGCTGGCCCGCCTGAATGATATCTCTTTCGGCATGCAAGGCGGCGCGGACCGGCAACGGCGGAGAATTGTCAAGCAGATCGCCCGCCTGAGCCCCGCGAACCACGGGCCATGCCAACATCACCATCAACCAGAAGCTGAATCGATTGCTCAGCGTGGGCATTCTTGACCTTTCCAACGCGCCAGCCATCCTCGCACAGCATAGGTTAGCCCGTCGCTTCTCCGCAAGTTGGCTCCCGGGCGGCGAGTCCTTCCGGAGCTGGGCGGATTCTTATACACACTCGGGCCGGCCGCCGCCGCATGAGCTACCGTCCATCGGGCGACCTGCCCGCCCGCGGCGCTTGTCCAGAGGTTGCCCCGCGCCCGGAGATCATCAGCGCCGGTCGGCCTGCGTCGCGGCGGCAGAGGGGCGGGTTGCAGAGGCATCCGATCGTGCCCGGGCCGGTCGGCTGGCAGCGGGAGCGTGCCGGCCGGGCTCGCCTGCGCCCGGCTGCGTGCTGGCCACCAGAATACGATCGGTGATCTCGCCGGGCGCCGCACCCATTCGCCACTCGTCGGCTTCGCGGAAGATCCACACGACCACATCTCGTTGCGTCCGTTCGCGTCGATCGGGCTTCCGCAGTTCGACCACCGCGTGCACGTAATACTCCGGCGGCTCCTGCCGGTCGGGATAAACGCCCACGACGGCCACTTCGCGGACGCCCTGCCACACGCGCTCGAACTGCTCCTTGCCCGGCGACCGATAGGCGGTGCCGAACAACTCGCGGAACTTGTCGTAATCGCCCTCGGCGCAGACCTCCAAAGCATGGTGGATGAACTCGTTGAGGGTCACGTCGTCGGTCTTCAGGCGATGCGGAAAGATGACCGTCGGCGCCGCGGCATCGGGGTTCAGCACACGCAGCGAAGGCTGGTCGATGCTGCCCTCGTCAGTACCGGCGCCATCTCCTTTGCAGCCCGCCAGCAGCGCTAGAACTAATAATGGGGCACATGCCCCCGACGACCCATGAAGCTTGCCTGCAACCTTCATCCCTGAACACTCCCCCGGCCGAACAGTATTCCAAGCAGCACGAAAAAAAGCGGCCGGCCGGCGCCCAATCATAGTGCACCCCTCCCACAGCGCCAATCGCCGCCCGATGCGGTGACCGGCGGTCTTGGCTCCTGTCGTCGCCCTGGCCTGCATCCGTGTTAAACCGTGCGACCAAACGATTTACCGGCATGATCAATCGACAGCAGCCATCGCCGGTCTGAGCGCGGAGCTTGGCCGGAATCTCGAACGCCGAATGCACAAAAAAGCCGCACTACCCGACGGCACGACCGATAATGCGCCGGAGTCGCCCGGCGCAGAAAATGCGCTCCGAATTCTTCTTGTATGCACTGCCTGCCGCTGGTATGCTCTGCCGAGTCTGACTGGCCGCGGAGGCGACCACCGCCGGTCGGGACCATTTCTGCTGCGTGTCGCGGAGCGATTCCCGGCAGCACGATGATGGAAGTGAATATCGCTGGAGCTGTCCCGCGGAAGACGGCCCGCGTGATCTGTCCTCTCTTAAGCGATGCAGGAGGAACAACCATGCAAAAATCCCGTTACCACCTTTTTACGTCTGTTCCTGCCTCAGTACTGTTATATAGTTTAATTGCCTCTGGACCTGCACTGGCCGCGCAGTACGTCATCTATGACCTGGGCGACCTCGGAGGCCCGCGGGCCGAGGCCCGCGACATCAACAATGCGGGCCAGATCTGCGGCTTCTCCACCATCTCTGACGGCGGCAGGGAGCATGTGTTCTCCGCTTCGCTGCTCAACGGGACGCCCCAGATGGTCGACATCGGGCTGTTGTCCAACCGCGTCAGGGGGCGAGGTTACGGCATCGACTCCAACGGCCGGATCGTCGGAGAGATGAGCAACAGCAGCGGCGGTACGGTTGGCTTTCTGTACAACCCCGCCACCGGCACGCTCTCCGCGCCGATATCCAATGGCAACCGCCCCAACGCCATCAACGATTCCGGCGTGATCGTCGGCGGCAGCACCAGCAGCAATGTCGGATTCATTCAGAACGGCTCGACCAACATCCAGATGCCCGACGACGGCGAGGCTTACGACGTCAACAACGCCGGCCTGGTCACCGGCCACATGCAATTCGGCTCGCTGACCCACGCCGTTCTCTGGGAGGTGGCCACCGCCGCGAGCGTGCCGCCCCAGGACCTGGGCACGCTGGGAGGCCAGAATAGCTGGGGATTCGGCCTCAACGAAGCCGGCGTCATTGTCGGCCAATCGGTGACCGGAGTGGACCAGTTGAACCGCTCGCGCGCCTTCCGGTGGACCAACTCCGGCGGCATGCAGCAGCTTCCCGTTCTCTCCGCCCACACGGACAGCCAGGCGCGCGACGTCAATGAGAATGGCGTCATCGTCGGCTGGTGCTGGACCACCGTCAACGTCAACTCGGCCACCATCTGGACGGATTCGGCCACAGCGGTTGACCTCAACACGCTGATCCCCGCCGGCACCGACTGGACCCGCCTGGACCAGGCCTGGGCCATCAACGACAACGGATGGATCGTCGGCAAGGGCTACCGCACCGGAAGCAGCACGAACAGCCGCGCGTTTCTGCTGGTGCCCGATCGCGATGGCGACGGGATCTCCGACGCCACCGACAACTGCCCGGACGACGCCAACCCCAACCAGTCGGACGATGACAGCGACGGGGTGGGCGACGCCTGCGACAACTGCCTCGCCGACCCCAACCCCGGCCAGGAGGATCAGGACGGCGACGAAGTCGGCGATCTCTGCGACAACTGCCCGGCGGATGCCAACTCCGATCAGGCGGACGTCGATGGTGATGACGTAGGTGACATCTGCGACGGATGCCCGGAAGATGCGAACAAGCTCGATCCCGGCGTGTGCGGCTGCGGCGTGGCTGATACCGATTCAGACGGCGACGGCACGCCGGATTGCATCGATGAGTGCGACGCCGATCCCGACAAGATCGAGGCCGGCGTGTGCGGCTGCGGTGTAGCCGACACCGATTCCGATGGAGACGACACCCCCGACTGCAACGACGGATGCAGCGATGACCCGGGCAAGGTCGCTCCCGGAGCCTGCGGCTGCGGCGTGGCCGACACCGACACGGATGGCGACGGCACGCCCGACTGCAACGATGCATGCCCCAGCGACCCCGCCAAGACTGCTCCCGGTGTGTGCGGCTGCGGAACGGCTGATACCGATGGCGACAGCGACGGCACACCGGACTGCAACGACGGATGCCCGGCAGACCCTGCCAAGACCAGCCCCGGCCTCTGCGGCTGTGGCGCGGCCGATACAGACACCGATAGCGACGGGTCACCCGACTGTGTGGACGAGTGCGATGACGATCCGGCGAAGATCGAGCCCGGCGTGTGCGGCTGCGGCGTGAGCGACGTGGATTCCGACAATGACGGCACGGCGGACTGCCTCGACGGATGTCCCAGCGATGCCGACAAGACCGCACCCGGCCTCTGCGGCTGCGGCATCCCGGATACGGATTCTGACGCGGATGGCACGCCTGACTGCAACGACACCTGCCCCAATGATGCCGGCAAAATTGAACCGGGCGCCTGTGGCTGCGGCACACCAGACACGGACAGCGACGGCGACGGCACGGCCAACTGCGTCGACAACGACGATGACAACGACGGCGTAGACGACGCCGAGGACAGCGCGCCGCTCAATCCGCTGCTCTGCCGTGATCTGGACGCCGACACGTGCGATGACTGCGCGTCCGGCACTGACGATACGGCAAACGACGGGCCGGATGACGACGGGGATGGCATCTGCAACGCCGCAGATCTCTGTCCGAACGATCCGGCCAAACTCGAGCCCGGCACGTGCGGTTGCGGCGTCGCCGACACGGACGGCGATGCGGACGGCACCCCAGACTGCCAGGACAGCTGCCCCGCCGACCCCGCCAAGATTGACCCCGGCCAGTGCGGCTGCGGCAATGCGGATAGTGACAGCGACGGAGACGGCGTGGCCGACTGCAACGATGCTTGCCCGGATGATCCCGACAAGATCGAGCCCGGCGCATGCGGGTGCGGGGTGGCCGACACGGATTCGGACGGTGACGCTACGGCCGACTGCCAGGACGGTTGCCCGAGCGATCCGGCCAAGACCAACGCCGGCGTGTGCGGCTGCGGCGTAGCGGATACCGACACGGACGGCGACACGGTGCCCGATTGCATCGACGTCTGCGACGGCGAGAACGATACCACCGATACGGATCAGGACGGCACGCCCGATTGTCAGGACGGCTGCCCGAATGATCCGGCGAAACTGGGCGCCGGCCTCTGCGGTTGCGGTACACCGGACACGGATACCGACAGTGACGGCACGCCCGACTGCAATGACGCGTGCGTGAATGACCCCGCCAAGACGCAACCAGGCCAGTGTGGCTGCGGAACCGCCGACACCGACACCGACTCGGATGGTGTGGCCGACTGCAACGACGCCTGCGCGGAGGATCCGGCCAAGTTCGAGCCGGGTGTCTGCGGCTGCGGCACGGCAGATACTGACTCTGACGACGACGGCACGCCCGACTGCGTGGATACCTGCCCGAATGATCCGGCCAAGATCGCGCCGGGCATTTGCGGCTGCGGCACGCCCGATACGGACAGCGATGGCGACAGTACGGCGGACTGCTACGACGGTTGCCCGAATGATCCCGCCAAAACCGCGCCGGGCGAGTGCGGCTGCGGTGTGGCCGAGACGGACACCGACGCAGACGGCGCCCCCGACTGCATCGACATCTGCCCGCATGACGCCAATAACGATGCCGATCAGGACGGCGTCTGCGGTGACGTGGACGGCTGCCCCAACGACGCTGCCAAGACCGAACCGGGCCAGTGCGGTTGCGGCGTCGCCGACACGGATACTGACGCGGATGGCACCGCCGACTGCAACGATGGCTGCGTAGACGACCCGGCCAAGACTGAGCCGGGGGTCTGTGGCTGCGGTGTGGCCGATACGGATACGGACGACGACGGCACGCCGGATTGCAACGATCAGTGCCCCGATGACGCCGGCAAGGTCGAGCCGGGCCTCTGCGGCTGCGGTGTGGCCGACGATGACGCCGATGCCGACGGCACGCCGGACTGCAACGATCAGTGCCCGAACGATCCGGCCAAGACCGCGCCGGGTGCGTGCGGCTGCGGGACCAGCGATGCCGATACCGACGCGGACGGCACGCCCGACTGCAACGATGGTTGCCCCAACGACGCGGCCAAGACCGCGCCGGGTGAGTGTGGCTGCGGCGTGGCCGATACAGACAGCGATTCCGACGGCGTCGCGAACTGCAACGATGCGTGTCCGAACGACCCGGACAATGACGCGGATGGCGACGGCATCTGCGGCGACGTGGATGGCTGTCCGACCGATCCGGACAAGGCTGAACCGGGTGAGTGCGGCTGCGGCGTGGCCGATACGGACAGCGACTCTGACGGCACCGCTGACTGCAATGACGGCTGCCCGCAGGACCCCGCCAAATCCGCTCCGGGCGCGTGCGGTTGTGGCCAGCCGGACGACGACACCGACGGGGACACGGTCGCGGATTGCATCGACAACTGCCCGAATGAGCCCAACGCCGATCAGGCGGACTCGGATCAGGATGGCATCGGCGATGCCTGCGATCAGCCGGGCACCATGACCCTGACGGCCGTGAAGGATGCCTTCCTCCGCAAGGCGCCCGGCGATGACCTCAACGAAGGTGCCAACCGGAGCCTCCGCGTCTCACGATCCGGTTTCAACCGGACGGTGGTGGCCTTTGACCTGAGCGGCGTCAATACCGCCGGCGTCACCAAGGCCACGCTCGTTCTGAACATCTCTGACTATCCGGTGGGCTGGCTGCTCAATTGGAATGATCGAGAGATTACCGCACATCGGCTCCTGGAGGACTGGACCGAAGGAAATGGATGGAACCTCGGCAACAACATCCGCGGAAGCGGCGCGGGCGTGACCTGGGACTGCGCCACCGACACCAACATCGCCAACCGCAACACCGACTGTCCGCACAAGTGGCACGGCGGCGAGTTTGCACCCAACACCGCTCCGGGCGTGGAGCACTGGCTGCTGATGCCGCGGGAGGTTCGCTGGGACGTGACCGCCGATGTTCAGGCCGGGGCCGGGTTCGGCTGGCTCCTGAAGAAGGAGAAAGAGAACAAGCTGGGCACGGTGGACTACTACTCGAGGGAAGGCGCCGCCGCGGCCGGCAACCCGGCTCTGGCCCCGCGCCTGGTCCTCGAGTACTGAGCGCCGTCTTCATCTGCAAGACCGGCATCTTGCAGACCGGCTGGAAGCGCATTGGAGAAGCCAGGCTGCCCGTGCGGCAGACAGTAACGTCGCACGGGCGGCCCTCGTCTGAACCGCGTCAGGCCGTCCCGCCTTCATGGCGGGGCGGCCTCTTTTCTTACCGCGCTTCCATAACGCACGGCACGCGGCACTCGCGAACGCACAGTGGGCTATACTGGACGCCTTGGATCCCAAGTTGTAAGGGGACTTTCAGGTTGGCCTGTCGCCGAGTTTCAGATACATGGCGGCATCGCACCGCGCGGACATGTGCTCCGGCCGGAACGGGCGGAAGCCGAAGGAACGATACAAACCGATCGCCTCTTTGAGCACGCTGGCGGTTTCGAGCTGAACCCGGGTGAAACCCAGTGTCCGGGCGCGGTCCAGAGCGTGTCGAAGGATGGTCTTTCCCAGACCCTTCCCGCGCAGATCGCGTCGCAGGTACATCTTGCGCAACTCGCAGACTCCCGGACCCAAAGGGTACAGGCCATAACAGCCGACCAGCCGGTTCTGCTCGTCAATCAGCAGTTGGAAGCATCCGCCTCGGGCAGCGTAGTTGCCCTCCAGGTCGGACAAGTCCGCATCCGTAGAGGCCGGATCAGGCGCCAGTCCGTACTCGTCCAGTATGCCGAACACCAGCTCACGTACACCGTCGCCATCGGCACCACAGGCAGACCGGAATTGCATGACAGATCGCCCTACCCAGCCGCTCAAACCACCGTCAACCATCGGCGCATTATCTTCGGAAGCCTATCTCCAGACCAGTTCAGGCGGAGCGGCGCTTCCTGGCGGGAACCGCCGGAGCTGTTGAATCCGGGCACCGGGCCGCCCGGCGCAGCAGCGCCATGACCACCCGCTCCGGATCAGGGCTGCGTCCACCGCGCTTCTGCACACAGGCTTTCACCAGAACCTCAAAAAGCGATCCGTCCTCAAAGCAGCGCAAGGCATACGGGTGGATGTAGTAGTTCCGGCAAACCGACGGTGTATTGCCCAGCCGGGCGGCGACCTCCTTGATCGCCTGAACGATCTGCTTTCTGCCGGCGGTTTTCGAGGTGCACGGCCCGGATTCCAGGAACTTCTCCACCACCAGCACCGTCCCCGCCCAGGTGCGGAAATCCTTGGCCGTGAAATCCTCGCCGGTGACGTCGCGCACATAGTCATTCACGTCCGCCGACTCGACGTCGCACGTCTGCCCGGCGTCATCGACGTACTGAAACAGCTCCTGCCCGGGCAGATCCTGGCAGCGCTTGATGATCCTGGCCAGGCGGGCATCGGAGAATTGGACCTCGCGCCGCTTACCACTTTTGCCCTGATAACGGATCTGCACGCGTGCGCCGCTCACCTTGACATGCCGATCCCGGAGCGTGGTCAGGCCAAACGAGTTGTTCTGCGCGGCGTATTCGTCGTTGCCCACCCGGATGTGCGTTTCATCCAGCAAATGCACCACTGTCGCCAGCACTTTCTCGCGTTTGAGCCCGGGAAGGCGCATGTGCCGTGCAATGATCCGCCGAATGGCCGGCAACGCTTTGCCAAAGGCCGCCATGCGATGGAATTTGGTTGCCGCACCGACTTCCCGCCACTTGTCATGATAGCGGTATTGTTTGCGCCCCCGGTCGTCGCGGCCGATCGCCTGAATATGGCCGTTGGCATGGGGGCAGATCCACACATCCGTCCAGGCTGGAGGAATGACCAGGCTCCGGATCCGCGCCAGCACGTCTGGGGCCTTGAGCGGACGGCCATCGGCGCCCTTGTATCCAAAACCCCGGCCCTGCCGCACCCGGCGGATGCCCGGCTGAGTATCGGTCACGTAACGCAGCCCGGCGTAACGCGCGGCCGCGGCCGGATCCTGACGGGGATCGGGTAATGTGCGGACAGCCATGACAGGCCCTCAATGAAGTCGCCGGCTGTCGTGTCCGGACGATTCTAGCCTTCAGACCTGCCGAAGCATGATCGACTTTACCACCCACCATGCGCTGTAAACTCATGAGCAGCATGAGGAACGAACAACGTGCGCACCAGCCGACCGGCGAACGGGGTCGACCCGACGGCTGGCTGGTCGCGCCGCGGCTCGGCCCCACATCGTGAGGCGATTCTCACGCCCGCGGGCTCTCAACCGTCTCCCCCGCCTTGTCCGATAAGTAATGCAACATGGCCGACGTACTCGATCAAGCCGAAGTTGATGCTCTGCTATCGGCAGTGGACGCCGGAGCCGCCACGGCCGCCCCCCCACCAGACGTCTTTGTCCGCACGCATCGCCGCCCCCAGGAAATCCGCACCTACGACTTCAAACGTCCTGAGCGCGTCAGCAAGGACCAGATGCGTTCCTTGGAGGCGATCCACGAGAGCTTCGCCCGCAATTTTGGTGCGTCGCTTTCCGGTTTCCTGCGGACGATCGTCGAGGTCCGCGTTGCCACCATCGAGCAGCTCACCTACAGCGAGTTCATCCACTCTCTGCCCAACCCGACCTGCTTCAACCTGCTGAACGCCACGCCGCTGGAGGGGCAACTCTGCCTCGAGATCAGCCCGCTGATCATTTACCCCATCATCGATCGCCTGCTGGGCGGATCGAACGCCGAAATGTTCATCCCCCAGCGGCCGTTGACGGCCATCGAGTGGCGCCTGGTCAAGCGCATCACCGACCGAGCCGTCATTAATTTCACGGAAGTCTGGGCCAACCTCGTACCCGTCAAATTCGAGTTGGCAGAAACTGAATCGAACCCCCACCTCGTGCAGATCGTTGCCCCCAATGAAGTGGTGGTGGTTATCGGCCTGGAACTCAAGATGGGCAGCCGCGCCGGAACCATGACCCTGTGCATCCCCTTTAATGTTATCGAGCCCGTGATGGGTAAGCTGGCCACCCAGAGTTGGCTGGCCTACCAGCGCAAGGCCGCCAGTCACCAGCAGCGCGAGCAACTGGCCACTCACCTGCGGTCCGCGGAGGTCAATTTGCGGGCGTTCCTGGCCGCCACGACTATCACCGTGCACGACCTGATCCGGCTCAAGCCCGGTGACATTATTCCCACCCCCAAGCTGGCCAACTCGGAGCTCGTCCTCCAGGTTGAAGACCGCAGCAAGTTCGCCGGCCGGCTCTACCAGCACAAGGGTTTACGTTGCATTCGGCTCACGCGCCTGGCCGAGCAGGACGAGTCCCTGTAGACCCGCTGACGTACCATGACCTGACCCGCAGCGCTGCACCGCCGCCATTTCGGGACCGCCCCGCGCAACGGTGTACTTGTTCATTTCGCACTTGATCCGGGTGCCGGGGAACGTTACATTCGAGAGGTCGTGGAGACCGGACGGCCGGGCAGAAGGCCCGGAGAACGGCCATAACCGGACTGCTGCCGCGGCTGGCTGTGGTTCGGCTTTAATGTTCACTTCGATCAGTTCATCCACCGGCACCGGGCCGGCGCGAGGGAGGTCGCAATGCGTAACGGCATGGCAACGGCGGGCGCGGTACTGCTCGTATCGGCGCTGGTTGGCCCCGTATATGCCCAGAGCAACTGCGAGCAGAATCGGGCCACCATCAGCGCGACGCGCGGAATCGTCTTCGAGTCGGCCAATGTCCAGCAAGGGCAATGGTACTGGAAGCTCGTGGAAGTCGCGTGGTGCAACGAGAACCAGGCCGGCGGCAAGATCAACATCTTCTACCGCTGCAAGGACGCCTCCGGGCAACTCATCGCCAACCAGAAATGCATCGCCGCGTACCCGCTCAACCAGTCGAACCAGGTCACGATTTCCACGAAGGCCCCGCCGGACTGGGGCGATTTTCCCATGAGCGGCGGCAACTGGTGCCCCTTCTGGCCGGAGGGTCCGCGAGGCCCCTTCAGCGCCTGGGTGGACAGCTTCTGCCCGGCGAACGGCTCCTCCTGCCCGCCGCAGGCCAGCTATCCCAGCGACAAGGTCATCGGCATGGGCCTGCCGTGCAACCGCCACGAGTGCTACTTTCTGACCTGGCAGTTCACGCAGATGCCCGCCCTGAACCCCACGATCTCGCGATCGCCTTCGAGCTTCGTGAAGACCGTGGGCGAGGGAGGCACGTTGCCCAACGATTCTTTCACGGTGCAGAACACGGGCGGCGGCACGCTGACCTACAGTATGACGGATAATGCCGACTGGCTCAGCGTCAGCCCCTCCAGTGGCGCCAGCACGGGTGAGGTGGATACCATCAATGTGATCTACGACGTGGACGAGCTGTCTCCCGACGAATACAACGCCACCATCACCATCTCGGCTCCCGGAGCTACCAACACACCGCAGACCATCCCGATTCAGCTCACCGTCACTTCACCGCGATACCTGGGCGACTTCGATGAAGATCTCGACGTGGACCTGGAGGACTTCGGGCATTTCCAGCTTTGTCTTACCGGCCCGGGCGTCATCCAGAGCGACTCCGAATGTGCCGACACACGACTCGATCACGATCCAGACGTCGACCAGGAGGATTTCGGCATCTTCCAGGCCTGCCTCAGCGGCGCCAACCGCAGGCCGCCCGACGAGTGCAGGAGATAAGAAGTGCTGAGTAACGAGTGCTGAGTGCTGAGTGCTCAGTGCTGAGTGCTCAGTGCTGAGTGTTAAGTGCTACGCACCCCTTTTAAGAGGGTTCGTGATTAACTCCCCCCTTACCAAGGGTGGGGTTAAGGGGCGCTCCAGAGCCCTCGCAAGCGAGCGGCCCGGACGCCAAAAGCTGACCACGCTGGCAAGCGCGCTGCTGCGCCGGTCTTGAAGAATCCGAAGCCGTCAGCCAATGGGCGCACCAGCGTACCTTTGAGAACGAGCGAAAGGTGAGGCGGTGCCAGCTCAGCACTTGCTTACATTCCGGCGGGTCGGCCTTCTGGTGGTTACCACCTTCCTGGTCGGCGCTCCCATCCGCGCGGCCGACTCTCCCTGGGTTTATGGCATCCACTGGTATGGCGACCCGGTTTCGAACCTGGTCGAGGTCATGACCGGCGGCAAACCGATCTGGTCGCTGGAGACGGCCGTCCTCTATGACGGCTACTGGAACGTCAGCAACCAACTCCCCAAGTTCCAGACGCTCGTCGCTCGCGGCCATACCCTGGTGACCCGCATCCAGCCCCGTTGGGGTCTGGTGGTGCCCGCCGAGGCCGACATGACCCAGTACCTCCAGGATGTCACCACGGCCGCCCAGCAGCTCGCCGACCTGACCCACATCTGGCAGATCGGCAACGAGATGAATCTCCCCTGGGAATACAACATCGGCACGCTCACCCCGGCCGACTACGTCTCGCGCTTCAAGCGGATCCGCAACGCGATCAAGGCCACACCCAGCTCGCTCGGCCCACAGATCGTGCTGCTGGGGCCGGTGGCCCCGGTAGACAATGCCTGGCTGGGAGCGATGCTCGACCATCTGGCTCCCGGCGATTTCGATGGCTTCGCTCTGCACGCCTACGGCATCGGCGATGCCGCCAGCTCGCGGGTGAATTTTCGCAACCAGTATGCCGAGCAGCTCCATTACATCGACACGCGCGGCTACGCGGCCAAGCCGGTCTACCTCCTGGAGTGGGGCCGGCAGGTCAACCCCATCAGCGATACCAACGAGGCGGCCAGCGCCCAGTTCCTCCACGGCGCCTTGCAGGACCTGCACGCGTGGAACACGACGCCCGGCAACCATCCCGTTGTGTGCGCGTGCTGGTTCATCTACGCCAACGACGCGGTGTGGCAAAACTGGTCGATCCTTGATCTCAAGGGGCTCCACCCCCCCGGCCCCAACAACGACCTCTACGACGCCTTCCAGTACGCTTGCACTCTGAATCTGCCCGCCGGCGGAGGCAGCGCCCCTCAGGGGCCGGTCATCAGTCGCTCGCCTGCCACGCTGAACCCCACGGCCACGCCAGGACAAAACGCCGCCGGCCAGACATTCGCCGTCTCGAACGGCGGGACCGGCACACTGAACTACACCATCGCCGAGAACATCCCCTGGCTCTGGCTCACACCAACCGAAGGCACCAGCATCGGCGAAGTGGATACCATTGCCGTTCATTACACCACCGCCTCGCTGGCGGCCGGCAGCTACAGCGGCACGATCACCATCTCCGACCCGGCAGCCGGTAACAGCCCACAGGCGATCACAGTCAATCTCTCCATCCAAACGGCGGTTCCGCCACCGGCTATCGTAAACCCGGACTTCCAGTCCAACGGCGGCGGATGGAACGGGGCGGCAGCCGGCTGGGCCACCTTCGGCGGCAATAAATGGGAGGGTGTTTTCGACAACAGCCGCTCCTGGGCGCAGGGCGTTTCCGAGCTATCGGCCGGCGGCGCCTGCGGAGTTCGACAGATCATCACCACGACAAGTGGCGCCCGGTACCGAGTCGCCGTGTACGGCGTCAGCCAGCACGTCAGCCTCGACGTATCGATCGGCATAGATGTCGGCGGTGGGACCACTCCCTCGAACGCGACGTTCGGTACGCCCTCGACCTCCCCCAACTGGATAGAAGTAACCTGCGATTTCACAGCCACCGGCAACAGCGCGGCCATCTTTCTCCGTGGTCGGAACACCAGCAGCGGCTTCATCTCCGGCAAGTGGTGTCTGTTCGACGGTGTGTCCATCCAGGTGCTGAGCGCACCCGGCAACCATCCGCCCACGGCCGTCGCGGCGGGTAGCCCGCTCTCCGGAAGCGCGCCGCTCACCGTGAACTTTACGGCCAGCGGATCGAGCGATCCGGATCCCGGACAGACGCTGAGCTTCGCGTGGGATTTTGGCGACGGCGGAGCGGCCAGCGGTTCGGCCGTCATGCACACCTATACCAGTGCCGGGAATTACACGGCCACACTCACGGTGAGCGACGGACACGGCGGCACCGACACCCATACGCTGAGCATCACGGTTACTGCCGGCGGCGGGACTGGTGGCGAGAACCTCATCGCCAATCCCGGCTTCGAATCCACCTTCAGCGCGGGACTGGCCGCCGGGTGGCAATCGTGGCAGGCCTCAGGAACAGGCTACTGGAAGCAATCCGCGCGGCTCGGACGCATCGGCGCGGGGCTCTACAGCGGCACGAATGGATTCAACCAGACGGTGCGGCTCAATCCCAAGACCGTGCTACTGTCCGATCTGGCCTTGGGCCATGCGGCCGGGCTCCGTGCGGCCCTCCCGGACGCACTCATCATCGGGCGGCTGTTCATCGACCCCTTCATGCACACGGGAGCCGGCGGGTACCTGTCCAACCCGGAATTCTACGGAGCCAAGCACGCCGACGACTGCTATAGCACCGCTCTTCAGAAGCCCGGGATCAGCGCCTGGCAGGGCTTCAACGAGCCCGTGCTTAATGATGAGGACTTCGCTCGCCGGGTAGGCCGCTTCGAAAAAGCGTTCGCCGACCGCTGCCACGAGCGCGGCCTGAAGTCCTGCGTGCTCAACCTGGCCGTCGGGAACCCCGGCGATATGAGCCGCATGCTCCTGCCGGAGATCGTCGCCGCGCTGGGGGCGGCCGACTACGCCGGTTACCACACCTACGGGGGCATCGACGACCAGCTCATGATGGGGCCGCAACGGCCCTGGTTCGCGCTCCGCTGGCGCTTCTACATGGACATGTACGCCCAGGCCGGGCACCGCATGCCGCCGGTGGTCTATACCGAGTGCACGACGTACTACGCCTGGCGCGGCAGCTTCACCGCCCCGCAGATCCGCGACGATCTCACCGGCTTCGAGGCCCTGACCAAACAGGCCGATCCGTGGTCCGTGGGCATGTGCATCTTCCTGGTCGGCTCCAACTCACCGCAGTGGGACGGCTGGGAGGTCGCTGACCAGCCGGTCATCTATGAAGGCTGCGGCGACTACAACCTGGCCCACCCGGCAGACGCCTGGGTGGGGCTTTATTCGCAGCAGTTCGGCGAAACGTCGGGCGGATTCACGGGCGGCGTGCACCAGGCGGTTGCGGTCACTGCCGGCCGTTCATATCGGCTGGATCACTGGATGAAGCACGAGACCTACGGCGTCAACAACGCGCTCGCCTATCACGTCGGCTACGACTACACCGGTCAGACGTCCAACCCCAACGCTCCATCGCTCACCTGGACCGGCAATCTGCTGGCCAACCCACGCCGCGAGACGGATTGGTGGTACCGGCACACGCTGGAGTTCACGGCCACGGGTCCACAAGTTTCCATCTGGTTCAAAGGGACCCAGCCATCCGGCAGGAGCCCCTGGCGAATCATGCTCGACGAGGTGACGCTGACCCAGATCTCTATGCCACCGGCCAGCTTCATCGGCGACTTCGACGGCGATGGAGACGTGGACCAGTCCGATTTCGGTCACTTTCAGGCCTGTCTCTCCGGCGCCGGCCAACCCCAGAGCGACCCGGCCTGCGCCGACGCCCGCCTGGATGCAGACCCGGACGTGGACAGCGACGACTTCGGCCTCTTCCAGCAATGCCACGGCGGCCCTAACCGCGAGCCGCCGCCGGAGTGCGGAGGTCAATGATGAGTGCTGAGTGCTCAGTGCTGAGTGCTGGGTGCTGGGTGCTGGGTGTTGGGGATCGGGTGCTGGGTGTTGGGTGCTGGCTTGGATTCCCTCCTCCGGTACTCCGGGGGAGGGCCCGGGTGGGGGCTTGGGGGGCAACGAACCTCTCGACAAAACCAGCACACCAGGAAGCAGAAGTGATTGGGGTTGGGATTAAGATTAAGATTAAGATTAGGACGCTTTCTGTTGCCAGGTCAGCCCGCATTTCAGACCTGCCGCATCCGAAACCTCCATCCATAATGCCACGGCGGGAGATCCACCATGCCCCCCTCCCTGCCCAGCACTCCGGTGGCTTCCGCCCAGACCGCGATCTGCTCCGGCCGTGGACGAATATCCATCGAAGGTCCGCGCGGCGTGGCCGGATCGTACCGCCAGTGAATGGCCCACACCCAACCCCCCGGCCGGACAATCGCAGCCGCCTGCTCCAGCAAACGCACCGGCTCCTCTCCGTGGAGAATATTGAACAACAGGAAGCCATCCACCGAAGCGGGCGGCAGACCATAACCGTCAACCAGGACATCCCGGCACTCGGCAACGACATTGGCCAAACCGATCTCACGGGCGCGCCGTTGCGTCCGCGCCACCATTCCCCTCTCCAAATCAAACGCGAACGCGCGCCCGCGGATCCGCTGAGCCACCGGCAGCGTGAACGTCCCATAGCCGCACCCCAGCTCGGCCACGTCGCCCACCGCGGCATCGATGCCGAGCCGGTCCAGGATCAGCGGAACGTCAAACAAGCTCTCCCAGTACGCCTCCTCGGGCATACCGCTCTCACGCAGCTTCATGTGCTGATCTCCGGCCAATGAGGGCAGTCTCACGACGGCCATGATAGCCGAGAGCTCGCGTTTATTTCATCCGGGTTGCCCCGGCTGGGTCCAGGCGTGGAAAAGGCTGGATTGAACGAACGGCATGTGCGCGCCAATTTCAGCACAGACGAATGAAACGCTGCCGGCGCTGCTCACTCTTCAGGCACGCCCTTGGCTTCCCACCCGATCGGTGTCGGTTGCCGTCGCCAAGCGCAGCAGCCCCGATCTTGCACAGCGAGCAACAAAGATAAAAAGTCTCTTGACGCCTAGACTATCCAGTTGTACTCTATCCGGACAATAAAATCACGTGGGGGGACCGCTCCCCAACCACCTATCGAAGTCCAGAATCACGCTGAGGAGAATTGCTGTGCGCGGCTCATGGCGACGCAACCATGGGAGCGAACACGACATGCATCTGTGGAGATACACATGCGCTCATTCCTGTCTCGTCGGTTGGTATGGTCGATCCTCTTTGCTCTCAGCCTCAGTCTCTTGCCGGCCGGCTTATGTATTCCCGTCAACCCCGAAGACAGCCGGGAAACCGATGAGGGAACGGGCAATGACACCGCAGTGACAGTACCTGTGGTACTCAGCAGCCTCGCCGTACGGCCTGAATCCGCCACCTTGACCCAGGCAGGCGCAACGCTTCAACTCGCAGTGGCCGGCACGTATTCTGACGGGAACGTTCGAGATCTGACACCGGCAAACGAAGGAACTCTCTACGCAACGTCGAATTCGGCGGTGGCTACCACGTCGACTGATGGCATGGTTACAGCCATAGCCTCGGGCGAAGCTCTCATCATGGCCAGTAATGCGGACACCTCCGCGACGTGCACCATCACCGTAAGCATCCCCCCACCTCCACCAGAAGTCACGTTGCAGTCTCTTTCCGCCAACACGGAAACGTGTACCTTCCGGAGACTTGGCGAGACGCTTCAACTCGTGATCACGGGGCATTACTCCGATGAGAGCCAGACGGACTTGACGGCCAAGGCTATGGGGACCACTTATCTGGCTACGGACGATTCCGTAGTGATCGTCTCGGACAATGGATTGATCAGATCAACGGGATACGGAGAGGCCATCCTCACCGTCGTGAACAACAGTGTGGCTCTGGAGATTCCTGTTACGGTCCAGGCACCGGCCGGAGCAGGCGGTGGTGGCGGGGGAGTGGCGCCCGCCAAACTCAACGTCGACCCGCTGAAAATCACTCTGACGGGCTCCCTACCACAAGCGCAAATAGCCATCAACAATGCAGGAGGTGGCACGCTCAACTGGACGGCTGCAGCGGGCGATCCGCGCATTCTCCTCGGGACTACCGAAGGCTCTGCGCCGGCAACCCTGCTGGTTTCGGCGGCACACTTTGATGCCGATTTCGATTCTCTGATAAGCGTGAACAACTCAGTGGATGGCGCTGACCACGTTGACGTGATCGTGCACGTGCGGGCCACTGGCAAGCTGGCCATCCAATCACGTCAGTTGTGCGTCCAACTGAACCTCTTGACCGACCTGGGCTTTCAAGCGGACGAGCTGCGCGTTCAAAGCCTGCTCAGCAGTCAGGACACGCTGGCCGCACAAGCACAAGGCGAAGCGGGCTTTGAGGTGATCACCTGCCTCGAGATTGCGGATGCCAGTCAGGGGCAGCTGCTCACGATCAGCCGCACGACCGACGATCTCCTGATCGTTCCGGCTTACTGTACGCCAGCTCAGGTTGATGCGGGCACCATGACGTTGGATGTCAGTGCGATCGCCAATGCCATGATCCTGACGAATCCTTACCTGATGATTCTGCCCGCTTCAGAAAGAGACATGCTGATCGCGAAAGCGCCGGGCACCGCATCCTACGCGCAACTGCTTGCCGGCATTACGGAGGCATTGGCGGCAGAGCCCACCCATTTCACCGAATTCGCCGTCTTCCCTGAAATCTGGACGCTGGCGATGCAGATCGGCGCCGAGCTCCTGCAATCCGAGGCCGATCAGATTGCTCACGCGCTCGGAATCAGGAAGATGGAAGAGAATAACGTCATCGGTTCAGCAGGCTCATTCCACCTGGCAGACGAGCCAGGATCCGACATTCTGCTCGTGAACCCCACGATGGTCTTCTACGGGGTACAGACGGATGACGACCGTACCGAGCTGGTTTCAGGCAAAGAGTCTTTGGTCAGCGTCGGACTGCAATGGCCGCCTGTTTTTCTGACCCCGGCCGTGCAGGAACCGTTCGCTCTGGGCGAGGGGATCTTCACCATTGTCGCTTACAAGGGCTTTAACAGCGGTGAGCCCGGATGGTTGAACATTCAGCACGCCGCGGGTCAGGCGACCTATGCGAATCTGATCAAGATTGCGGCGATCCTTTTGGACGTGGCAGCCTGGTGCCCGCTCGACAATGGAGACATCGAGCATATCGTCGAGGCGATCGCAGACCCGGGAATCATCGGCATCGAGACGCTGGCTGAGGCGGGTAATGATTGGATGGAGTTCGCCAAGAAGGGGATCGAAGTGGTCCACGAAAACTGGGACGAGATCTCGCTCTGGATTTGGCAGGAATGGCCCGGCGACCAGACGGTCACCTATCTGCGGAAAGTCGGCAAGCTGATGAACGCTGCGTCGGCGGCACTGAAAGTTCTGCAGGTCGTCGATGCGGCGAACACGAAGATCCCGTTCTTTATCGACCTGGTGTTCGCGCGGGGCAAGCTGGTCTACCAGGTACGCCAGGAGAATGGTGTGCTGAGCGCTTACCAGAGACCGTTAGCCCCTCCAACGGCAGAGGTTTTAGTGGCCGGACAACCGGTAGGGCTTCCTGCGGAGGTCTACGTGGGAGACGTAATCACACTCCAGGCAACCTGCTACGACGAGCACACCGATACGGCCGATCTGGAGGTGCGCTGGGACTTACAGGGGGATGGGGTCTTCGACACCAACTGGTCCACCAGCCATACCGCCGTACACACCTTCACCCAAGTGGGCAACTACGTCGTCCAGCTTGAGGTGCGCGATACGGACGGCGAGGTGGGTTTCACCGTGCATCACCTTCATGTCGAAGCAAGCAACGGCCAGGGCACGGCCAACCATGTCATTGCCTTCCGCGATAACCTGCCGTGGGACTCGAATGCGTTCGAGGATATGATGGACGAGCTAGGGTACTTTCCCGGCGAAGGCAGCTACGAGTACGAGATCCTCCCTTCTTCGAGTTTCAGCAGCGTCGTACTGCGACCGGGACAGGACTTCGTCATTATCACCAATGACCAAAACCAGTTGTTCTACAACAATCTGGCGGTCAGTTTCGATCGCCTCGTGCGCTTCATCGAGAATGGCGGGACACTGCTGTGGGGCGCGTGTGACAAAGGCTGGGCGAACGGATCGATGACGCAGGCCGGCATCGGGCTGCCCGGTGGCGTTTCTACGAGCCTGCTCTACGACCCTACAAACTACGTCACGCTGACGGCCCCGCTGACGGACGGTCTGCCGCCGACGCTCACGGGCAACTATGCCAGCCATGAGGCCTTCATTAATCTCGCTCCGGGAACGACCACCTATACCGAAGACACACGTGGTCTGCCTACACTCATCGAATACAAGGTGGGCAGCGGAACGATCCTGGCCACTGGACAGCCTCTGGAATGGGGATACGACCGGCTCGGCAGCTACACCATCGGCCTGCTCTACCCACGGCTGATTCGCTACGTCTTCGGTGAGAACGTTCAAGCGGAAAGCCTGGAGTCAAACCCGCCGAAGATGTCCCGCGTGCCGGCGGCAGATGTCCATGTACCCTCGTCCGCCGATCGAAAGTGAGCGGCGGCCCCCGACTGTACTGCCTGGAAGCTGCAGTCTGCTCCTTGTGAGATCACCTTCGCAAAAGCGCGCTGCGCGAATCGTATGGCCTGCCTTTCAAGAGGCGGGCCATGCTTGCGCCTGGGCCTTTGCATGCTTGGATGTGCGCCTGCGGCGTCCCGAGTGGCATCGGCTTTCGTGAATGAACCGCTTCGGCTACCCTTCGCCAGTCGTGATCAATTGGAGGTACCTGTTATGCGCGTAGTCGCAACGGTCGTGATCGGGAGCTTGTGCATCGCGGGTCTTTCGAACGCCTCGGCCCAGCAGAGTGAGGCACGGCCAGGGCTGTCTCAAACGAAGCGCGAGGTGATGAAACAGGGTAGGAGATCGGCATTTCTCGACGCCAAGACCTGCTTTCAGACCAACGTGGCCTATGACCCGCGGCTGGCCATTGCCGTCGACGCCGTCATCTTGCACCGGCACGGGGAGGAGCCCAAGCGCCTTGCCCGGATGATCGGATCCTGGAAACAGAAGGGCTTTGTCGTCGGGCGGATGTTTTTCGCCGATTCGGACGCGACGAACAGCTACTGGACCGGCAAGTGGGACGGCACCCCCCATCCGGAGGACGTGGAGCTCAATGCCAACGGCGAAAAGGTGCTCTGCTCGGGCGTCCGGCCGTACATGGTGCCGACGGATGGGTGGATCCGCCACCTGGAGGAGATGACACTCCAGTCCATCGAGGCCGGAGCAGACGCTATTCTGCCGGAGGAGCCTCTGGCCCATGCTCACACCGGTTATGAGAAGAGCTTCCAGGAGCTGTGGGTGAAGCGGTACGGATTCCCCTGGGAGGCGGAGAAGGACTCGCCGCGAGCGCGCTTCCTCACCGCCCAGCTCAAGAACGAGCTCTACATCGAACTGGAGAAGCGGCTGGCGGCCGTCACCCACCGGCGATCTCAGGAGTTGGGCCGCGACATCGGCTTCGTGCTGCCCATCCACAGCCTGTACAGCAACGTGGCCGCCCAATTGGTGGCCCCACTGGGGACGTCGCTGGCGATCCCGCACGTCGATGGCTACATCGGCCAGGTCTGGACCGGGCCGGTGAACTGGGCGCTGGTGCATTACGACTCGCCGGACAAGTCCTTCTTCACGTCGGCCTACGCGCTCTATGACTACTTCGTCTCTCTGACCGCCGACAGCGGCCGCAAGCTGTGGCTCCTCGGCGACCCGGTCGAGGACGACCCCAACCACACCTGGGCCGAGTTCGAGCAGTGGTACCGGCACTGCATCGTGGCCAAGCTGCTCTTTCCGGAGGTCGATTCATTTGAGGTCATGCCCTGGCCGGACCGGATCTTTCTGCCGGGGTATCAGACCGGAGGCAAAACGCCCGCTCCGGAGGACTACCGCATCGCCCTGCTCTCGGCCATTCAGGTGATGCAGGAGGTTCCAGCGGGTGGGGAGTGGCGCGGCGGATCGGGCGAGGCGGCCGAACCGGCCGTGAGCGAAGGCGTGGGCGTGGCCCTGGCCGACTCGGTGCTCTGGGAGAAAGAAGCCTTCCCGCCGCTGCAGGGCACGTATGGACTGCTGCTGCCCCTGATCCATGCCGGCGTGCCGGCAGCGGCGTGCGTGCTGGAGCGGACCAATGACGCGGCCTATATGAATCGCTTCAAAGTCGTCGTGCTTTCGTACGAGGCATTCAAGCCGGCCAATGAGAAGATCCATGCCGGGCTGGCGGCATGGGTGCGTCGCGGGGGGTCACTGATCGTGCTGGGAGCGACCGAAGGATTGCAGGGGCCCTTCTGGTGGAACGAGGCAGGGTTCGACTCGCCGCTGGATCACCTGCTGAAGCTGCTACGTGTGCCTGCTAGCGCGAAAGAGGGCCAGACGCAAGTCGGAAAAGGATGGGTACTGCGCAGCGTCGCATCACCACGGGAGTTCGGCGATCCAGGGAAGGCGAAGAACGTGTATCTGCCGCTTGTTGAAGAGGCCATGCGGAAGGCGGGCGCAGCCGATGGCTTGCGGATGCCAGGACAACTCAGCATGCGCCGCGGGCCGTTTGTGATTGCGCATGCGACGCGTGAACCACTGACGCTGCGGGGAACCTTCGTGGATGTACTCGACGCGGAGCTGCCGATCCGGAACGAGGTCACTGTCAAGCCGGGCGAAAGTGGCCTGTATCGTGACGTGGCCGGTCAGCTTGCCGTGCGCAAGCCGTGCCTTCTCCATGCAACGCATCGGGTAATGGATGAGCGGTTCAGTGGACGCGTGCTGCGGTTCGTCATCCGCGGGCCGGCCGAGACGCCGGCGGTTGCGCGGGTCTTCTGCGGAACCCGACTGCCGGCGAACATTTCCGTGAAGGATACCCAGGGGGCAAAATTGAAGGTGGAATCACTGCCCGAAGATAATACGGTGCGCGTGAAGTTTCCGAATGTGCCGGAGGGAGCGGTGGTGGAGATGCGGTGGTAGGGTCTCGGAAGGAGACGCTGTGGCGATCGAGGGCCCCCCCCCCCCCCCCCAGGGAAAAGGGGGGGGGTCCGAAACCCCGGTCGGGGGGGGCAAAACGGGGGGGGGGAGGGGCG
>BTUC01000001.1:60133-67692 GCA_045863575.1 Phycisphaerae bacterium
TCGATACCCCCCCCTGCCCCCCCTTTGAAAGGGGGGGAGGAAGCGAACACGGTTCGGGGAGGACGAATCGTGGCGTTGAACGCGTCCAAGCCCCCACCCTGGCCCTCCCCCGGAGTACCGGGGGAGGGGAAACTCGTTGCGTGCCGCAGGCGTAGCTCCTTGGGTGCCGCAGGCGTACGCTCCCTTGGGTGCCTCAGGCGTAGCTGTGCAGGCCGGTGATGAAGAAGTTGACCACGATCCAATTGAAGAGCATCACCGATGTGCCGATGACCGCCAGGACGGCCGTCCAGAGTTCCTTGTCCACCACTTTCAGCCGGACGTGAACGAGGATCAGGAAGATGATCCAGGTATTCAGGGCGAAAACCTCTTTAGGATCCCAGCCCCACGGACGGCCCCAGGAGTGATCGGCCCACACCGCCCCCATGATGATGCCGGTCCAGAGGGTGATAAACGACAGCTCCAGCAGGAGCATGGTGGCCCCGTCGAACACTCGCGCCAGGCCTTCCCGGTTGTGGCGGCCCGCGTAAGGGATTGTCCTGGTGCCGCCGCCGTTGGGCGCCGAGGCCGGGAGCGCAGCAACTCGAGATCCGCCGCCTCCCGCCGCGCCGCCGTCGCCCGCCGAGCCTGCGCCACCCCCGCCGAGAGCACCAGCACCACTCCCGCTGACCATGCCGGCTACACCCAGGGGGAGGCCCTCCCAGGCCGCATACGCCCGCTCCGCTGAGCTGCGCCAGACCAATCGGGTGATCCACGCGGCGATGTACATCCCCCAGACGACCAGGAACGGCGACCATGCGGCCATGATCATGTGAATGCTGATGCCCTCCAGCAGCGCCGGCAGCGGCACCACCGCCGTCGGAACGATCATCGACAACCACAGGCCCGGAGCCTCTTCCGGCCCGGTCAGCAGCATGCGCCCCACCAGATACAGTGCCGCCACCACGAAGGCCATGGCGATGAGCATGTAGCTGGCGATGATCATGTTCGTGTGCACGTAAAGCCACAGGTCGTTCAGCACAGGCATGCGGTTGGAGATGTCGCTGTCCAGGGAGTTCTTCATGAACTGACCGCACATCAAGGCGACCATCGAGCCGGCCGACGCACCGAAGTACGCCAGCCCGCGGGCCGACTTCATCCGGCCGGCCACGGACAGCGAAATCAGCGCCATGCAGCCGATCGAACCGATGATCATGGCGGCGATGGCCACCGCACCCCAGTCCTGCCAGTTGTCATACGGAATGCGCCGGAAGGTGAGGTTCAGGAACCAGACCGCAAAGCCGCCGATCGTGGCCCAGGTCGCGGCCGTCCAAACCCATTTTCGGGATTGGAAGCGTGGCCCGAGTTCCAGGAAGATGGCCATGGCTCCGCCGAACCAGGCGGCGGCCGTCACTGCTTCGAACATATTGGAGTTGGGAATGCGTCCCGCCAGATACCAGCGGATGCCGCAGGCGGTGGTGTGGAAGAGAAAGGCCACGCCGAAGATAGCCGTGCCGGCCGTGATCGCTCGCGGCCAGCGGTAAACCACCCCCATCAGCAGCAGCACGACGGCCACCAGGTAGATCATCCACGACCACATCATCTTGTTGTACTTGTAGTACCACACCTCTAGAGAGAGCTTCTCAGGCGGCGGGTAAATCTGAGGAGCCACTGCGGCGAGCTCCTGCGAGAGGCCGCTCAACGCGGCGTTCACCGCGGCCGCGTCCTTCGCCCTCCAGGCCGTCTCGAGTGCGGACCAGTGGCTGGTGAGCTTCTGCTGCTGCTCGGGATTCATGCCGGCCAGCGGACGCGGGGCCATCATGCCGGCATGGACGCTGTCCTGTGGCGCGGCGTTGCCCAGATCCTCGATGGAGAACCAGCGGTCGTTCTGCGACCGGGCTTGCGGCGGCGGGATCATCCGCATGAGCCGCTTCAGTGTGCGCGGATCGGCCAGGGCCCGGGCGTTGTCCAGGGCCTCGACGTCCTTGGAGGTGGTCATGACGTCGCGGCTCATCTGGTCGAGCTTGGCCTTGACCTCGGGCAGATTCAGGAACGAAAGCGAGACACGGCCGTCCTTGAGGATCGCATTGAGCGTGGCCTTGTCCACCTTGCCGAAGGCCGCGCGGGTGAGGGCTTCCCGGACCGGCTTTTTCTTGACGTAGATGAGGCGGACGTCGTGGTATCCGTGTGGATTGAAGATCAGATCGAGATAGGTGAAGGCGGCGTCCTGTTCGACAGTGACGCCCTCCTTGGCCAGATCGCGCTGCAATTCCGACCCGCCGGTGATGTGGCGGATCATGCCCCGGGCGAGCGTGTCAAAGGTTTTGAAACGGCCGTCATGTTGAACGGCCGCCAGGCGGAAGCGCTCGAGGTCGACGGCGTTCATGAACGCCGCGTCGGCGCCGCGGGCAGGCGTGGCCGTAGCGACGGTCAGGAGAGGCACGACCAGGGTCAGGAAATTCGAAACATTCATACGCTGGTGCATAGCGACCTCATTGTTGGGGGCGGGTTCTGTCGCCCCTCCGGGGCTCGGGGGAACCGGCCCGCACGCAGACCCGGGGCTCGCGCCCCGGGCTACCATCTATCGCCCCTCCGGAGCTCGTACCGGCGCACCGCCGGCGTCACCATGATTGACCGGCAGGATACCCGTCCCACCCTCCAAACTGGCAAGCTGCCAGATCACACTTTTGACCGGCATGATGCCAGATCACACTCTTGACCGGCATGATGCCGGTCCCACACTTCCGCGACTGCCGGAGCACTTGGACTTCGACGGGCGCGGGTACTTACGACGCACTGGTACTCAGACGCGCGCGGGTACTGACGACGCGCGGGTACTCAGACGCGCGAGTACTCAGACGCGCGCGGGTTGCGTCGGCTCGGACTCGTGGGCGCCCGCCTGACGGTTACCGTCGGACAACTCGTCCACGCCGATCATGTCGCTCGCATCAGGCTGGCCGTGAGCGTCGGACGGATCCGAGGGGCCGCGGCCGCGGGCGGCGGCAGCCAGGGCCGCCTGCTTGCGCCGGCGGATGACCACCGGCTTCACATAAAACGCGTAGACCATGCCGGCGATCGAGATCACCACACCCAGCAGCATGGCGTGGACGCCGTTGCGGTTGCCCACACCCAGCACGGTATGGGCCTCGATTTCCGGATCCCACTGGGCCTGGAAGTACCACAGATCGTCATGCCGCGCCGGGTCGTTTGATTTCACGTCCACAATGTCCGACCACTTGCCGTCATCGAGAAAGCGGATCAGGCTGATGTAGTCACTGGGACGATCGCCACCGGGGTACGTCTTGAGCACAAATCGATCGAGCGCCACCGGCGAAGGCAGCGGGTCTCGCCAGCGTGAGTAGAGCAACCACAACGTCCGGCCGTCTGAGAGCTGCACCGTGCGCGGCGAATAACCGAACCGCCGGGGCTGGGCTCGTTGCTCGTCGGGAAAGGCGTACTGGTTGAACGGAAGCCAGACACTCTGAATCTGCCGGCCGTCGGCCACCTCCACGCGAACGAGCGAAGTGGTCTTGCCTACGCTGCTTAGACCCATCCGCTGGGCGGGCGGTACGATGGCCGGCCGAACCTCGGGGCGGGCCCGATCGAGCACTCCATCCACCGTCATCGTCACGCCATCGACCAGCGTGAACTGCTCGCCGGGGGTGGCCTGATGATGCTGATACGTGCCGTCCACGCGCGTGAGCACCACGTCGACCTGATCGGAGCCGGAGGCCACCAGGAGCATCCGCGCCTGGGCCGCATCGATGTACTCAAACTTGATGTCCGGATCGACCGGCTCCTTGACCTCCTTGTCGAGATCCCGGCCGCCGCCGGTATCGCCCTCGAGAACCACCCGCTCGAAGGTTTGCTCACCTTGGGTCACACGAATGAGCGCCATGGCCGGGCTGTGTGCGGCAATCATGCCGCCGGGGAAGACCTCGCGAAGATGGATCTTGTAGTCGGTGCCTTCCAGCCCGACTTCGCCGGCGCGGTACAGCGCCTTGATCGGAAAGGTCTTCTCGAGTTCCTTGGAGGTCACGCGCACCTTGATCTTCGGTTCGGGCTGGCGGATGAGCGTCTCGCGTTTCTCCGCCGAATCCGCCCACTCGAACTGGGCATGGAAGTCCTCAGCCAGTTTCTTCTGCCGGCCTTGCGGATCGAAGGCCATCAGTTCGTGCGTCTCGGAGCGAGCGCCGCTCTCGATTCGGAAGCGAACCAGCGGAAACGGCATGCTCCCACCTTCCACCCAGCGCCGCTCGAGATTGGCATACGGCAGGTAATCGGTCACGCGGAACTCGATACCATCCAGGCCCTTCGCGTCCGCCGGTTTGACTGCCGGCAAATCCAGCTTGCGGATGGGCGGCAGCGGCTCGCCCTCCACCGGCCAGAGCTCGTCACGGTGCGTGACCCGTTCGTGGTAGTGCGGCAGATCACTGACCCGAAGCTGCTGCCACGGCTCTTCGGGTGAGAAGCGGGCATAGACCGCGCCGGTACTGCGGACGGGCGGCTGGTGGGCGTGATAGAAGTACTGAACCGGATCGTAATCGAGCACGATCTGCAGGTCCTTGTCCACCAGCTTCTCGCCGGTGGCCTTCACCGCCCGCTGCATGCCGCCGGCGCCGGCGATGACGTCCTCGGTGTAGTCCGGATAGCCCACCAGCATCGTGCGGATGAACGTCTGCCGGGGCGAGGTCACGTTGAACCAGATCTGCTGGGCGCGCTTGCCCTGATCTTCGCCGGTCAGGATGCTGTAGTTGGGATTGATCTGGCTGACGCTGACCTGATACTCACCGACCTGGGCGGCGGCCTGCGGGCGGACCACCATCCGCCCTTCCGCCGCGCCCGGCACGCGGATGCGGGCCAGCGACTGGAAGATGACGGCGTCACCCTCGACTTTGGTGCCGAAGTAGTACGCACTCGACACCGCGAGGATCACGATCCCTGTGTGGATGGCCCAGACACCGGCATTGACCAGCGTCAGCCGGATACGCCGGATGGTGATGATGACCATGGCGAGGCAGAAAAGGGCCGTCATGATCTGGAACGGCCACCAACTGAACCACTCCATCTCCGACTTATCGAAGCGGAGAAACTCCAGCCCGGTCCAGTCAGCCATGGCGCCCTGCCGGATGGGCGGTGCGGCCGAGCCGATGGAGCTGTACACGAAGATGAGGATCAGCATGGCCAAGCCAAACGGAATGCTGCCGATCCAATCCAGGGCTCTGGTGAAGGGTCCGGATGTGCGGCTGCGGCCCTGCGGCTCATAAGTCGCGGACATTGACACCTCGGGGTAGCGCGTAATGATCCTGGTGCCCGAACGCAGGGCGCACCCTGCTTATGACAACCCGTTCATTATACGACGGGGCGCAATAAAAGGACGCCCTTTTGCAGAGGGCGCCCAATGAAGTCTCAATGCAATCTTCCGAGGGGCCGCGAAGGCGGTTCGATGCGTACACAGCGAACGGCCGGCCCTCCAGGCCGGCTGCCACGAAGGGCCGGCGAGTATCAGACTGTCAGCGGTTTCCAGCCCGCCCGGTCGGAGCCTCGGTTGCATTCGGGGGCGGTAGCACAGGCGAAATCGGGCCGGCCGGGGCCTCGCTGGCGGTTCCGACTCGTCCCGAGTCACGACCTGCCGACGCACGGCGGGCGCCGGGCAGTTCGGATGGCCTGACGAAGTTGAGGTCGGTGCCTTCGACCCGGTTCACGCCGGGGGCGGCGCTGCTCACGCTCTGCACCGATCCCTTGGGAACAAGGTAAATCTCCACACGGCGGTTGCGAGCCTTGCCCTCCGGTGTGTCGTTGCTGGCGATGGGACGATACTCGCCGTAGCCCATGACGCCCATGCGGTCCTTATCCACGCCGGTGCCGGTCAGCATGTTCATGACCGCGATGGCCCGATGCGCCGAGAGATGCCAGTTGGTCTTGTGCTCGGCCAACGTCGCCGGCTTTCGGATCGGCGTCGTGCAGGTATGCCCGACGATGATCAGGTCCAGGTTGGCCGCCTCGGGAGACTGCACGATTTCCGCGAAGCGTTTGAGGGCATCCTGGATGTCGGCGGAAGTGGCCACGGCATCGCTGCCCAGCGGGAAGAGCAGGTCGGCCTTCCAACGGACCGCACCCGTTTTTTCATCGAATTCGAGAATGTTCGGATAGCGGTCGGCGAGCTCCTTAATTCTATTGACCACCTGCTCGGGAAGCTGGCCACGATGAATGATAACGGGGCCCGGTTGGTTTTTGGCGGCGTCCAGTGCGGCCTGGAGCGCCTCGTCGAAGTTCTTGCGCAGGGCGTCGTTCTCGGCCTGGAGGCTGGCAATGTGGCTGTTCATTTCCGCAGCGGTCTTCTGAAGAGCCGCAATTTCCGTATCCTTCTGGCGGTTCATGGCTTCGCAGTCCTGCAAATCGGCCTTGGCCCGCGAGAGGTCCTCGCGCAGGACGTTGTTGGCCCGCTCCTCCTGCTTCCACTGGTCGTAGTAGCATCCGCTACTGCCTGCCAGCACCAGCACCCCGGTTACGCCCGCCAGCCACGCCTGCCTGTTCATCACGCTCTCCTTTGCCGCTCGCCTTCGTGCACCCGGAGGAGTCCTCCAGGGGAACGCGTCAGGACCTCCGCCTGATCCAAGGTTCTGCCACCGCCCGGAGGGACGCGCGCCGTCCACGGGGTCGGGGTCATATTGCTGAGGCTAAACATCCCCACAAACCGGGAGATTTTCAAGAGGCTTCGGGCCCGGGGTCCGCCATCTCGGCGGGCTGGCCGTGAAAACGGGGGAAATGCCGCGAGCGCAGACGACCACCGGGGCACGAGGTGCCTCGCTATCTATTTCGACCGCGCACGCGAAAACTCTGTAATCATTCGTCGCCGCAGATGGATGACGCAGGCAACAGCAAAGAAACGACACCGGCTGGGGCGTGTGCCACCGCTTCTGGGCGGCTCGATCCGTCTCTGGGCCTGTTGGATAGCGGCTTAGAGCCTATTCCAGGAGGGTGTGGCACCGGTTTCCAACGGTGTACACAGGTTGAAAACGTGTGCCATAGGGGGCCTGGTGGGATAGACGCTTAGCCCTTCCTGGCCTTCTCTTTCTTGGGCGCCTTCTCCTTGGCAGGTTTGGGGGGGCGCGGGCCGGACGGCTGCTTGCCGACGAAGTACCCCACCAGGGCGCCCAAGCCGCCCAGTGCCAGGGTACCCGCCAGGAAAATCCAGAACTGCTCGGCCAGCATGCCCAGGTAAGCCGGCCAGGCGTTCATTGAATTGGCGATGGTCGCCGCTCCGGCCAGCCCCAGCGTGATTACCGCCGCAGCCAGTAAACCGGTGAATGCCGGTGAATAGGGCGGGGCCGAAGGAACGACCATAGTTTGACCAACGGGGGCCACCGCAACGGGAGCGGCCTCGGGCAGCGGCTCCTCTTCCTGGACCGGTTCCGTCGCCGTCGCAGTGCCGCCCGGAATCACGGTCTCGGCCGTATCCCCCATGTCGATGCCGTCGAGCAGTTCGGCGCCCAGCGACGTATCATCGCTTTCGCGGGTCAGGTCCAGCAGGCCCGATCCGCCGCCGCTGCCGTCCAGCCCCAGATGCTCGTCAGCCCCGG
>BTUC01000002.1:0-5500 GCA_045863575.1 Phycisphaerae bacterium
GTTGGCAATGATTCGCCGTTACTTTCGATTGCTGTTTTGAGACAGAGCCTAGTCCCAGCATTGCCAAATCGAGCCGGCCTCAGGACAATGCCCGCATGGGCGAATTCCTCGCCGGAGTTGCGCAGGTGGACTTCACGCCCCCCACGGGCCTGCCCCTGATGGGCAACTTCCGCGACGACTACGCGGCCCGCGGTGTGCACGATCGGCTTTGCGCGCGGGCGGTGGTCTTTGAAGACCAGGCCGGACATCGCGCGGCCATCCTCTCGGTCGACATTTGTATGCTGGACCGGCACAACGTGGCCATGATCCGCGAGGTCGCCGCCGGGCACTGTGCGTTGAAACCGGAGGAGATTTTCGTGTGCGCGACGCACACGCATAGCGCCCCCGCCCCCATGCATCTGGGCCCATTGCCCAAATCGCCGGAGGATGCCATCGAGGCGTTTCTAACCAAGGCCGCGAGTGCCCTCGGGGACGCCTTCGACGATCGGCGGCCGGCCACGATCCATGGCGGACACGCCAGCGAAGGGCGAGTGTCGTTCAATCGCCGCTTGCACTGCCGCGACGGCCAGACGCACATGAACTGGGAGGGACTCGATCCGGAGTTCATCCTCGAGCCGCTTGGCCCCGTTGATCCCCAGATCAGCACATTGCACTTCCAACGTGACGACCGGCCCGTGGGCGCGCTGGTCAACTTCGGCCTGCACCCGGCCATTCTTGCCGGTGACAACTGGATGTATTCGGCTGATTTCCCCGGCTATCTCGCGGAGGGGCTGTCGCGGATGCACGGACCGGATTTTGTGACCGTGTTCGGCAACGGCGCGTGTGGCGACGTTAATCACATCGACTATGCCGACCCGCGCCAGGGACGCGGTTTTCAGATGGCCCAGCGCGTCGGCTACATGTTGGCGGTTGCCGCCTTTGAGGCCATGCGCTGCAGCCGGCCGCCCGCCGGATCGCCGGTGGTGGCCGTCTCGCATGAGAAAGTACCCTTGCCCCGGCTGCGCATCAGCAGTGAAGATCTCGACTGGTGCCGCCGCGTGCTGGAGGACACGGCCCAACGAGGCCCGGCCATGGGGCGGACTGATGGCGTTCCCGACGAGTATTACGCGCGGATCCGGCTCAAAATGCATGAGCTTCAGGAAAGCGACGATGCCGTGGAGGTCATGGTTCTGCGCGTGGGAGAAACCGGCATCGTGGGACTGCCGGGCGAGCTTTTCTGTACCCTGGGCCTGGCCATCAAATTGGCATCACCTGCGCGCCAGACGCTGGTGATCGGGTTGGCCAACGATGCGGTCGGCTATTTGCCCACGCGAGAGGCGTATGCCTTGGGCGGCTACGAAGTCACCCCCGGGGCCACGAAATACCAGCCCGGCTGCGGGGAGTTGCTGGTCGAGTCGGCAGTTCGACAGCTTAAAGCACTATTCTCCTGAAGGAGAGGCTGCGCATGGGAAAGAAAATCAGATGGGGCGTGATCGGCTCGACTGGCATTGCCCGCCGGAGGACCATTCCCGAAGGCATCATCCCCGCGGACAACGCGGACCTGGTGGCCGTCTACGGCCCCCACCGTACCACCAACTACGAGGTCGCCGCCCAGTTCGGCACCCGGCCGGTGGACTCCATCGACGACCTGCTCACCGCCAACATCGACGCGGTGTACATCGGCTCCCCGCCGGGTGTGCATTGCGAGCAGGTGCTGGCGTGCGCCCGCGCCGGCAAGCACGTGTTGTGCGAGAAACCCCTGGGGCTGACCGTATCGGACGCCCAGCAGATGATCGCCGCCTGCCGGCAGGCGGGCGTGCAACTGGGCACCGCGTTCATGATGCGTTACCAGAGCCAGCATCGGGCCGCACTGGAGATCATCCGCGACGGCTGGCTTGGTCAGCCGGTATTTGCCCGGGCGCAGTTGTCCTGCTGGTATCCACCCATCGAGGGCGCCTGGCGCCAGGACCCGGCCACCGGCGGCGGCGGCTCGCTCATCGACATGGGCGGTCACTGCATCGACCTGCTGGAGATGCTTTTCGGCCCCGTCCGGCGGGTGAGCTGCTTCGTCAACCGGTCGGTGCATGCCTATGCCTCCGAAGACAGCGCCGTGGCCATGCTGGCCTTCGAAAACGGCGCCCTGGGCACGGTCGACGCATTCTTCTGTATACCAGACAAAGCCAGCAAGAACGCGCTGGAGCTCTACGGCTCAAAAGGCAGCATCATCGCCAAGAACACCATCGGACAGGGGCCGGCCGGTGAGATGATCGCCTACCTGGAGTCGGGGCAGGCCGGCTACGACGCCGCTCAGACCCGGGCGCCGGGCGCCGGGGAGTTCATCCTGCCGGAGCCGGTGAACACATACCGGGCGGAGATCGAGGACTTCAGCAGTGCCCTGCTGGAGGGCCGCTCCTGCGAGCCCAGTGCCCAGGCCGGCCTTCGCAGCCAGCAGATCCTGACGGCCTGCTACGAATCCGCGAAGACGGGTCAGGCGGTGGATGTGAGCTGACGGATTCGGGGCCACCCAATCCTTCCCCAGAGTACCGGGGGAGGGAGAAGTGGGACCCCGTCGCCCCGGGGGAGGGGGAATAGGACCGCGTCATCTCGGAGTACCGGGGAGGGAGACAGCACCCAGTCGCCCGTTCCCCTTGTCCCCTTGTCCCCTTGTCTCCTGGTCTCCGTGTCGCTTCGTCTCTCGCTCGCTCCGTCTCTCCATCTCTCCGTCTCTCCGTCGCTTCGTCTTCCGTCCCGCTGCGTGGTCAATCAGCCAGCAGGGCCTCACCACCCTTTGTCGCGAGCGTCGCGATCTCCTGATCACGCAGCGTCCGGCCGAGCACGAGGACATCGTCGACGTGACCCATCAACTGCTCGTGGCTGCCGAGTTCGGCATCCTCGCCGACCAGCAGGTTACGGGAGAGCGTCACGGGAGCTCCGCCGGGCAGCCAGGCCTGGCCGGCGAGCTTACCATCGAGATAGAAGCGCACGGTCCCATCGTCGTATGTGACCGCCAGATGGTGGTACTTCCCGTCGTCGAAACGGACCGGTTCGGATTCCACGGGAATGCCCTTGCAATACAGTCGCAGGCCCACCGGTGCCTTGCCGCGCGGGTCGAAGTCGAGAATGAGCTCCGAGCAGTCCGGCGGCCGGTTACCGCTGTAGGCGCTGAACAGACGCGCCGGCAGGTTGTCCGCGCTTTTGATCATGGCCGCAAGTGTGAAATGCTTGCCCAGCCGGGTCGAGTCTGCGATCTCCAGGCGGCTCAGGGGACGCCATTGAGAGCCAATGGCCATGGCCGTGCTGCCGAAGGCGACGTGCTCGGCGTCGCGGGCGGGCCGGGCGGTTCCCAGGGCACGAAGCCCCTGCACGCCGTCGGCCGCCAGCTTGTCCTCCCAGGGCGGAGCCTCGAAGGTGTACAACGCCTGCAGCACCGGCCCGGCGTCATCATCGAGGACGCGCACCGAGTCGCCGGCCAGGAAGGAATAGAGCTGGGCATTGCGCAGCAGAAAGCACAGCCGCACTGGCCCGTTGGCCTGTGGCAGATCGGACTTGCCGCGCCAGGTCACCACCGTGTCGACGTGGTTGCCTTTGACCTCGTCGCAGTCCGCACGGCCGTAGCCGGGCAGCGGCTTACCGGTGGCGTCGAGCACCTCGACCCGAAGCGAGCCGTTGCAGTTCACGTGCAGCGAACCGGAAACGCCCTCCAGCCGCTTGGTCAGCACCTCGCCGGGCGCGGCGCCGGCATCCAGCGAGGCGAAGCCGTCCTTGCGCAGCGTGGCCAGGCCTACGCCTGCATGAAAGGGCAGATAATCATGCTGATCGTCGTACCCGGCGTAGTAGAGCCACAGCTCATCGCCGACGCGCAGCAGCGACATGCCCGCGATCATCCCGCCGTCCCAGGCCCGCGGCGGCTTGCCCAATTCGAGGATCGGCGGACGATCGCCCTCCTCGCGCAGCCAGTGAATGCCGTCGCGGCTGGTCACCAGCTCCGTGTACGTCGGCCCGTGGAAGTACCCCTCGTCATCCTCGGCCCGGAAAACCCACAGCATGCCCACGTACATGGTCTCGTACGCAAACGTGGGGCAGCCGTAGAAGTGCGCCCGCTGGACGGTGCCGGGCATGGTCCAGCGGTCATCGAAGTCGTCCGGAGCCATGATCAGCCTCAATGGAGGGAAGGACGCAATGTCTGCCGACTCGCTGAAGCCGACCGCCCGCCGGCGCAGGCCGCGCACATACGCATTGACCTTCACATAAGCCCGGAATTTCTCAACTTGAGGATCGTAGCGAAACCAGCCGACGTCTCCGCCGGAGATGATTGATTCAGCGCTCAAGCGCTGCCATTTGATTCCGTTCGCCGAGGTGGCCGCGAAGTACCTTCCGCTGGTGACGGAGTGATACTGCCGTTGTGGATCGCTGCTCCACGGCGTGTGCATGATGGACGAACCCGAGCGGACGATGTTGTTGGCTTTTGAGCCATCCCACTCATGCAGGCCCAGCTCGGGCTTCTCCCAATGAATGCCGTCCTTGCTGGTCGCATAGAGCGTGGCGGTCCGCTGATTACCCCTCCGGGGTGTCCAGCAGTAGTACCACATGCGATAGCCTGATCCGTCCTCATTGGGTAGAACGGTATTGACCGAGACGACGTTCTCTTCCCACGGCCGGTCGGCCACCATGATCGGATTGGTCTTGTGCTTGCGGAAAGGATGGTAGCGGCGCACGACGTTCGTCCTGGAGCTGATCAGGTGATCGTCGAGAAAGAGCTGCCACGAGCCGGTCATGTCGCCAAGCGGCTTTTCCCCGGCCGCCTGGCCGGCGAAAACGAGCAAGCTCACCACAGACCAGCACCGAACCCTGAACGCACCCATGCCTGCCATGTAGAATCTCCCAAACAGCCGGTGTTCTATATCGCATTCGCTCCGGCGGCTCAAGCCGCTTGTTGACGCAAATCCACTGGCCTCGTTAACATCCCGCCAGGAATTTCACAGCCGAGTGAGGCCGAACCATCTGAGCGTCCAGCAAGCGGAGAACAGACCATGCGCAAGGCAGTCCCCGGAATTCTTGTGACCATGCTGGCCTGCCCGGCCGTGCAGGCGGCCCGATCGCTCAACGATCTCACCGGCTCGTGGCAACTGTTCGTGGACGATCACCTGGTGGCCGCGAAGCAGAAGGTCTCTCGTCGCTATCATGCCTTCGGGAAGTATCCGGCCAATCCCGTGTTGAGGGGCGACAAGCCGTGGGAAGGCGACGACATCTACCTGTACGGAACGGTCCTGCCGACGGAGCAGGGCCCGGGCTACCGCATGTGGTACCACGCCCTGCCGGGCATCAAGGGCGATGACGCTTATCGGCTGCTTTATGCCACCAGCCAGGACGGCATCCATTGGGAGAAACCCGAATTGGGCCTGGTGGAGTACAAGGGCTCGAAGGCCAACAACATTTTCATCCGCCGCGGCGCACGCGACCATATTCTCTCCGTGCTGCACCTGCCGTGGGAGTCGGACCCCGCGCACCGTTACCTCATGAT
>BTUC01000002.1:5510-10715 GCA_045863575.1 Phycisphaerae bacterium
TCGACGGCGAGGCGGGCGGCTACATGGCGGCCTGGTCGCCGGACGGGATCCACTGGCGCGATGCGGCCCCCAAGCCGGTCTTCACCTTCGGCGGCGACGTGGGCCAGGTGATGTGGGACTTCCACAACGACCGGCTGATGGCCTATGCCAAAGTGAACGCCAATGTCAGCGGCATGCGCCGTCGGGCGGTGGCGGCGAGTGTGGCCGAGAGCGTCACGTCGTGGGGAACGCCCCAGCTGATCCTCGCCCCGGACAGCGTCGATGACCGGTGGGCCAAGGGCGTGCAGCGCACGCACTTTTACGGGCTCTCGGCGTTCGCTTACGAGACGATGTACCTCGGCTTTGTGTGGGTGTACCGGGCCACGGACGATGAGGGCTATTTCGACGGGCCGATCTTTATCGAGCTGGTGAGCAGCCGCGACGGCATTCACTGGCGGCGCGAAGAGGGCGACCGGCCGCCCATACTCGAACTGGGACCTGACGGTTCGTGGGACGACGGCATGCTCTTTACGCCGCAGCACCCGCTGGTGGTGGACGGGCGCATCCACCTCTACTACGGCGGAATCGACGCAGGGCACGCCGGGCGTGAGCCCTGGCACGGAGCCATCGGCCTGGCTACGCTGCGCAAGGATGGCTTCGTCTCGCTTGATGCCGGCGCCGAGGCCGGTACCGTCACCACCAAACCGCTCGCCGGCCTCAAAGGGACGTTGCGTCTCAACTACCGCGCGGCGGCCGGCGGGCGGATCAGGGTCGAGCTCCTTCGCCGGGACGGCCAGCCCATCCCCGGATACACGTTCGAGGATTGCGAACCGCTCACCGGCGATAGCATCGATCAGCCCGTGGTCTGGCATGGCCGGCGCAATCTGCCGGCCATCCAGACGGCGATGAGCCTGCGGATCTCGGTGCAGAATGCGTCGATCTACTCCTTCCACGCCGGCGATTCGGTCAAGGTCACCGACTCGGAGGACGCCTCGAAGCTCGCCTTGCTCTACACGTTCGAGGAGGGCTGGAGCGACGTGCTGCGCGGCGATGGTGAGCAACGCATCGTTCGTCACGGTGACGTACGGACGACCTGTGACGAGGCAGATGCCGCCTTCGGGAAGTGCGCTGCCCGCATCGGCTCGGAGTTCTCACCGCGCCAGACGCTGGAGCTGCACGGCACGGAGAAGCTGGGCACTGCATTCACTCTCGCCATGACGGTGCGCAGCAAGGACCATCGCCCCGCACGGCTGTTCAGCTCATTTGAGGACCGGGCGCCGATTCGCAGCGACGAACTGGTCTTTGACTGCGACCCCGCGGGCCAGTGTATGAACGGCCTGCGGCTCATCTGCAAGGGTATTCCTGTTGTTTCAGACGCGGTGAGCTTTGCGGATGGCAAGTATCACCACGTGGCCGTCACCTACGACCGGGGTCGCGTCACGTTTTATCTCGACGGCGCCAAAGTAGGACAAGGCCTCTTGCCAGGCGGTGAGCCGGTCCGGCTGGCGCGCAATTTGCAGGTGGGTGAAGATACGGAACATGGCCGTGAGGAGCAGTTGCGCGGGCACGTGGATGACGTGCTGGTGCTGGGACGGGCACTCAGTGCGCAGGAAATCCAGCGCGTGGCACGCTCGGGAGCGGCCGCACTGTCGGCGCGTCCTCGACAGCGCTGACGGTTCAGGGCCTATCGTCTCGATGTCCCGATCGGTGACTGTGCATCGAGAGGCCCGCTGCCTGCCCAGCCCCCACCCTGTCCCTCCCCCGCATTAACGGGGGAGGGAATTTAATCGGAGCCCCGGGCGCAAGCGAGGGGACGCGGCCCGTTGTTTTCGCTTTTCGTTAGACGTTTCAGCCCAGCGACTTCAGCGCGGCCAGCGCCGCGTCGTAATTGGGGTGGTCAGCCACTTCCTTCACGTACTCGACGTGGCGAATCGCGCCCGCTTTATCCACCACGAACAGCGCCCGGCAATTAATCCGCAGCGCGGGAATGAGTGTCCCGTAAGCCTTACCGAAGGCGGTGTCCATGTGATCGCTCAGCACAACCAGGCGGTTGGTATCGATCCCTTCGGTGGAGCAGAAGCGGCCCTGGGCCGGGGGCAGATCAACGCTGACCGTCAGGAATTGCACGCCAGGCAATGAGCCGGCTTCCTGGTTGAAGCGCTTCGTCTGCATCGCACAGACGGGGGTATCGAGGGACGGCACCACGCTGATCAGACGGACCTGGCCGTTGCCTTCGCTGACCTTGTAGTCATCCTTGAGACTCTTCTTGAGCCGAACATCGGGAGCCTTGTCGCCGACCTTGAGTTCGGGACCTTCGAGATCGAGAGGGGTGCCCTTCAGCGTCACCTGCCGCGCCATGAGAGTCTCCTTTCCGTGAGACTTTGGTTGTGTAGCCAGTGTAGAACGGATGGATTGCCCGAATCACATCCCGGTGGCCCCTCCAGCTTGCCATCTCGCTTGAGAACGGGCGGCGCCGATTGTTGGTCGCGATCCGCACTCGAAGGGCCGAACGGAGGCCGGCCGCTACAGGCTGCGAAAGAAGGCCGCTGGAGGCCGCACAGGCGCGACTATAGGTGTGCCCGCCTGAAGGGTCAAGATGTGCAGCCGGGCAGCCAGGCCTGTTCGGGAGCAAGCCTGACCACCCGTGACTGCGACTGCCCGCAGACGCTTGGAGGAGGAGTTTCGTCCTCGCCGGATCAGGCGACCGCCTGTTCAGCGGCGCCGTCGGGGGTACAAGAGCCCCGCCATCAGCAGCAGCCCGACGCCGGTCGCAGGCTCCGGGACAATCTTGAAGATCATGCCGGCGGGCAGACCGGCGTTATCCAGACCCGGCCGGTTGATCCGGCTGCCCAACACGTAAAGCTCGCCGAATTCATCCTGACCGAACGAATTGATAAACATCGGGATCGGATTACCATCCGCGAGTTGCAGCTTGGTGACCGGCCCCCACTGGCCCGGCCCGGTTTCCTCCAGGCCCAGGATGGTGCCCGAGGGCGTGCCGAACGACTCGCTCCAGTCGCCGAAGATGTACTTGCCCTGCAACTCGGGAATGGCGTCTCCCCGGTAGATGAATCCCCCGGTGGCGGAAACGCCGACGACCACGTCACCCGGAACGCCGGGGTGGGCGTACTCGGCGATGGGGTCGATCAGCACGTCGCCGGCGGGGTTGGGCGCGCTGGGATCAAAATCGTGGAATCCTTCCTTGATCCGCCACCCGTAGTTGCCGCCCTTTTCAATGATGTTGACCTCTTCATAGAGCCCCTGGCCGACGTCCGCGGCGAAAAGCCGGTTGGTGCCCCCCGGCCGGTCGTCAAAAGAGAAGCGCCACGGGTTACGCAGACCGTTGGCATAGATCTCTTCGCGGACGCCTGCCACGCCGACGTAGGGGTTGTCCCCGGGAACACCGTAGGCGCCCATGTTGGTTCCCTGGGGATCGATGCGCAGAATCTTGCCCATGAGGTTGCTCTTGTCCTGGGCATTACCCAGCACGCCCATCGGGTTGCCGGGGCCGCCGCCGGTGTGGCCGGGCCCGTTGTCGTTGGCCCCTCCGCCATCGCCGATGCCGATGTAGAGCATCTTGTCGGGCCCAAACGCAATCTGGCCGGCATTATGGTTGAACTGCGGCTTGTCCATGGAAAACAGCCGCCGCTCGACGGGATTGGCCACGTTGGGGTTGGCCGACACGCTGTACTCGGCCACCACGCTGCGGCAGTCCACCGGATTCGCGGAGGTGCCCGGCGAGTTGGGGCTCGACTCGCTGTAGAACACGTAGAACTTGCCCTGCCCGGGCGCTCCGTTCACCGAATAATCAGGATGAAAGGCCAGGCCCAGCAGCCCGCGCTCGTCGAAGCTGAGCTGCCCGGACGCGTTGGTGCGCTGCGGGACCAGCTTGGAGCTGAGATCGAGGAACGGCGTCGGGTTCAAGACGCCATTCTGCATGATCTGGATCTTGCCGCGCTGGTCCACAATGAAGAGCCGGTTGGAACCGTCGTTGGCGACGGCCATGCCCACCGGGGTCACCAGCTCGCCGGTGGAAACCGGCTGGAGTTTCAGTGCAGGGAAATCCGCGCGCACGCCGGCCGTACTCAACAGCAGTGTTACGGCCAGGCAGACGACACCCGGCAGCTCGGGGCCCCTTCTGCCCGCGGACCCGAATGCGCGCAGCAACTCTGAACGGAGCGACGGTGCTCGCATGGACTCTCCTCCCAAAAAGTGATGGGATGCGCTTCAGATAAAACGATGTTCGACCCGCTGACCTATGAATGTTGAAGGGCGGGCGGCATCTTGCAGGGAATGTTTTTTTGTGGGGCAGACGGCCCGGCTCGGCCTCAGGGCGTTCCTGAATTGGACGACGGTGCAGTGCCGAACAGACCGCCCGTCAGCAGATCGCCCAGGACCTGCGTGAAGTTGCCGTCCAGGCCCTGGCTGACGCTGCCGGAGATGTACACGAAGATGCCATCGCGAATCGACCGGCGGGCCAGATCATCACAGCCGGAGGAGAGGATCGCGCTGAGGATGACCGCCAGCAGGCAGATTGAAGACCACTTTGAGCGTTTCATGGGCGCTATTATACGCCTCGGCGTCAGACCGCAACAGGCGGCGGGGCGCCCCTTCGCGAGCCCAGACGCCTCTGCTGCCCCAGCACTGCTCACACAGCTTGCGGTTACCCACAATTGGGCAGCAGCGTGCCCTTTGCCCTGAAGGAGCGCCGGTCAATAGTCCAGTTTTAGAGGCCCTCATTGGCCCGGAAGGGCAGTCGCAGCACGTACCCGCCCCACTGCCGCAGGAACGAATCGTCCAGGGGGCCGAAATGCTTCTCGAACAGTTCCAGCTCCTCCTGCGGCGAGCTCCGCGCGCCGGGCCCGCGGCGGGAGATCGCCCGCAGGTATTCGGCCAGGTCCTTGCCCTCGCGCCGCTGGAGATAATGAGTCAGCGACCAGGCCAGGGCATAGCCCGCCGCGCGCTCAGAGTCCGAACGAAGCTCGAAGAGTTGCGGACCGCCCAGCAGCATCTCTGGTGAGGGCAGCCGCTTCTCACGGATGGCCCGCAGGAAATCAGCGCCCGTCAGCAGCCGCTTCTTCTCGCCGCCATCGACTGCTTCCCGAAAGTCATTCAGCCGCAACTGGTTGATGGCCGCCACCCCCGTGCCGCCCGGCCCGGGCGGCGGGTGGGACCCGCCGGCCCAGGCATGCGAGAGCCCGTGGGGGGGGGGCGGCGGCCCCGGCG
>BTUC01000002.1:10725-40546 GCA_045863575.1 Phycisphaerae bacterium
CGCCCTGCCCGGGCGGCGTCTCGAACAGGCAGGCCAGGCCTTCGACGATCCATTTGGGGCTGGGCGCCTGCCGCGGATGCACGCCGGCGTTGAACAAGACGTGGTGGGCGGCCTCGTGCTGGACGACCGTTCTATTGATGCGATCCGAGTAATTGCTCCGCCGACCGTCCAGCACCTTCAGCTCCCGCTGCGCGGACTCCAGTTCCCGGCGGGCCTGCACCTTCGTCAAGGTGACCCGCCGGCCGTCGCCGTAGACGATCTCCACCCGGGCCGTGTTTCCGCGGATGGCGTTGACCCGTTCCTGGAGATCGGTGAGATTCTGACGAGCGGATAGAATCTCCGCGCTCAGCCGCTCAAACTGCGGATCGGTGTGCACGTTGAAGAAGGCCGAGCGGTTGCTGGCTTCATGGTAGACCCCGAAAGTGCCGGCCGCGTCGAACCCGAGGCTTCTGCCATACTCATCGTACTCCGCCCGTTGCTCGAAGAGCAGCACCTCCAGACGCTGGTCGGGACGGTGAGATTCAATCCCGTTGAACTCGAGAAATCGGTAGATCAACCGATAGGTGTCTTCCAGACGACTGGCCATGCTGTGGGCCAGCCCCTCGGACGTGTTGTAGACCAGCAGGAAGTGCGGCGTGCGCTTGAGATCAAATCCTTCCCCTGCGATATGCAGGAACTGGTCCTCCTGCGCTTCATCCACGGGCAAGGCTGCATCGGCGCTTGGCTGAGTCGCAGCACCCGCGTCGACCGTGTCCACAGCGGCCAGAATGCCCGCGGTCAGGCTCAGGGCTGACCACACCAACAGGGACCGGGACGGGCAGCAATCAAGCCAGCTCACAACGTGTGCGGTCTTGGGTATTCCTCCGATCAGCAGACGGCCGGTGTGTCTCATTGCGTCCATTATATACCGCCTCGGTTCACTGGCCGGCAGTTCGACATCGGATGATCGGCCGACCTGCCGGTGAAGCGGTTTGACCCCACCCCGGCCGCACCGCTACCATCCGCCCGAAAGACGAAGGGAGTGAGAACCGATGAGTTCGACGCCGCAGAAGAGCTGGCAAGCGCGCTTTTCACAGTCCGCCGACGCCCTCACCGAGAGCTACGTGGAGAGCCTGTCCTTCGACCAGCGGCTCTGGAAATATGACATCGCCGGCAGCATTGCGCACGCGGAAATGCTCGCCGAGCAGGGGCTCATCACCCGACCCGACCGCGAGGCCATCGTGCGGGGCATGAAGGAAATCGAGGCCGAGATCACGGCCGGCAGCTTCACCTGGGACCCGGCCTGCGAAGACATCCACATGGCTATCGAAGCGGCCCTGACGCAGAAAGTCGGCGAGCCCGGCAAACGACTGCACACCGCCCGCTCGCGCAACGATCAGGTGGCCCTTGATCTGCGGATGTACACCCGCGACGCGATCGACCTGGATGTCTCGCCGCTACTGGCGGGACTCCAGAAAGCGCTGATCGATCTGGCGGAGCGTTATGCCGAGGCCGTCATGCCCGCCTACACCCACCTGCAACGGGCCCAGCCGGTCACCGCCGGCGCTTATCTGCTCGCCTACGTCGAGGCGTTCGGGCGCGATCGCGAGCGATTCCTCGATGCCCGCAAGCGCGTGGACGTCTCCCCGTTGGGCGGTGGAGCGGTGGCCGGCTCGACGCTGCCGATCGACCGCCGGGCCGTGGCCCGCCGGCTGGGCTTCCCGGCCATCACCCGGAACAGCATCGACTCCACCTCCGACCGCGATTTCATTCTCGAGTTCCTGGCGGCCGCTGCCCTGTGCGCGGGCCATCTTTCACGCCTGGCAGAGGATTTCATCCTCTTCAGCTCCCAGGAATTCCAGTTCATCTCCATCGCGGACGCGTTCTGCACCGGCTCCTCCATGATGCCGCAGAAGAAGAATCCGGACGTCTGCGAACTCATGCGCGGCAAGACCGGCCGTATCTATGCCGCCTTGAGCGGCATGCTCATGCTCACGAAGGGCTTGCCGCAGGCCTATAACCGCGATCTCCAGGAGGACAAAATTCATCTTTTCTCCGCTCACGACACGATGAAAGCCTCACTGGAGATCGCAGCGGCCGTGGTCAGCCACACGAAATTCAACCCGGAGCGTCTTCTGGCCGCCACGCAGCGAGGCTACATGGACGCCACCATTCTGGCCGAGTACCTGGTCGGCAAGGGGGTCCCCTTCCGGGAGGCGCACCAGCACGTCGGGCGTCTCGTCGCTCAAGGCGAGCAGGCCGGTCGCGAGCTGGCCGAGCTGAGCCTGGACGAGTTCCGCGCCGTCTGCGACCGCATCGAACAAGACGTCTACGACTACCTGGGCCCGCAGAACGTCGTCCATCGCTACCGTAGCGAGGGCAACGCCGGACCCGCATCCACGCGGGAGCAGATCCGCTACTGGCGCGAGTCCCTGACTTCCTCAGCCTGATATAGAGAAATCCATCCCTTCGTGTGGTAGAATGCCCGCATCGATCACCGTGAGCCTTTCACCGTCGCGGAGATGCGGGAATGACATCATCTGGCAGCAGCAAGCAACAGAACGTCTGCCCGAGCCATACGCCTGGTAAGCGGCCGGCGCCGCGTCTCTGGAGTTGGTGGCTGATTCTTTTTTCGGGCCTGGCCGCACTGGTGTGGTTTCTGGTCCGGGTACTGCCCAAGCCCGCACGGGCCGCCTATCCCTGTCAGCGGGCGGCCGCCCCGCTGGCCGCCGGCTTCGTCCTGTGGCTGGGCAGCGGCATCGGCTCCGCGTGGGCCTATCGCCAGGCTGGCCGGCTGCTGAAGCAGTCCCGTGCCCGGCTGGCGTTCGGCTGCCTGAGCATCGCCGCCGTGCTGGCCGTGATTGCCATCCAGCACACCCCGACGCCGCCGGCCGCGGCGGCTCCTCCTGTGCCCAACCAGCCGATCGGACAAGCCCAGGGGCTGCACCCGGGGCGCGTGGTCTGGGCCCACGATCCAGACGCCACCGACTGGGCCGGGCCGGGTAACGGCCATTGGTGGGAGCCCGCCCACACGAGCCAGACGCGAGTCGACCAGATGCTCTCCCGCACCCTCCGTACGCTCGCCGGCCAAACGACCGATGCCGCCGCCTGGAATGCCCTCATCCGCCACTTCAACCAGACCCGCCGGCAGATCGTCGCCGGCTACACGCCGGGAGAAAAAATTGCCATCAAGGTGAACCTCGTCGGCTGCATCCACGCCAACGGCTGGGGCGGCGTCGACCCGAACACCTACAACCTGGTCAGCAAAGTGGACTACATGAACACTTCGCCCCAGGTCATGCTGGCCCTGCTGCGGCAACTGGTCACTGCCGCCGGTGTCAATCCGGCGGACATCTCCATCGGCGACCCCGTGTGCCTGTTTCCGAAGCAGTATTACGATCTTCTGCACCCCGAGTTCCCGCAGGTCCAGTACCTGGATTACCTTGGGGGCAACTCCGCCAATCCGCGTACCAAGGTTCTCCCCTCCGATGTCCGCTTCTACTGGAGCGCACGGCCGACCGGCAAAACGCCCGACTATATCCCCGCTCCGTACGCGCAAGCGACCTACTTCATCAACCTGGCCAACTTCAAATCGCACAGCAGCGCCGGCGTAACGCTGTGCGGAAAGAATTACTACGGCTTCCTGGCGCGAACGCCCGTCGAGAGCGGCTACTACGATATGCACCTGACCCTGCCCGAATTGGCCGGTGGCCCCGGCCAGTACCGCTGCATGGTAGATCTCATGGGCCACGCCCACAGCGGCGGCAAGGCCCTGCTCTACCTTGTCGACGGACTCTACTCGGGTGTACACCCGACGGAGGATTCGCCGCGCAAATGGCTCAAGCCGCCATTCAACAACGACTGGACCTCGAGCCTGTTTGCCTCGCAGGACCCGGTGGCTATTGACTCCGTCGGCTTTGACTTTCTCTACAACGAATGGATCCTCTATACGCACATGTCCGCCGCCGACGACTATCTCCACGAGGCCGCCCAGGCCGATAACCCCCCGTCGGGCAAGTTCTACGACCCCAACCACGCCACCGCCACGACACGACTGGCGAGCCTGGGCGTCCACGAACACTGGAACAACGCGACCGATCGCCAGTACAGCCGCAACCTGGGCACCGGCGAGGGAATCGAGTTTGTGGTGGCCGGGCGCCCCACCGCCATCATCGAGGCCACTCCGACTGCCGGCCGGGCGCCGCTGAGCGTGCAGTTCGACGGTTCCGACTCGTACGATGTGGATGGTGCGATCACGGAGTGGTCCTGGGATTTCGAGAACGACGGCGTGCCCGATGAAATCGGGCAGACGATCACGCACGTGTACGCGACCAGCGGGGATCACACCGCGGCTCTCAGCGTGACGGACAACGAGGGCAACACCGACACGCGCACAGTCCTGATCGCCATCGACCATCAGCCGGGAGACGGCGACAGCGACTATGACGTGGACCAGTCCGATTTCGGCAGGCTACAGGCGTGCATGACCACGGCATCCCAGAGCGTGTCAGACGCATGCCGGATTTTCGACTTGAACGGCGATGGCTTTGTCAACCAGCCGGATGTCACCATCTTCCGGGGGTGCATGAGCGGGCCCAACAGCGAAGGCGAGCGCGACTGCGCCGACTGATCGGGACCGGTGTTGGTTTTGCATGTGGCACAGGTTTCCAGCCTGTGTACCGAACAGGTGCCCCACCGGTTGGAGCCGGTGCCACACCGCCTTTGGCGGAAAGAGTGTAAGGAGGAGAAATGCCTGGCCGCGTAGCCGCCCTATCCCTATTGGCAGCCTTGTCCATGACAGCCCCACGAGCGCAGGGGGATCCACCGAACCCTTACGGCGTGGCCGGCTGGGGCGTGCTCACCCAACTGGGCATGCCGGCTGACTGCCTCGATTACGACTGGAACGGGCTGCATCCCGGCACGCTGGCCCAGATGTGCCGGCCGAACCACTACTACGACTACGTGGGCATTCCACACCGCTGGTGGGGCTGGAACGAGACCACCGGCCAGATCAACGACCCGACGCGATTCGCCCAGTGGATCGCCGACAATCCAGGTCGCGTGTGGATCATCGCCAACGAGCCGGACCTCGTCTCGCAGGACGGCCTCACGCGTGAACAGTACGCCCGGATGTACAAGACTTACCACGATTTCATCAGTCCGCTGGACCCGACCGCGAAGTTCTGCATCGGCGCCATCACCGGCGGATCGACGGCCGACCGCCTGGCCTACACGACTGGTTGGTACCAGTACGTCCTGAATTACTACCAGACCACCTACGGCCAGCCGATGCCCATCGACATCTGGAATATTCACAGCTACTGCGGCCCGACGCAGATTGAGGATCCCGACCAACCGATTCGCGACTTCATCACGCCGTTTGTCAACTGGTGCCACACGGTGGATAACGGCCGATACGCCGGTTGCGAGGTGTGGATTACCGAGCTGCCCATCGGCGAGTGGAACGGGGCGCTCAGCGAAGAGTGGATCATCTGGTTTGCACAGCGCTACCTGCCCCGACTGGAGCGAGCCGGCATCAGCCGGTGGTTCTGGTTCGTTTCGCGCGACAACTCCGAGTGGGCGACGGTGGCGCTGGTCAAGTCCACGGGCGTGACCGCCATCGGGCAGGCCTACTCGGCGCTGGCCAACGGGTATCCCAACGAAATCATCCCCGTCCAGCCCTACGTCCCCGCACCCACGCCGGCCTATTTTGAGGACCGTTTCGATAACCCGACGTTGAGCGCCCCCTGGATGGTCAAGGCCGGAAGGTGGGCGGTTGACTCCGGCGTTCTGCGCCAGAGCCGCATCGACTTTCCCTGGACCGGCGAGACCTGCGTGCTCCAGCACACCTGGGGCGATTTCGACGCCACGTTCAAAATGCGCGTCAATGAGGCTACCGATGGCGTTAATTGGGCGGGCTTCGCCTTCCACGTCGGAGGGCGGTTTCAGAGCGTGTTCCAGAGTGGGTATCTTGTTTTCCTGCGCCGCAACGGCACCCTCGGCCTCCACCATACGCCCGCTGGCACCGTCCGGGAAATCCCCGCTGCCGTGGCCGATGCTACGCAGTTCCAGCAGGTCCGGGTGCAGATGAACGGCTGGCGCATCCAGGTCTGGCTCAACGGCGTCAACCTGATCGACTACACCGACGCCGGCCATCGCTACGCTTCGGGGTACACAATCCTGCAAGTGCATAAAGCTGATTGCAGCTACGACGATGTGCAGATCTGGACCACGCCAAACGTACCACCCACGGTGAGCGCCACCACGATCAGTTCGAGCCATTTGGCGGCCAATGACGAGACCACCTACTCAGTGGCCGCCACCGCCTCCGCGGCGGAGGGTGCCGCGGAGATCCAGGTCGTGGAAGTGCTGCTCAATGACGATACGCCCGACGCTCAGCAGGCCCGGGGTCGGTTCGCCTGGGGCCTCACGGACGAGGCCATCACGCAGGACGGCGGCGGCTGGACCATCATGGGCAACGCAGAAGGCGGAGGTCGATGGGCCTGGCGGTCCGACGGCTGGGGCACCGATGCCTACGTCACGCCCCGGGGCGCGACAACGGCTGTGAACGGCACCGCCCGAACCGTGACCTTTACGTTCTCGGCTAAGCCGGCATGGGCCCCTGCATCGGAGCAGCGAGTGCATGCGGCTGCTCGCGATGCGCGCGGCGACGCAACCGGATGGGTCCTCGCTCCCGCTGTTTTCCGCGTCCGCTGCTCCGCACCCGGCGATCTGGATTGCGATGGTGATGTCGATCAGGAGGACTTTGGCCGGTTACAGACCTGTTTCTCAGGGCCCGGCTTTACGCAGTCCGACTCCGCTTGCGAGCAGGCCCGGCTGGACGCAGATCTGGACGTAGACGGCGCGGATGTGGCCATCTTCCAAAACTGCATGTCCGGCCCCAATACCCAGGCTGACCCACGTTGCGCACCCTAGAGCCGATCAGGGACGCCTTCTCGTCGAACCGTGGGCAACTGCCCTAAATCCACTTACACCGCAAAATAGACATTAAAACCTATTTACCTGACCATAGGCATCAGGTACACTCCCCACCGACGCGGGATTCTGGCCATTCGGTTGGCGCGGTAACCACCGGCCCAGCCCGCTCTTGTCTATTGTTCTGGAGACGACAGCATGATGCTCCGCCGTCTGCCCTGCCTGTTGGGCGTTCTGCTCACAACGAGTCTGGCTTACGCCCAGGAAACGATCCAGGAACCTCCGGACGCGCCAGTACCGACCACCAAGCCGGCGGCCGCACCCTCTCCCTGGGAGCGCCAGTTTCTGACCGGCGACTGGGATGGAGCGCGCACCGAGTTGGCCGAAAAGGGCCTCACCTTCAACCTGAATATCACGCAAATCCTGCAAGGGAATGCCCACGGCGGGCACCGCACGCGCGACGGGATCAAGTACTCCGGCTCTGGCGATCTGACCATCACGGCCGACACCGGCAAGATGGACCTGTGGCCGGGCGGCCTGCTGCTGCTCAATGCCGAACCCAAGTGGGGCGACGGCGTCAACGAAATGGTCGGTTCACTGCTGCCGGTGAACACCGATGCCGCCAGGCCTGGCCTCAACGAAGGCTGCGCCATGACGCTGTCCGAGTGGATCTACTTCCAGCACCTGCTGGAGAACAAGCTGATCCTCATCGCCGGCAAGCTGGACGGAGCCCGCGCGTTCGACCGTAACGTGTTCGCCAACGACGAGCGGACGCAGTTCATGAACGCGGGGCTGCGCAACAACATGATCATCCCGGCGTTCCTGCCGTACACCAACCTGGGCGCGGGAGCCGTGGTGAACCCGACCGAGTGGCTGTCGATCATCACGGCCGTGGCCGACACCGAGGGTCGGAACAAGACGACGGGATTCGAAACCACGTTCCACGGGCCGACAAACACGACGGTTATTCACGAGTGGTCTTTCAAGATCAAGCCCTTCGACCTGCCGGGTAACCAGCGCTTCGGCTTCGTCTGGAGTTCCATGGATTTCGAGCACCTCCAACCGCCGTCGCCCTTCAAGGAGACCGGTCCCCTGATGATGTCGCTCCTGGGGCCGAACCTGGCCAACAAGGTCGTGCGCATGCTCACGAAGTTCGACACCAGCCCGGACAACGTGGGCCTCTACTACAATTTCGACCAGTACCTCTACACGGAGGAAGGCTGTCCGGACCAGGGTGTGGGCCTCTTCGGCCGCTTCGGATGGGCACGCGGCGACGTGAATGCCCTGGAGTACTTCTACAGCATCGGCATGGGGGGCAAGGGTGTCCTGCCGGACCGCGACGAAGACACGTTCGGCATCGGCTACTTCCACGCGAATCTCAGCGACGACCTGCCGTCGTTCCTCCAACAGGAAGCCGGCGTGGAGATGTACTACAACATCCAGATCTGCCCCTGGCTGCACATCTCGCCGGACGTGCAGGTCATCATGGATCCGGGCGGATTCAGCAACGAGTGCTCGCTGGTCTACGGCATCCGCATGCAGTTGAACCTGTAATCAGACCGGCTGCAGAACTCCCAGCAGCACGCTGGAGAGGACGGTGGCCACCGTGTCACTGATGCCGCCGAAGACACCGTCCAGAACGGCGTCTCCCGCCTGACAACCTGTCGAGAAACCCAGGAGCAGCACGGCCGCAATCGCCAGTGCTGCTCTTCGTCCATATGGGAATCGTATCTTCATCGGTTCTCCTCCTTGTGTTCGCCTGCTGAGGCCCCGCCCCATCCTACGCGAGGACGGCTGGCGCCTCCAGCCTGCTGGTCCAGGCTGGTCCGCACAAGAGACAAAGCCCCGTTCTCTCACTACGAACGGCCGCGCGGGCTGAAGCCCGCGGCTCCTTGCTTACGGTTTCGGTGGACCTGTTCAGCCGGTATGATGGGCTCGTTACCGGAGACGACTGGCCGTGGTCAAAGTCCAATGCCCCCATTGTCAGCGCCGCTACCGCACGAAGGTCGAAGCCTTCGGCGTCACCGCCGTATGTACCAAGTGCCATCGCGCGTTCAAGATCGGCGAATCGCGCCCCCCCTTCGCGTGGAAGAGCCAGGATCTGGCCGAAGACTCGTGGATCGGCGTGCCGCCGCCCGAAGAACGCCAGGAGATGAAGCACTGCATCATCTGCGATGCTCCCCTGCCGCCCGAGGCGCTGCGCTGCCCCGAATGCGGAGCCAACCAGGTCACCGGCGTCGTCCACCGCTCGCGGACGCAGATTACCGAGGAGAAGATCCCCTTTGGGGCCATGCTGCCGTGGCGGTCGATTACCGTAGTCGCCGTTCTGCTCGTCCTGGGGTTGGGCGTCTACTGGGGCATTCGGGCCATCAGCCGCAGCGCCCAGCAATTGGGAGACGAGGTCGCTGACACCACATTGGCAACCCAGGTCGCGCGGCAGCTCCGTGACGGCGCGGACGAGTACCTGCTGGCGGAGAAACACGTCGGCGCGGTCAGCGACGCGAACCTGCCGCGCCTCGTCGGGATGCTCTCCGCACGCGACCCGTACATCCGACGGGCGGCCATCCTGCTGATTGGAGCCGGCCGGGCGACTCAACTCGAATCGCTCGTGGCCGCAGCTCGTTCGGAATCGGTTGACAGCGCCCGTGCCGCCCGAGACGCGCTGCTGGCCTTCGGGCCCCGGCAGCTGACAACATTGAGTAACCACGCAGACAGCAGCGTGCGTCAATCCGCCGCCACGGCCCTGGTGCTGCTGTTCGGGCTGGATCAGGCGGTGATTGCGCGCCTCTCCGAGCCCTCCTCCGATGCCGAGAAGATCCAACGCCTCAATGAGCTCTGCCGGCCATGGCCGCTGCTGACCGGCGGCTTCCACCTCCTGATTGCGGACACCCCCGCTCCATTCGCTGTCCAGGTCCAGCAAGTCGGCAAGGTGTTCTACCTCAAAGCGGGCACAGGCCAGTTCATGACGCCCGATCCGCAGGAGCGGCGATTCCTCATCCCGCTGCACCGCTGGTGCCTGGCCACAGGTTCCGCAGTGGATCCAGAGCGCGTGCGGGAACTGATTGACGGCACCGTCCAACTGGCCGCACCGGTGGGTGCTGCCTGGGAAGGTCAGGTGCAGGTCAGCGCCAAAACGGTGATCCGCGGCCCTCTGCCTGGGTTCCTGCCCATCGAGCCGCCCCAACCAGGCCGGACCGCCGAAGCGCCCATGGAACTGATCCGACCGGGTTAGAGCCCCTTTCACTTCCTCAGTTCCGCAACGCCAGCTCTCCCCCCCTTTCCAAGGGGGGGGCGGGGGGGTATCGGACGACGCCGGGCTCGAATTCGCGGCCGGTGATTCGTGCGCGCAATGGCCGGCAGGGACACCGGCCGCTACGGAACTGGCGGGTTGGAGTGGACGAAAGAAGTCCGGGCAGTCCGCCAGAAGAAGCCGGGTATAAAGATGCCCCCCGATTCTAATTGCGGACTATGCCGATGAACTTTATGGTTCAACTGGCAACAGACCGGGGTACGGCACGTGGCCACACGTGACCTGATGCGGGTGGCGTCACCCGCCCCGGGAGTGCGACCCGCGTATTGCGGAGGTCGGCTCTCCCGGCGACAATGGAAGATGGGGGTTGCGGATGTGGTCACGTGCCGGTTGCCACCGCTGGCAGAAAGGGGTGACCTGTGGTTTCCTCCCAAATGCTGGCCCAGAGCGCCTCGCTCTTCGCCTGGTACAACGCCGTGTTCGTCGTGTTCTTCGGCGTGGGACTCTTCTTCACTCTGCTCCAGTTGATCGGCCTGGGAGGCGAAGGCGGCGTCGATGCGGATGCCGATGTGGACGTCGACGCGGATGTGGATGTGGATGCCGATGTTGACGCGGACGTGGATGCCGATGGGGATATCGACGCCGGTGCGGATGCCGATGGGGACATGGATGCCCACGCAGGCGCCGCGGTCGCCCATGTCCCCAGCCTGGTCGGGACGGCGGCGCAGCTCTTCGGCCTGGGCAAGATTCCCCTGTCCATGTCGCTCATGCTGCTCTGCTACACCGCGGGAGTCGTCGGGTGGCTGAGCAACAGCTTGTTCGTGGAACGCGGCATGGACGTGGCCAGCCTGTTCCCCGTCAGTCTGCTCATCGCGCTGATGGCCGGCTTCGTCGTACTGCGCGCGGTAGGCTCTCTCATGAGCCGTTACCTGCCCTCGTTCTCCACGACAGCTATCGATAAGCGACAACTGGTGGGCATGACCGCCAAGGCGACCCTACCGGTGAACGAGAAGTTCGGCCAGGCTTCGCTCTTCGACAAGCACGGAACGCTGCACGTGGTGGGTTGCCGCGTGCGGACCGGAGCCCCATCGATCGAGAAAGGCAGTCAGATCGTGCTGATCCGGTACATTTCCGAACGCGACCTGTTCGTCGTCGGACGAGCATGAGCAAGTGAGCATACGGCGGGAGCTTGTGGCGCGGATACGTGGATGAGATTTCGAGAGGAGGCAGCGACATGCAAGTATTCACCGGCATCGTGTTCCTCGGCATGGCCCTGATCGTTCTACCGATCGTACTCGAGGATCAGTTCGGGGCTTACCGGTGGGTCCTGATTCCGCTGGGAGCGGCGCTGCTGGTGATCAGCACGTTCTGCCTGCTGATCGCGCGCTTCTATCGCAAGCCGGCCGCGAATCAGGCCTATGTGCGGACCGGCATGGGTTCCGCCAAGGTGATCCTGGACGGCGGCGCCTTCGTCATCCCGGTCGTGCACCAGCTCGTCGAGGTGAGCATGGAAACCATGCGCCTCGACGTCAAGCGCGTCGGGCAGGACGCCCTGATCACGCGTGACAATCTCCGCGTGGACATCGCCAGCGAGTTCTACATTCGCGTGGACGCGAACAAGGAGGCGATCCTTCAAGCCGCCCGGTCGCTGGGTGAGAAGAGTGTCAACGCCCAGGCTGTCTCCGATCTGGTCTACGAGAAACTGGTCAGCGCTCTGCGCAGCGTGGCCGCCACCAAGGATCTGCTCGAGCTGCACGTCAAGCGCGATGAATTCGCTTCGGCGGTGCTCGAGAACCTGACCTCCGACCTCCTGCAGAACGGTCTCAAGCTGGAAACGGTGACCATCAGCCAGCTCGACCAGACGCCGCCGGAGAGCCTGAACGAACGCAACGTTTTCGACGCCCAGGGGCTCCGCAAAATTACCGAAATCACGCAGTCTCAGAACGTCGAGCGCAACCGGATCAACCGGGACGCCGAGCGGCAGATCAAGGAAAAGGACGTCGGCATCCGCAAGGAGGTCCTGGGGCTGGAGAAGGACCAGGCGGAGGCCGAGGCCATGCAGGCCACCGAGATCGCGAACATCAAGGCGGCCAAGCTTCGCGAACAGCAGGAGTACGAGATCCAGCAGCGCCGCGAGGTCGAACTGGCGGCCGTGCAGAAAGACGAGGCCGTCAAGAGAGCGGAGATTCTCAAGAACCAGTCGGTACAGGTCGCGGACGTGGAGCGGGAACGACAGGTTAAAACGCAGATGGTTGTGCGCGACCAGAAAGTGCAGGAGGCCGAGGCCGCGCGTCAGCAGGCGGTCGAGGTCGCCAAGCGTCTGGCCGAAATCGCCATCGCCGAGAAGGAAGCCGCCCGGGCGGCCGCCGAGGCCAAGGCCAAGGCCGCCGAGTCCGAGCGCGAAAAAGAGGCGCAGAATGTCCAGACCGTGGCGGTGACCGCCGAGGCCGACCGCGAAGCGCAGAAGAAGATGATCGAGGAGAAGCAGCAGGTGGACGTGGCCAGGTACCGCCAGCAGATTGAGGCCGACGTCGCCGCTTACACCCAGGTCAAGAAGGCCGAGGGCGAGCTGCAGGCCGCCGAGAAGCAGAAGCAGGCCCGGCTGGTGCTGGCCCAGGCGGACGCCGAGGCCGCCAAGCGCCGCGCCGAGGGCGACCAGGCCGTCAAGATGGTGGACGTGTCCGTCGATCGCGAGCGCGTGGCCGTCGAGCAGGCCCGCGTCGACGTCGAGCGCAAGGAACTGGAGAACAAGCAGACCTTCGGCGAGGCGGCCCTCGAGTTCGAGGTCTCCAAGCTGGAGATCCAGGCCAACGCGGAAGTCCAGAAAGCCTTCGCCCAAGCCATCGGCAACATGCTCTCGCACGCCAACATGCAGATCTTTGGCGACCCGACCACGCTGTCCAACATGGCCGGGCGGTTCATGCAGGCCGCCGGCTACGGGCAGATGCTCAACGGGCTGAAGGCCTCACTGCCCGAAGACGTGCAGCAGATCGCCGGTCGGGCATTGACCGGAATGGGCGGTTCCCTGGCCGCGGCATTGCAGAAGGTGACCGGGCAGCACGTCGAACCGGCCGTCCTCGAGAGAGTGATCTCCGAGGTGGTCGCCGATCAGACGGCCCCGCCCGCAGAGGGCAACGGCCGGCGCGTGGAGGCAACTCCGGCCAAACCCGAAGCGCCTGCCCGCAAGCAGGAAGAGAAGAAGAGCTGATCGCCCGGAACAAGGCGGCACTCCAACAGCGACCCGGACGGGCTCAGCGCTCTCCGGGTCGCTGCCGTTGATTACGTGAAGGATTCCTGGGTGGTTGTAGCATTCTGAGGTTATAATTCCGCTGGCGGCGTCAGCCATGCACAAAGGTCCTGGGAAGCGGTTCCAGGCGGAGCGTAACTCGTGGACACCTTGAAACTGCCGAAGACCGGCACGGTATATGTGGACACGCAGATCGTGGTGCGGCGAGTCCGCCCCATGTTACAACTCAGGTTGCGGAGAAGAAGTAAACCAGCGACGAGAGACTCCCGGTGCTTATGTCAAGAACGGCAGGCAGGTTGTTCCTGTTCATCTTGAGCTGTTTCTCAGCGCTGATATCGTCAGCCTGGGCGGATTGGCGGGACGAAATCGGTTATACGGACCTGCGGGCGCAGTTGGGCGCGGATACGCCAAGCGGTGCAGGCGTTGACGTAGTCCAGGTAGAGGGCAACTACCTTCAGACGCACCGCTTCCTGCCCTCGACCGACGATCCTGAGTTCACCGACAAAGCGATCACAGACAGGACCGGTCTCGGTCTGACCTCCACACACGCCACCCAGGTGGCGCGCTACTGCTACGGATTGACCACCAGCATCGCTCCGGGCATAGACGTCATCGACTGCTACCAGGCGGACCACTGGCTGGAGGATGGTTTCCTGAGAACATTCGGGCTGAATCCACCCCGCATCGAGTCGAGACGGATCCAGAACCACAGTTGGATCTCGCGTTACTTCAATTGGCAGAAAAATACGGACGCGATTGAGCGTCTGGATCTGGTCATCGACCGCGATGGCGTAGTGGCATGCGCCAGCGTCAACAACTACGATCCAGCCGATCCGACGTCTCGCGAAATGCCGGTACTCATGTGCAGCGCGTACAACGGCATCGCCGTCGGACTGACAAACGGAAAATCCAGCTACGGACCGACCATCACCTATGTATCCGGCCGAAGCAAGCCCGATCTGGTCGCCACTGCGGGTACCCCCCTGACCAGCTATGCGACTGCCGTCACCAGTGCTTCGGCGGCCATGCTCGTGGAGGCACAGGAGCGGCTGGGCGTGTTCTCGGATCTGCCCGCACGAGAGCGTCTCCGGGCAACACCCATGCTGACCAAGTGTCTTCTCATGGGCGGGGCGACAAAACCTGAGGGCTGGAGACCAGGCACCGTTACCCCCCGCACGGACGGGACGATCCCCCTCGATTACCGCTACGGGGCCGGCAGCCTCAACATCCACAAGAGTTACAGGATTCTTTCCGCTGGCCAGCACGCGGGCGGGAATGCAGTCGTGGTGCCATGCACAGGCTGGGACTACGGCCGTATCGCCGCCGCCGAACGGCGCTACTTCCTCGAGATTCCGCAGAACCAGGTGGCCAGCACAATCTCGATCATGCTGGTCTGGCACCGAAGGATTGCCACCCCGCCGGACCTCGATCGCGACGATGACGTGGATTCCGCCGATCTCGAGATCTTTCGGGCTTGTACGACGGGAGCCAACGCGGGTCCTTATCCCGCTGAATGCCGGGAGGTGGATTTCGACGATGACGCTGATATCGACCAAAGTGACTTCGGCGTCTTCCAGGTTTGCGTGAGCGGCGCCGATCAGCCTCCGCCGGTTGCCTGCCGCCGGCGACCAACAGCCAGTCTGGCGAACCTTGACCTGAAACTTTATGCTACCGAGGGGTTCGAACTAGGAGCACTTCGCGCCCAGAGCATCTCGCCGATCGACAACGTCGAACACATCTACCTTCAGAACGTCTCGTCCGGAAGCTGGGCGATCGTGGTATCCTCCGACGGACTCTCGTCCTATGCCCTCACCTGGGATGCTCAACTGACAGTTTCGCCCTGAGCCGCCGCCACATACGGCGTCAAGAGCAATCCGGTTTCCGGCGGGGCTTCAGCCGGGTCACGGCCATAGCTGCCAAAGCCGCCCAGGCCAGCAACAGCGCACTTGGTTCCGGGGTCTGGTACGATGTGCCCAGATAGGCAACCCAGGTCACCACCCGCAATGCTTCCGTCGGGCAAAAGCCATACCCCATCAGCATCCGTCCGTCGTCCGAAACACTCAAGGCGTTCATCAGTTCCCAGCCTTCAACATCCAGGCCTACCTCGGCCAGCACGGCGGAAACCGATCGCAGTCCATGTGCCTTGTCCCACATCAGAGCCCCGTCCGTACCCTCGCCCACAATCACCGAACCGTCCGATGATACGTCTAACGCTCCGGAGTACACGTGGCCGCCCGGGAGATATCCAAGGCTGACCATCCCTGTTTCCGCTGTCCAACGGAAAGCTTCGACCCCCAGAGCCGACGTGCCCCTGCCGACAATGACCTTCCCGTCCGCAGAAACGGCCGTCGCCGTACTGCTGAACAACCCTCCGCCAAAGTCGCCGAGCCCCACCATGCCCTCGGCCGGCGTCCAACGAAAGGCTTCGGAGTACAGTCCGCTCGCGGCGGAGGAGCTCTCTCCCACGACAACCCCGCCGTTCCTGGAAACCCCCAAGGCTCGTCCATAGAACCTACCGCCTGGCAATTCGCCAAGTGATTCAATCTGCGGAATCGGCGCATTCCACCGCCACTGAACAGCCTCAGTGCCGGAGGAAGAGGTGCCGTAGCCGACGAAACTCGCTCCCCCAAAAGCTAACACCTCACTATGAAACGCGCCTCCCGGAAGGTCGCCCAGGCCGATCTGCCGATTCTGACCGACCGGCGTAAACATGTACGCTTCCGTGACCCCGGGCTTCGTGCGCGCTCCGACGAAGACATGAGGGGGCCCCGGGCTCACGTCTGTCGGTCGCCAGTTCGTAAAACCAACTCCCGGTCCAGGGAGGGGGCCGAGACCGTCCGTCGCATTCCATGTCCAGGGGCGGGTAGCGCCTGTGATCGGGTCTTCCGCCTGCCCGACGACTCGCACGCCATCCGACGAGAGCGCCGTTCCCCACATGTTGGGGTAGCCAGGTAGTTGCCCGACCTCCAAGAGAAAGGGCGGCTCGGCCGCGACGGTGGCCGCGAAAACCAGCACGATCGCAGCGGTGTGTGGATTCATGAGGCTGCGTGCCATAGAACCTCCTGCAGCGTATGACGAACGGATCCGGACGTAGGCAGGAACCTCTCAACCTGCAAATAGAAGCATCGCGGCTCGAGGGATAATCTTCCCAAAGCGGCTCCCCCCTACCATGACCAATCTATCTTGTTGTCTCCTGGATTTCAAATGTGGCCGGGGTTACGGGTCGGCAGCTTTGCCTGACAGGGACTGTCTGACGTGCCGAAGCGCCTATTCTCCATGCCTGGCCGACTCGTCGCTCTTCGCTTCGGGTGACCCGCGCCCCCGCATCTGCTCACCTCGACCGGTATACCGAAGCCTGTAAATCCGGTTACCTTTGTCGTCGCTGATGAGAAGCGTCCCATCGGGTGCAACGGCCACGTCCACCGGCCGGCCCAGCGGCGACTTGGCGCCTTCGGGAAGGAAGTGAACATACCTCTGTTCGCCGTAGGGCCGGCCGTTCTCAAACAACACGCGAGTCACGCAGTAGCCCGCCGGCTTGCTGCGGTTCCACGAGCCGTGGTAAGCCACGAACGCGTCACCCCTATGTCCGGGAAACTGGTCGGCCGTGTAGAACTCCATGGCATTGGCCGCCCAGTGAGCACCGCCGCACCACTCGGGAACAGTGGTTTTGGCGGCCAGGGCGACGATGTCCTCCCGCTCCATGTACTCGTAGCGCGGCAATCTCATGCCCACGATGAAAGGATGGCCGTAGAAGCCCCCTTCCCGATAGTGATTCATCTCTTCAGGAGGGTTCAGATCCGTGATCGGCTGGCCGGCCTCACCGCCCTCCCCGAGTTCCTTTCCGAACCAGTCGCTGCCGTGATCCATGCCCCAGATTTCATCGGTACCCGGCCGGACGACGAGTTTCTCGGTATTGCGGATGCCCGTGCAGAAAAGCTTCTCATCGCTGCCGTCGAGGGCGTAGGACCAGATTTTCTGGCGCTTGGTGTCGGCTTCGTCGGTGATGTTCCCGCTGTCCCCGATGCTGGTGTACAGCCGCCCTTTATGGATCAGGATCGACCGCCACCAGTGGCCGCCCCCTTTAGTCAAACGCCCTTCGGGGATCACGATGACGTGCTCGTCGCTACGGCCATCCCCATCGGTGTCCCGGGCCCGCCCAATGGCAGTCGACAGGGAGTACCACAGCCAGCCGTCGTGCCAGCACAACCCGTGCACCGACGGGCCCGCCTTGAGGAAGGTCGTGATCTGTTCGTAATGACCATCCCCATCCGCATCGCGGCAAGCTTTGATTTCACCATCAGTTGGAACACTGACGTACAGCGTCTGATCCGATCCCAGCCGCATGAATCGCGGAGTCTTGATTCCGTCAACAACCACCGTGAGCGAGTAACCGGGGCGGACCCAGGGGCCCGGCGCCCCCTCGGAAGCTGCGCTACCAAAACCCCCGAGGATGGAAAGTAGCCCTGCCAGCCCGACCCATGCGAGCCGACCCGTATGTCCGATAATCAAGCCCATTTCTGCTCTCCGGAAGCCCTGCTGCCCAGGACGACAGCAGGAGAGGATGGCGGAAACCCGGTCCTGGATCAACCCTGGAGCATCATGGCGGTTCTGGGACTCACGAGCGCGCCGACAATGGTATCTCAGATCAATTTTTAACCAGATTTACAAAGTGACCTCTTGATCTGCTGAATGTAATCGGGTAAAACAGGATGTAATTCAGGGGGAGAGACACCAAACGCAGGTGTCCGGTGAGGAAAGGAGCGCGCGGAGATGCCGCCAGTCGCGGCTCGGAGGGCAAGGGAAAGTTGTAGTCATTCCGTACTTTCCCGGCCTCTCAAATCTCTCACCTCGCTCCCAATCTTGTTGAGTGCGACCGAACCAGTGGGGTTCGTTTCGACAAATCGTTGAAGGCAAGCTTGCGCAGATCGCATCTCGCGGAATAGGGCTTGCCGGAAGAAGGAGGAGTGAACATGCGAAAGTACGTGATTCTGAGTGCATTGCTGACAGCGACGATCGTCGCACCCGCCAGCGCGAATCTGCTGGTGAACGGCGGTTTCGAGACTGGCGACCTGACCGGCTGGACTCACTATCAGGATGGTTGGGGCGGCGGCGTGAGCAGCGCCGTGGGCGGAGACGGGGACGCCACCCTCTGGAATCCGACCGATCGAACACCGGAAGGAAACTACTCCGCCCGGGTGACTGACGGAAACAGCGGTTCCGGCGGCATCTACCAGGTCGTGGATACATCTGCCCTGATCGGCCAGACGATCAACCTGCAGGGCTTGGTGCACACCGGCCGCAACACCTCGAGCAATTGGCAGGATGGCTGGCATGAGTTCGGTGTCATGCCCGGCACCAACACCAACCCGAACGCCGGCACAGCGATCGTCCTCTACAAGCGCGATTCCGGCGCCGCCGATGAGTGGGTCGCCGTTGACCTCCCGTTCTCGGTCACGACCCCTACGGTCACGGTGTTTGCCAAGGTTGGCGCCGTCAATAGCGTCCCCGTGGCCACCTGGATTGACGCGGCTGTCCTGACTCCCGAGCCGGCCACACTGGCCCTGCTGGGGATTCCGATGCTGCTCTTCCGCCGTCGGCGTCAGGCCTGACCAGCACGAAGCCCGGACGGACCATGTGCATGAGTCTTGGCCCGGGCTGAGCTGCTCCCTGTTTGTCTAACTGAAACGCCGCGCCCTATTCTCGGGGCGCGGCGTTTTTCTATTTTACTTCAACGAGAAGCTGCGGCCCATTAGTGCGGGAGGAGACCGGGCCGTCAAAATATCCATGCAAAATACAACAATCCTCTTGAATGCTCGTCGCGAGCGAGGTATAAGAAAACTCAGAGGCCGGAGTTTGATTCCTTCTGATTCGGCATCAGGCCGTTGCAAGAGCGTACCGGGCTGACTTGGCCCGGAGGTCGGAAAGACATTGAGGGAGAAAAGCATTCTGCAGCATTCGTGCGCATTCTTGCCAATTCCCTTCCGACCAGGACCGATCGTCTTCGCTCTTTTCATCTTCGCGTATAACCGGAACCGTGTGGTCCGGTAATTCGCTTTTCGCGCTGGGCGGCCTGTAACAAGCCGCCGAATGAGGGGCTGCATCTTTCACAGGCAAATCGCAGCCAAAAAAAGGAGGAGTGAACATGCGTAAGATGGCAATCATCGGTGCACTGGCGGTGGTGGCGGCGTTCGTGGCCCCGGCCAACGCTGTTCTGGTGGTGAATGGCGACTGGTCAACCGGCGATGAGACTGGTTGGACCCAGTGGGCATCGCCCTGGGGCGGAAATCATGCATGGTCGGTCGATGCTGGTGATGGCAATCCGGCTCCCGCAGGCAAGCTCACCATCAACGACGGAGCGGGCGGGAAAAGCTTCGGGTGGTATCAGGCCATTCCGGCTGTCGTGGGCCAGAGCTATACGATCACGGGGGATTGGTCCGGCAGCCAGATTGGCTGGATCGAGCTGATGTTCTTCAGTGACGATGGTCGTCCGATCTACGATCAGCTTGATGCGCCGGTCGCCGGTGCGGTGATCGCCAAGCGCGACGCAGGCGGCCTGGGCGGCGGCCCGAATTTCGGCTGGTAGTCTGCCCTGAACTCGCAGCAGAACCCCAACACGCAGGTCGCCACCGCCCCGATCATGTACGTCGGGCTCAAGGTTGGCGCGGTTCCGGGATTCGGTGGCTTCCCGGCCGTGGGTGCGTTTGACAACATCACGGTTGTGCCCGAGCCGGCCACGCTGGCCCTGCTCGGCCTGCCCATGGTGGTACTCTTCCGCCGTCGGCGCCACGCCTGATCAAGCTTCTTCCAGGAGGTGCCGTTCGCACCTCAGCGACAATCATCATCAGGTGATACACCATGGACCGCCGCGGGCACCTTAAACCCGCGGCGGTTCTTGTTCGTCCACCCCCCGGCTCAGCAGGGTTCAGGGGACATATAGATTTGGATGGGAGCGGCGCCGGCCGTCCTGCAGGAGTACCCGATTGGGGCGAAATCCTGGTCTCACGAGAGGCGACGCGTGAACCGGCAGGTTACTAAAATCATTCCGACCCGGACCGCAGCGCACGCGTGGGCTGCTGTGCGCTAACGAGACCGGCATTAGAAGGAGCCATCCCCCTTGCAGTTGATGGATACCTCATTGGCCGCGACCGGAATCGCAGAGCCGCTGGAACTCGGTGTACAGGCGGGACATCCCCGGCACAACCGGCTGTTCCGAAGCTTCTTCCTTGGCGGATTTGAATGTTCCTGCCACTTCCGATACCAGGGGGGGCCCCGACTGGATGTGATCGCCGCCACGAACCACGACCAGTGGGCGCGGCAGGACTACGCCGCCTTACAGAGGTTCGGCATTCGCACCGTCCGGGACGGGATCCGCTGGCATCGCATCGAGACGACGCCCGGGGAGTACAACTTCGCCTGCGATCTCCCGCTGGTGCGTGCCGCCCGCCAGACGGGAACTCAGGTCATCTGGGATCTCTGCCACTACGGGTGGCCCGACGACCTGGACCCGTTCACCGCTGAGTTCCCGCGCCGCTTGGCCGCCCTGAGCAAGGCTTTTGTCCGGCTCCTGCTGGAAGAAGGTGAAGAACAGCCATTCGTCGTACCCGTGAATGAGATTTCATTTCTCTCGTGGATTGGCGGGACGGAAGGCAAATTCCCGCCGTTCGCCACGCACCGCGGCGATGAACTCAAGCGAGCGCTGGTACGGGCCACCATTGAGACCATTGAGGCCGTCCGGGAAGTCGCTCCTCAGGCCCGCTTCTGCCTGGTCGACCCCATGATCAATGTGGTGGGTCATCAAGACAATCCGGAGGACTGCCGACAGGCCGAAGAATACCGCCTGGCCCAGTACGCTGCCTGGGACATGATTGCCGGACGAGCGGCACCCGAACTGGGCGGCAAACCTGAGTACCTGGACATCATTGGCGTCAACTACTATGTACACAACCAGTGGCTGCACGCGGGCCATGGCGAGTTTGTGCGAATGCTCAAGCCGTCAGACGCCGGGTACCGACCCGTTTCCAACCTGCTGGCTGAGGTCCACGAGCGCTACCAGCGGCCTATTTTCATTGCCGAAACAGGAATAGAAGGCCGCCACCGGGCCCCGTGGCTCCGGAGCATCTGTCGTGAAGCGGGCAAGGCACTCACGGCCGGCGTCCCCCTCGAAGGGATCTGTCTTTATCCGGTGGTGGATTACCCGGGATGGGCAGATGATCGCCACTGCCCCGTCGGCCTTCTGGGCTACGCGGGACGGGGTGGCCGTCGCCCGGTCTATCGGCCATTGGCAGCGGAGATGAAGCGCCAGCAGGCGCACTTCTGCGCCTTAATGGGGGGCTGCTGAGCTTCCGCGGGTCGGCAAGACCTGGAACGCCTGCAATTTGCCGGCCTGCTCGGCAGTGCACGAGCCCTAGAATGCTCACGAAGATTGTTCGCGGTGACGGCGCGGAGGCGGGCCCAGCCTCACGCTACAACCGCGTCGAAGGAGTTCGAGTCGGTGGCTACAGCAGTCAGTACGAGCCGAACGATGACGCGGACGGTCGGCTACCCACGCCCGCAGCTCGAGCGCGTCGGATGGATCTGCCTCAACGGACCCTGGGATTTCGCTCTCGACCCGGGGGCGCGCTGGAATCTGCCCGATCAGGTGCCTTGGAATGGTACGCAGATCATCGTGCCGTTCTCTCCGGAGACCCAGGCCAGCGGCGTAAGCGAACCTGGCTTCTACCGCGCCTGCTGGTACCGCCGAACCTTCAGCGCGCCCCGGATGGCGGATGGCAAGCGGCTGCTTCTGCATTTCGGAGCGGTGGATTACCAGGCCACCGTCTGGGTGAATGGCCGCCTGGCCGTCCGGCACATGGGAGGCTATACGCCGTTCCATGCCGATATCACCGACCTGCTGCACGAATCCGGGCCACAGGTCATCGAGGTGCTCGCGGAAGACGACCCTGCGGATCTGGCCAAACCGCGCGGTAAGCAGGATTGGCAACTGCACCCGCATTCTATCTGGTACCCGCGAACGACAGGCATCTGGCAGACCGTCTGGCTGGAGGTCGTGCCGGCCGTGTGGATTGAACAAGTGCGTTGGACGCCCAATGTCGAGCGCTGGGAGCTGGCTCTCGATGTAGTCATCCAGGGTGAGCTGCGCAATGACATGCGCCTCAACGTGCGGTTGGAGGCCAACGATACCCTGTTGGCGGATGACGTTTACACCGTGGTGGCCGGCGAGGTGCACCGCAAGATTGTCTTCTCTGACCCCGGCATCGACGATTATCGCAACGAGCTGCTGTGGAGTCCCATTCGACCCACGCTGATTCAGGCCCAGTTGGAGCTGCTCACGCCAGAGGGCGAAGCCGCAGACGTGGTTTTGAGCTACACGGCCATGCGCTCGATCGGTATCCAGGGCAATCGGCTGGTGCTCAATGGTCGTCCCATCTCCCTCCGGCTGGTTCTGGACCAGGGGTACTGGCCCGAAACGGGAATCACCGCCCCCAGCGACGATGCGTTACGCAAAGACGTTGAACTGGCCAAGAACATGGGCTTCAACGGTGTGCGCAAGCACCAGAAGATCGAGGATCCCCGATATCTGTACTGGGCAGACCGGCTGGGGCTTTTAGTCTGGGAGGAGATGCCCAGCGCCTACCGGTTCACGCGTCGCTCGATCGAACGGCTGATGGTCGAGTGGACCGAGGCCATCAAGCGGGACAGCAGCCATCCCTGTATCATCGCCTGGGTGCCGCTCAACGAGTCCTGGGGCGTGCCCGATCTGCCCGACAGCCCCACGCAGCGTCACTACGTGCAGGCCCTGTATCATCTCACCAAGACGCTCGATCCAACCCGCCCGGTGGTTGGCAACGACGGCTGGGAGAGCGTGGCCACGGACATCATTGGCATTCACGACTATGATGAGAACCCCGAGACCATCCGGGAGCGTTACGGAAGCGAAGATCAGACGCTGTCCAGGCTGGCGGAGCGCGAACGGCCGGGCGGGCGGCTGCTGGTTCTGGACACCAACCTCCAGGGGCTTTTGCCCATCATCCTGACGGAGTTCGGCGGCATTGCCTGCTCGCCCGACCGCGAGCGCACCTGGGGTTATTCACTGGCCAAGGACAGCGAACAGTTCGCCGAGCAGTACAGCCGGCTGCTGGAAGCCGTGCGGTCCATCCCCATGCTGGCCGGTTTCTGCTACACGCAATTTGCCGACACCTACCAGGAGGCGAACGGACTGCTGTACGCCGACCGCACGCCGAAGTTCCCCATGCGGCGCATGAGGTTGGCCACCGCCGGCCCCAAGGGTGAACGCGAGCAGCAGGTGGAAACGAAGTGGCGCGATCGACTCATGCAGGTTCAACTGTTCCACTACTCCATTCCCTCCGAGGACCACCGCAGTCAGCAGGACCGCGGGTGACCAGCGATCCGCCCTCACCAGGGCCCTGCTGCCGCACTCCCGCGGCAGGTGCTTAATCGTTTCAAGCCGATTTAATCTCTAATTAGAAGCATTAATGCCCACACCCTTCCCGGCTTGACATTCGGGCGGGACGGGGCTTACATCTACCGAGGCGCACGAAGTGAATCGCACCTGCTTTCCAGACGCACGAGGCGGATGACGGCGAGACTCGGGATGCACGTCTGCATGCATCCTGACGAAGTGTTCCGCCCTCCGGAGCATGGCGCGATGAGCGTCACGCGGAAGAAACTATCCGTCTGCAGGACTGACCAGCTTCAGCCGGGCCGAGTACGCCGGTTGCATGGGTTCCACGCGTCGCCGACCTGCGGATCACCGCGTTCACATGCCTCCTCCGGCCCTCGGCCGGTCGCCACGGTTTTTTGAAAGCAACCCGCCTCCGGTGCTGCCGCCCGCGCCCCGGGGAAGCTACGAACTGCGCGCCGCGAGGCGCCGGCAGAAAACATGGGTCTGCGGACCATAAACGGGAGGATATCCATGAAAGATTCGTTGCCCATAATCGTATTCTCTCATCTGCGGTGGGACTGGGTCTATCAGCGCCCCCAGCATCTGATCTCGCGGTTGGCGGCCGGACGCCGTGTCTTCTTTGTCGAGGAACCCCAGCATGAACCAGGCGGCGAAGCGCGATGGAACTTCTCCGAACCCGAACCGAACGTCCTCGTCTGCCGGCCTCTCACCCCCGTGGCGGCGCCGGGATTCGCTGATGAGCAGATGCCGGCCCTGCACTGCCTTTTGAGAGAATTGCGCGAGCGCGCCCATCTCGACGAATACGTCGTGTGGTTCTATACCCCCATGGCCCTTCCCCTGCTCGCGGGGCTCAAGCCGGCCGGCGTGGTGTACGACTGCATGGATGAGCTTTCGGCGTTCCGTGGCGCGCCGCCCGCACTGCTCGAGCGGGAAGCCGCCCTCTATCATGCGGCAGATGTCGTGTTCACCGGCGGGCCGAGCCTCTACAAGGCGAAACGCAGCCGCCACCACAACGTGCACTGCTTCCCCAGCAGCGTGGATGCCGCCCATTTTGGGAAGGCCCGCGGGCTGGCGCAGGAGCCCAAGGACCAGGCGGCGCTGGCCGGTCCGCGCCTGGGCTTCTTCGGCGTCATCGATGAGCGGCTGGACCTTCAGCTTCTGGATGCCATGGCCAGAGCCCACCCGGACTGGCAGATCTGCATGGTTGGCCCGGTGATCAAGATCGATCCGGGAGTGCTGCCGCGGCACACCAACATCCACTACTTCGGTCAGCGGCCCTACGAAGCCCTGCCCGGTTATCTGAAGGGTTGGGACGTCTGCCTGCTGCCGTTCGCGCGCAACGAAGCGACTCGGTTTATCAGCCCCACGAAGACACTGGAGTACATGGCCGCGGAGAAGCCGATCGTCAGCACGCCGATTACCGACGTGGCCGAGCCCTACGGCCACATCGTCCGCCTGGGTGACGACGCGGCCACGTTCATCGCAGCCTGCGAACAGGCGCTCAGCGCCACGCCGGAAGACCGCGCCGCACGAACGGCCGAAATGCGCAAAGTGCTGGCCAGAACGTCCTGGGATACGACCGCCCGGGCCATGGCCGATCAGATCGAGGCGGTCGTGGCGGCCCGGCGGACTCTCAGCGCCTCATCCGCCCGGCAGCCCGCCGCCTCCTCAGACGAATCCGCAGGGCGCGTGGTCGTGGTCGGCGCCGGCCCGACCGGCTTGAGCGCCGCCTACCACCTGGGCTCCGACGCCCTGCTGCTCGAACGCAACGAGCGCGTCGGCGGCTGGTGCCGGTCCATTGAGGATGGGGGCTTCACCTTCGATTACGCCGGCCACATCATGTTCTCCAACGACCCCTACGTGCACGAACTCTACGAGAAGCTCCTGGGAGACAACGTCCACTGGCAGAACCGCGAGGCCTGGATCTTCAGCAAGGGCGTCTACACACGCTACCCGTTCCAGGGCGCCCTCTACGGTCTTCCACCTGAGGTGATCAAGGAGTGTATTGTCGGCGCAATTGAGGCACGCTTCGGCCCGATCAGGAAGAAAGCCTCCTCCGGCAATTCGACCGCTTCCGGCAACGGCAACGGCCGGGAGGCATCCTTGAAGATCGAAGCGCAGGGGGCGACCCCGCCCGCGGGCAACGGCAAAGTCAACGGCAACAACGGCCATGCCCCAGGCTCTGCACGAACGACCAATGGCCACTCCAGGCCGCTCGCGGAGACACGCTCAGTTGCCTCCAGCTGCGCGGCTGGTGACGCCAAGGACTGCTGCGCGGACGGGCTCATGGAGAGTACGGCCCGCCTGGGCAGACCACAGAACACCAACGGCAATGGGAACGGGAACGGGTCGGATGCTTCCGGTGAGCCTCGAAACTTCGAGGAGTTCATCTATAGGGTGTGGGGCGCGGGCATCGCGAAGCACTTCGCGATTCCCTACAACCGCAAGCTGTGGGCCGTGCCGCTGACCGAGATGGAAACGTCCTGGCTGGGCGGGCGGGTTCCTCTGCCGGATCTGGAGGAGATGATCGACGGAGCCCTCAAGCCCGTCCCCGCCCCCATGGGTCCCAACGCGCGGTTCGGCTATCCGCTGCGCGGCGGATTCCAGGCACTCATGAACGGCTTCCTGCCGCACGTGCAGGACCGCCTGCGGCTGAACACAGCGGTCAAGAGTGTATCGCCCCGTCGCAAGACCATTACCACGCGAGATGGCGAGGAGATCCGCTACGAGTACCTGATCAGCACCATGCCTCTGCCGGTGCTGATCGGGAGCATGGGTGACGAGGTGCCCGCATCCGTCCGGCAGGCGGCCGCCGGCTTGCGCTACGTCTCGGTTCGCTGCGTCAACATTGCCGTGGGCCGCGAGAACCTCACCGAGAAGCATTGGATCTACTACCCCGAGGACACGGTATTCCACCGCATCTTTGTGCAGGGCAATGCCAGTCCTCACTGCAACCGGCCCGGGGGCTTCGGCTTCACCTGTGAGATCACCTACTCACCGCACAAGCCGCTGCCCTGTGATGGTCAGGACCTGATCCAGCGTTGCATCGACGATTGCCGGCGCGTCGGCTTCATCCGGGAGGATGACCCCGTCTGGTGCGCGAACCAGGTGGACATGCCGCACGCGTATGTCGTCTACGACCACGGCCGATCGCGGAACGTGAAGCAGATCCGGGACTGGCTGGAAGAGCAGGACATCCTGCTGGCCGGCCGTTACAGCGAGTGGGAATACTACAACTCAGACCACGCCTTCATCGCCGGCAAGAAAGCGGCCGACAAGGTCCGGGAGCTCATGGCCGAGAGGTCGAATCGAAGCACTCGCGCCGCGGGGACGAGTCGAGTTCTGTCGGGCAAGGCCACCGCCGGCACGGGCGTCTGACCGCTAATCCGTAGCCGACGCAATCGAGCAGGAGGGGGCCTCGCGGCCCCCTCACTATCACACCATCGGACGTACTCGCCGCACATGCCTGGCGCGCCGGGAAGGGGAGCAGCTCAAAGCCGCTCCCCTCTCTGCGGAGCTGGAAACGGCACGGCCGGCGGATGCTCAGGCAGAAGCCAGACGTGGGAAGCTGCAAGCTCATGAGCAGTGCAGAGGCAGGTTCCCGGCAGCGCGAACCGCGCGTATCGCCCGTTGGTAGATTCGGCGCAGTCGGACGCGTCCATGCTGATGACCCCCGCGGCACTTCAAGTCGGCTTGGCCGTGAAGCTCAGGGATGGACAACTTGCCAGCAATCACCGGTTTCCGGACCGTGGTAGAAGGACCTGCCTTTTAACGGGCCACATATCGCCCTCTTGTCCGTACAGGCCGGCCATTCGCAGAGCTCATAGATGCACTCCGCACATTTTTCAGGATCGTCAGGATAGATCTGCCGAACGTCCTCATCGGCCATTTGGCCGGCCTCCTTCGGGCTTGAAGCGCAAATCAGCCAGGCCCAATCGTCGCCAGCAAGTGGGCAAGCTGGATGATCTGCCTCCTGTCCCCAGCAAAACACAAGAAACACCTTCATTGGACTACCTCTGCGGAAAGAGCCTACTCACGTTCATCTATCGCCCGAAACAGGATAGCCTAGCGCCGGGTGTTCCGTAAGCCTGGGTCTTGGTGGTAAGCAGGCAGGTGGTCTCCTGGTAGACCCCCCAGGTCACATCGGCCGTGCCGGGCTCGGCGGGCCAGGTATCCGCGTTCCACGAGCTGCCACCCTGGAACGTGTGCATTTTCCGTCCGCCGTCCGTACGCGTCGTAATCATAACTGGGTAGCCGTACGTGGTCGTGGCTGGCCGAGTCCTGTTCGTAGTCGATGGCCCCCTTGGGAACGGCCGTGCGGTACGCCGTCGTGGTGGTCAGCCCGCGGGCGTCGGTCACGCCGGTCCGCCGGCCCAGTGGATCGTAGGCGTACCGGAACAGCAGCCAGCCAGTCTTGGCGTGATGTGTTTGCAGCAGGCCGTTGCGCGTGACCAGCACCTCATTGTAGTTCGCGTCCCAGTGATTGACGCTCCGGGTCACCCGCTTGTCGGCCAGGAGCAACGTCTCGGTGGTGATGTTCACGTTGCCGTGAGCATCCTGGACGCGCGTCTCACCGATCGTGCCTGCCGGGAAGTTGGTCAGCCGCCGTCGCTGGTAAGACGTCGGCGCCGTCCCGCTGTCGTCGGCGTGGACCTGGCTCGAAGTGGTCAGCCACCAGTCGCTGCCGATCTTCTCGTAAGCGGTTGAGGATGCAGTGATACGGTCGGCCGAGGCGGCGGTCAGATCGCCATCCGGCAGTTGATGGCCGTAAGGACGAGCCGGGAGGCGCGGGCCACAAGTGGCCCTCGGACCGCCACCGGCAGGGCTACGGCCGGCACGGCGACCTGACCGCGAGGAACTCTTAAGTGGTGGCGAGAGAGGCCGCGGCCGGGGATCTTAGGAAGGCCCCCCGGGCGCCGTGTTGATCATTATCCGCCCGGCGGTGGAGACACCGGCTGAATCTCGTTCCGCGGAGCCGGCTTAGCGGGGACGGTAAAACGCGACCGAATCTTAGCACAAACCCGATCCGGCTGAAGCAGCTCTGATCCGTGGAGGAACAGCCCCGGCGGCTCCTTCCTGAAGAGGTAACGCCCCATCAGCCGGATGCACTCGTCGGTGGTCAGGGTCTGCGCCGGAGTCCCTATGGAAGTCTTTGGGGCCACCTCCCCTTTCAACCGCTCGATCCAAGACTCCACCGCGCCCTCAAGATCTTTGAGTCGTACGGGGGCTGCTGGCTCGATCCGGCCGCCGGATACAAGGAACGCCTTGATCCAGGTAGTACCAGGACCGCGCTGAACAACGAGGTAACGGAAAGCGTCCATCGGGCGCAGGTGTCGGTAGTCCTCGTGACTTAACTTCGCCGCGCGCTCGATTCGCTGTTTGAGCGCCGCGGCCCGCTCGAAGGCCAGCTCCGAAGCCGCCGCGCTCATCTGGCGGTGCCACTCGTCCAATGCGGTCGAACGCTGACCCGCGGCGAAAGTGAGCGCCTGGCCGATGCTGGCCCGATACGCTTCCATTCCGATGGTGCCGTCACAGGGGGCGGGGCATTTACCCATGTCGAAGTAAGCGCAGCGCTGGCCGTTCGGCGCCTGGCGAAGCACCTCGTAGTAGCGGCACAAGTCGAACGCATCCTCCAGCAACTCGACCAGCCGGGTGGCCGCAGCCTGCGTGGGCATCGGTCCCAAGTCCACGCCGGGAGGAGAGCGCAATGCCTTGCCGGGGACAAACCGGGGAAAGGGGGCCTCGACGTCCACGTGCACGAACCAGCACAGGGGCAGCGCGATGTCCTTGAGATAGCGCGGCGGCATGATCTGACGGGCGATGCGCTGGTGCTCGAAATCCAGCTCGAACATCGAGTGGGCCGGCCGCCAGCGGATTCGCCGCACGATGGCGCCCAGATCCGCCCGCCGACGCGCGGGGGACGCCGGACCATCCCCGGGATCGCCGCGCAGACGGTTGAGCAGAGCCCGCCGGAGATCAGCAGCCA
>BTUC01000002.1:40556-56392 GCA_045863575.1 Phycisphaerae bacterium
GTCGTGCTCATCGGTCAAGAGATACACCCCCCCGCCGCCGGGCAACGCGCGTGCGAGCGGATCGGCCGTTGGCGAAGCTGGACTCCCTTCCGCCACCGTCTCGGCGGGTAACGAGTCAGCTATCGGCTGGTCCTCACCCTCAGAAGGGGGGATCCCGACCGTGGACACGTCTTCCGCCTGGTCGGGCGGATAATCCATCCCGTGGCTGAACAATTCGTCGAGGTTCACCACCATAGTGTAACCCGCCTGCCATCCGCGGACTTGTCAGCCAGGCCGTTCCCGACTAATCTCCGATCATGACCGACACTGCAAATTCCAGGCCCGGATCGAACACGGCCCATCCCAAGTCCATCTGGGACAATGATCTTCCCGCAGGCGATTCGCCCCCCCTGCCGCGATGGCCTTTAACCGCTTCGATCGTGGCTTACAGCTTGTGGATGATCTTCCTGGTCGCCATGATGATTCTCCGCCTCCGGACCACCGGCTGAAAAGCACACGAGCGAGGCCGCCGATGGATGCCACCGTCGCACCTGCTCTCGACTCCCCTGTGTTCCTGAGCAATATAACGGCCTTGAGTCGTTGTGATCCCGCCTTGGCAGACCGAATCCGGGCTGCGGCGAGCGCTCTCTTGCAGCCAGTGGCAAACAAGACGCGGGATGGACAGTGGAATTTCCGGCTTCTCAGGCCGGATGGACACCAGGTATGGTTCGGAGCCACGTCCATCCCCCTGGTCAGGGGCCATGCACTGCTCGAGCAGTTTCAAACCGGCCATGCCAACGTGCTTCTGCCGGGGATCGGCGAAGGCACCGAAGCGGAGTTGCTGCTAGCCCGCTTGGGCAGCCATCGTGCTGTCTTCGTCTGGGAACAGGACCCGGTCTCGCTTCAACTGGCATTCTGTCTCCACGAGTTCTCGGCAGCCATCGAGACCGGCCGTTTGGTGCTGCTGCAATGCACTCTTGAGGGATTGAGCGAACATCTGGCAGACTGGCTGACCAACCACCCGGGTCACTACTGCCCGAGCCGTCTGATGATGTGGCCATGGCAAAGCCCCACCGACCTTGAACCCTGCCGGTCGGCCGTGGAAGCCGCTCACCAGCATTGTGAGCGCGAACGCAACCAGGCAATGGCCGCGCTGCAACAAACGTGGAAAGAGCAATGGGGCCTTCCTCGTGATTCCCGGCAGAGCCGCCACCCCCCTTCAAATGGGGGGCAAGCAGCGGCTCGCACAGCGATCGTGCTTTCGCTGCACGCCTCGCCGGAGACCTGGGCCCTGGCGGAAGGGTTAGCTCGAGCCGGGACAACGCTCGGCTGGACTTGCAGCGAGGTGTCGCTGCGCACACCTGGAGATGTGCATCCTCTGGTGCGCGCCCGCCGCGTGCTGGAATCGGCCCGCGAGGGACTGGACGCCGCCATCCTCGTGGATGTCACCCGAAACGAGCTGCGCGACGTATTTCCGGAAGCGATCCCGGCCGTCTGCTGGCTGAGTGGCCGAGCTGGCTTGGATGCCGGCCTCACCAGCAGAATCGGATCCGACGCCGCTGCTGCCACGTCTCGATATGTGCTCCTCCGGATGAGCGACCACGGGCTCGACTCTGGACGAATTTCCGTCATCCCGCCGGCTACCGCAGTCAAAAGTGACGGAATGCCGTCAGGAGATCCGTCTCATGATGTCCTGATCATCGCGGATATGAATTCCACCGAGCCTGAGACCTATGGCATACATCTTCCGACGCATGCGGCAATCTGGAAAGCGGCGATCACCCTGCTGCGCCAGCGGATCGATACGTTTCAGGCAACTGCCGTCAATATGCTGGTAACGGATGCGGAGCGCGGTACGGGGGTTCAGATCGAGGACCCATCGACGCGTCGGCAGATGTGCGAGCATCTGGAGGCGTCGGCAGCCAATGCGCTGCTCCTCCAGGAACTGTCCCAAGCTATTATCAAATCTGGATTTAGAATCACTGCACGGGGATCGGGATGGCAGTCCGCTCCTGGCTTGAACGCAGGACCGCGCCCAGCTCCGGCGGAGTGGCCGGCGTTGTGCGCCGGCCATGCAAACTTCCTCCACGCTGACGTCACGGGGGCATCATCCGCACCGATGCTCACTGCGGCCACCTGCGGATGCGTGGTCCTGGCTCGCCACCATCCCTGGGATACCGAACCAGGCGGCGTTCACACGCTTCTTCACCCTGGCCGCGAGATGATCGTTTTTCGCACGGCCAGTGAGTTGACGACGGCGGTTCATGAACTATTGTCCCAGCCCGAGCGGCGACGAAAAATCGCCACTCGATCCCAGTCTCGCTGCCGCCGGGACCACACCCTGGCCCGACGATTTGAGGCTTTGACCCGCCTGACGAGCGCGCCCGGCACGGCCGCCCCAGCTTGCGATAAGCTTTGATCGCAAAAACCGTTTGCAGTCAGGACAGGTCCGGTAAAGTTTTATCCGAACAGCGACCGATAAAAGCGCCATATTGGCTCTCAGGGCCATGCGGACGTGGGCGCGATGGACGCCCGCACGTCGTCCATCAACGCTGTTAGAAGGTTGCGATCATGAGAACCATCGCTATTGCCAACCAAAAGGGTGGATGCGGAAAAACCACCATCAGCATCAATCTGGCCGCCTGCCTGGCCCGAGAAGGGCGAAGAACGCTCCTGGTGGACATGGACCCGCAGGGACACTGCGCGCTGGGTCTGGCGGTTCCTGAGGAACAGATCGAGGTCAGCATCCACGATGTGATCAACGGCGGGCCCGACGGGGAGAAGCTGGACATCTCGCGGAGCATCTGGCAAATCACCGCGAACTTCGATCTGTCCCCGTCGACCACCGCCTTGGCCGACTTCGAGCTGAAGATGAGTGGGCGTCCGGAAGCGGACCATTGCCTGGCAGACGCCCTGTCAGCAGTGAAAGACAAGTACGATTACGCCATTATCGACTGCCCGCCGCATATCGGGCTCCTGACTCAGAACGCGCTGGCGGCCGCGGGCGAAGTGATCATCCCGGTGGACACGGGGTACTTCTCGCTCCAGGGGCTCTCCAAGCAGCTCGAGACCATCGAGAAGATCCGCTCGGGTCGCGAGAACCCTCTGGAGGTCCGGGTTCTCGCGAACCTGTACGACGTGCGGACGAAGCTGGGCCGCGAGATTTTGAACGAGCTGAAGCGCCGGTTCGGGCCGCTGATGTGCCACACGTTCATCAACTTCAACACCAAGCTGCGCGAGGGCGCCAGCTTCGGACAGCCGATCACGGAATACGACCCGGGCAGCATGGGCTTCCGGGACTTCGTGCGGCTGGCCCGGGAGCTCATTTCGGCGGGCGGTCCGGACATGGTGGCCACCACGCTGCTGCGGCAGGCGGATGATTTACAGGCGCGGGCGGAACTGCTGCTGGCCACCAGCAAGCCGCTGTTTGAGACCGACGGCCCGGAACCCGTCTCGCAGCATGAGGCTACCCCCCAGGAAACCCAGGACAAGATCGACGAGATCTACGGGACGCGGGCCACCAAGGAAGGCGTCTGGTTCGTCGCCCACGCACCGGGCGCCCAGCAGGTGTACGTGGCCGGCGATTTCAACGGCTGGTCGTCCCAGGCCACCCCGATGATGCGCAACGGCCGGGAGGACTGTTTCCACACCTTGCTGCCCCTCCAGCCGGGCCGCTACTGCTACCGCTTCGTCGTGGACGGGCAGTGGAAGAACGACGCTGGAAACACGTATGTCGAATCAAACCCCTTCGGCGAGCTGAACTCCGTCGTCGAGGTGAGCTGATATCCAACACGCTTCTCCCTCCCCCCCTGGTTGCCTGAAGTTGTACCCGGGCTCCGACGGAATGAACCGCCGGAGCCCGCTGGTTTAGCGACGAACTAAACTGTTCCACCACAGTTGTGCCGACCGATGGGACAGAAGTTCCTCCATCGAACGCGCGTGTCGAACAGGCGCACCTCCACCGCGGTCAATTCGCGCACGCGGGGTTGGCCGGGGCCGCTCCGCTGTAGCAACGCTGAAAGGCGCCGAAGTCAACCTGATCAATGTCACCATCCCGGTCCCAGTCGGCCGGCAGGATCCCTGGGATGTCCGCCTGGAGCGAGCAGCCCGATGGTAACTGTTCTGCATGATACGGAATTGCCGGGCCGGTGGCGCAGGCCAGCCACACGGCCAAGTCGTCGAGGTCTACATCGCGATCTTGGTCGAAGTCAAAGGGTATTTGAGGAGCCCGTTCCAGGATAAACGGAAATGTGAGCGTCTCATGCAGTCCGAGCACGCTGTTGTGAGCATCGCTACAGGCGATGTGGATCTGAAGAATGTCGCCTGCGAGCACCGGGATAGTCACTGATTCAGGGCTGTCGGCCGAAACTGAGCCAATGGTTGCTTCACCACGCTTGACAGTCACCCCATAGGTCAATTCCATGCCGCTCTTCCCGGTGTGGCCCGCAGACACGGTCAGATCCAGCGCACTTCCCGCTGGAACTGTATCCGTAGTACCAATGCTCAACGTCCCGGTCACCTCTGCCGCTACAGGGCCGGCGACGATCTCGGTCGAGGATATGCAGAAGAAGAACTCGTCCCAAGCGTTGCAGAGCGAGCCGTCGGCGGCACTCAGAAACACTTGGCCCACAAGGTTCCCCGATTGGCTCGTATGCAGATCCGCCCCGGCGCTGGCATGGCCAAAGTCCCAGTCCCCGAAAGACGCATGGCTGGCCGCAGGCCCGCCGAGGGACTGAATCGAGCCTCCGTGAACGGTGGTGGCCGTCGCGACATAATCCGCGACCATCGGAACAGGAGCCGCTTCTCGTGGTTCCGGCGAACTGTACACCAGTTGGTTCAGTTCATTTCGGTAGGAGATTGCCGGAGTGCCGGAAGGCAGGACCGCCAGGCTACTCATCTTGCCCTTGGTCAATTCGCTGAGCTCCGGCCGCCGTAGAACGATGCTGCGCCATCCCGTTTCCTCACGCCAGGCATGCTTGTGGCAGGCCGTGCCAGCAATTGATCCCAGATAGCTGACTGCAGGTATCCCGGATGGGAGAAGTGCCATGTCGGCGGACATGTACCCAACGGCCGGTATGCCCTCATCAATGTTCTCCGTGGTCCAGGCCGAGCCATCTGACCAGGCCATTTTGAATTTCGAGCCACTGAAATAGCTGATAGCGGGGTGGCCGGAAGGCAGCACGATCATGCTCACACTCCGGTTGGTGACGACCGTGTCGGTGGTAACGATCTCATCCTGCCAGGCGGTTCCGTTAAACCATGCGTACTTAAGGGAATTGGACGGATAGGAAATGTAAGCAATAGCCGGATGGCCGGTCGGCAGTATCACAAGATCGTGATTGTACTGCGATGCACTTGAGTCAACCGTGGTGGTCTGCCACGAGGCCCCGTCGTACTGAGCATACACAACTGCCCTTCCCCCGGTCGTCCCGCTCAGGAAGCTAACGGAGGGCTGTCCAGTGGGTCCCACGGCAAGCCTTGGAACCGAAGAAACGCTGTTTGTGGTTGCCACAACGGAACTATGCCAGGAGGACCCGTCATAACCTGCAAACTTGATTGAGTAATTTGGAGCCGTGCCGCCGAGAAAGACGAGTGCCGGTTGCCCTGACGGGAGGATGGCCAAGTCCAGTGCGATCGAACTGGAGCTCGCCTCCACTTCCGAGTGTTCCCAGCTACCAGCGTTGCGACATGCATATGTCACGATAAACTGAGTGCCAGCCGGATGGCGGAGGTAAGCCAACGCGGGGTCTCCCGAAGGAAGCACTGCCATGCTGGACACCTCCGTCACTCGCGTATCGTTAACAACTTCGGCACTCCATGGAAAATATGGGTCGAATACTGTCGCCTCGCCGAGATTCCCAACGCCTCCCGGGGACACCAGCAATCCGCCCACCTCGATCGGCGCGTCGAAAGCCTGTACCGCCACGTGCTGGACCTGGCCGTTAACGATGGTTTCGTCCAATATGGCTACCGCTCCGGGGCCGACCCGGATACTCTGCTCCGGACTCCATCCCGGGTACATTATCATCGCCTGGCCGGCGAAGGCCTTGAACTCAACAGATCCGCAGCGAACGGTATGAGACCCGTCGAACAAGGTATACACAGCCTGTGAGCAGTCCAGACGGACGTCGACGCCCAGAGAGCCTGCGTTGGCAACGGCGATTGAGATGTACCGCCGCTCAGGAGCAAAAGGCGGATAAGCAGGTAGAGTGGTTCCATGGATGATAACGGTCGCGCCTGCGGGGACGCGGATGATCTCCCCCGTGGTGAGGCCATGAGCAAACCTGGTCGAGTAGGTGGTCGGGTTGGTATCCACCGCGTCGTTGATTCCGTCGCCATCACCATCCGAGTGCGAATCGCAAGCATCGCCTACACCGTCATTGTCGGTATCCACCTGATCCGTATTAGGTACGTTCTGGCAGTTATCGCACGCATCACCAATCCCGTCGTGGTCAAAGTCCGGCTGGCCGAAGCCGCCGCCCCAGCCAAAGCGCGTCACTTTCGGATTGGACAGGCTTGGGCAGTTGTCGCAGTCGTCCGGCACGTTGTCACCATCTTCGTCGATCCGGTCGTCAGATCCGGGGCATTGGTCCCGGCAGTCTAAGACGGTATCGCCATCCGTATCAACATCGGGTTCTCCAGCGCACTCATCGAGGCAGTCGGGAGTACCATCACCATCGGCGTCAAGCCGATTATCGCTCCCAGGGCAGGGATCCTGACAATCGACAAGGCCGTCGGCATCCTCGTCCACATCCGGAGTGCCACACCCGCACACTCCTGGCTCAATTTTGTGCTGATCACCCGGGCAGTCGTCGCACGAATCAGGGATTCCATCGTTGTCCTCATCTTCACGATCATCGAATCCTGGGCAGTTATCGCACACATTACCGACACCATCACCATCGTCATCGAGTTGCTCGGGATTGCTTATCGCAGGACAGTTGTCGAGAACATTGGGACTTCCATCGCCATCGTTGTCCGCCTCGCAATAATCATCCACCCCGTTGCTGTTATTGTCGGAGCTCAGGATTCGTTTGGTCGTCACCGGCGCGCCCGAGACCGATGTGATCAGCGTATTGAGTTGCTGCCCGTTTCCAAGAGTGAACAAGATATCGACTATGAACTCCTCGTTAGGAGCTGTATTACCCCACGCCAAGTCAGGATGTACGTAGTACTCTACCAAAGAGCTAACCCAGATATCCAGGTAATAGCGGCCTGGAGGAATCTCTGAAAGGATAGCACGCCACGGCTCGGGCTCGGCATCTCCAGTCGACGTTCGATTGGTGAAGGTATTGTAGCCTTGCAGGTAGGCCCCCTCCTCCGGCGCCAACGAATTGGCTTCTGCGGAGATCTGGGGATCGAACAGATCGATCCTCGGCATTGTGCTATTAGGCCCACTTCCTCCGAAGCTCGCCACTCGACCCACATCCCACAGTGTCGAGTACAAATTATCCCATCTAATCGGAACGTCTGCCCTATCTTCTGGCCACAGATCAACCCAGACATCGACACCGATCCACTGGGGCCATGGATTGCCTAGGCCAAGACTTTTTCGAACAAACACCTGCGCGAGGCCCTGCACTTCCAAATCTGTTGCCTCTGAACCTCCAACATCCACTCGAAAATTCCACAGAGCAGAATCCCCACTGTAATGCGCCTTCGCTGCCCCGGCCCCCCCGACTCGATTGACGTAGGACTGGGTATAGGTCACCTCAAGCCTCTGCTTCAAGGTATTGTTACGGAAAAGGGTCGAACCGGACGCCGCTGGTTGCCCGCGCAACGACAGCTCAACCGCATTGCAGGTCGTGGAGACCGGCCCTGCAGACACCGAGCGGTACTCGTCGGGCGGCGGTGGAGAGTACCAGGGTGGTTCGCCCAACCCTGCGGCATTGTCGTAGAAGCTTATCCCGCCCCACACTTGATATCCCAGCAAAAAGGGTATCCCGCTCACGTCGGGGGGGGGAGGGGGCTCGGGAATCTTGATAGCCCCGGGGATCGCGATGGCCATGATCGGCGCAAATTGAAGCTCGAAAGAACCTTCGATGCGCACTTCCCACTCTCCGGGCGACATGCCGGTCGTATCAATTGTAATGGTGCCCAGCTTTCCGTTGGCAGGCCGTGGCGGACCGAATATATAAGCACTTTCGTAGGCAACCTGGCCGTTCGCGACGATTGTGCCGCCACCAGAACCACCCGCAAAGATCGTACCCGTCACCAGATCGACATCGGTCATGCCTACCCCGAGCGGGGGAGCAATTATGGTAATGCTAAGATGGCAGGCGTCCACCATCTCAGTCCCCGACACGGAGAGCTCAATGGTCTGGCCTGGTGTATCGAGCAGAAGATCATGCGTTCCCATTGTAATCACGGGCTGGCCGTGGCCGATTGCGACCATGCCCAGCGTGATGACAGTGGCATGGATGAAATGTAACCGTTCACGGTCCTGCGCGAAAAACTGATACATCATCGACTCCTCCATCGTTGATGGGGCCCCGGGGCCGCCATGCGGATTTAGCCGCCTCACTCTGGTACCTGTATTCACACGACCGGGATTCGTGCGGGAGGAAACCGCGCAAGCCGAGAACACCTGAGCGGATCCGAGAGATGCTGTGCTGATCTCGGCGTACATACACGCGCCAAGACCAAGGCGCGAAGCGAGGACCGTGCAGCGGACCCTACCATTTCACCAGTTCCTTTCCCCTGTGCCGGATTGAGCATAGCGCCGTGCATTGGGACGGCGAACAGGCGCCTCGCACATGGAACACAGTTGCCCGATCGGCCGAAGAGGCCGTGGCGATGTGATCACGCCATTGTCCTATTGAACTTCTGCGCCCCGATCTTTCACGAAATCGACGGAAATCGTCGGGGAAGGCCTGCTCTGGTTCTTGACCTGGGACCGGCCACATGGGGCTGAAACGCCAGGTTGCAGCAGAGATGAGAAAAGTGTACATTGTTCCGGGCGGACCTTCTCCTCGTTGCCGATCGTCAAGCCGCAGACGGAAAGACGCAATGGTGCCGAGTGCCACCAGCATCGTACTCCTTGAGGGGCTCAAGGATCCCGAGGATCAAAGGGCCTGGCGTGTCTTCACCGAGCGCTGCGAACCCATGCTGCTGGCCCTGGTCCGCCGCAGTGGCCTGCGCGACGATGAAGCCTGGGACGTGGTCCAGAGCACCTGCGTGGCCTTTCTCGAAACCTACCGGGCCGGCCGCTATGACCCCGACCAAGGCTCTCTAAAGACCTGGTTACGGGGCATCGCTCTCAACAAAATCCTCGAAGCCCGTCGGGCCCGCAGGCGGGGTGAGTTGCGCATGGGCGACTGCGAGAACGGAACCGCCTTGTTGGCCACCATCTGCGATGACCGTGAACTGGAGGACGTCTTCGAGCAGGAATGGCGGAGGGCCATGGCCCGCGCATGCCTCCAGCGGGTACGAGCGGAGGTGGAGACGCAGACCTTCCAGGCTTTTGAGATGTACGCCTTGCAGGGACTCACCGCGGCGGAAGTGGCCGCCCGGCTGGGGATCACCCGAAACGCGGTCTACATCAGCAAGAACCGCGTGCTCCGGCGTCTGCGTGAGCTGGGTGGCGAGTTTTCGAGCGACTTGTGAAAGATCGGGCTGGTCTGAGTCATTCATGGGGTAAAGGTGTGCGCCCGTTGTCTGCTCGAGGTCCGGGAAGCCAAATACCCGCCCACGGGACGAGGGAATCGCACCCTGCCCCCGGTGATCGCATGGACTGCTTTTCTGAGGAACAACTTGAACTGCTGGCCAGAGACGACCTCACCGCTCGGGAAACCGCCGTCCGCCAGCATCTGGATGAATGTCCGCTCTGTCGCGATCGGCTGCAGGAACGCACCGACAACGAGATCTGCCTCCATCACCTGCGGGAGCTCATCGTTGAGGCCGACGAACGGGCTTCAAACGCGTCCAGCCCTGAACTGCTCGATCGTTACGAGATGATTGCCGAAGTTCATCGAGGTGCACAGGGCATCGTCTATCGTGCCCTCCAGAAGTCCACCGGCCGGCAGGTCGCCATTAAAGTGATGAAGGACGGCCCCTTCGCCAATCAGCTGGAGCGAGCCCGCTTTGATCGCGAGGTGCGCATCCTGGCCGCCCTCAAGCATCCCAACATCGTCGCTATTCACGACAGCGGTTTGACTCGGGGCCACTTCTTCTTCGTAATGGACTACATCGCGGGACAGCCGCTGGATGCCTGGATGACGGCGGGTCGATACTCGTTGCAGGAGCTGCTGACCCTATTCGCGAAGGTGTGCGATGCCGTCAATGCCGCCCACCTTCGCGGCATCATCCATCGCGATCTCAAACCGGCCAATATCCGGGTGGACGCTTCCGGCGAACCCCACATCCTGGATTTTGGCGTGGCTAAGACCACCGGAGACGACTCACAGGGGGGCGCTAGCCGGTTTGTGACCATCACGGGCCAGTTTATCGGCAGTCTTCCTTGGGCATCACCCGAGCAGGCTGAAGGTGTTCTGGAGCGGATCGACCTCCGCAGCGACGTGTACTCACTGGGCGTGATCCTCTACCAGATGCTTACCGGTCGCTTTCCTTACGAGGTCAACGGCACTATCCGCCAAGTCCTAGAGCGGATCAGCACGGCCGAGCCCATTCGCCCCAGTTCGCTCCAGCCCTGTATAGATCGCGAGCTCGAGACCATTGTGCTGAAATGCCTGAGCCGTGAACCAGGCCGGCGTTATCAAACAGCGAGCGAACTGGCCCGAGATCTGCGCCACTACCTGGCGGGCGAGCCCATCGAGGCCCTGCCTCACTCCGTTGGCTACATTCTCCGGAAGTTGTGGAGACGCTATCGACTGGGAATGTCGGTCGCCATCGCGATGGTGGTCGTGGTCTTGGTGGCACTGGCGGCCTCGCTGACGTTCTGGAAGCAGGCGCTCTCCGAACGGGACCGGGCCCAAGCGGCTGAACGCGCATCAGAAATCCATCTGAACCAGGCCGTAAACAACCTGCGGCTGGCCGAACAGATATCCACCAAAGCCCGGCTGGCCCGCGATGCCGAGCGTATGCAGCGGGACCTCGCCGACTCCAGAGCAGCCGAGGCAGATGCAGCACAACGGCTTGCCGAGCAGGAACGCGACCGGACTTATGAATCTACCCTGGCTTTGAAGCGTTCCTTCTACGCGCAACAGATCCTGCTGGCCGACGCGGCATATCGTTCCGGTCACGCCGCTCGCGTGCGCGAACTGCTCGCTGAGTGCGCCCCGGAGATGAGAGGATGGGAATGGTACCGGTTGAATTGGCTGATGGACCGAAGTGATGCGACCTTAAAGCTTCCCACCGACTTGGTTTCGGCCACCGCATTCAGCACGGACGGGAGCGAGATTGCCTGTGCCGAAGGCACATCCGTTTACATTTGCAGCACTTCGAACGGCCAGCCACGCTTGCGGCTGGAGCACGGCAAGCCTGTCACGGCCTTGGCCTTCAGTCCTGACGGCACGCGAGTGGCCTCCGGCGGCCGAAGCGACGCGATCAGAATCTGGGATACCGGCAGCGGTCAATGCCAGCAGATCCTGTTGGGCCACGAGGGGGCGGTTGCCACCTTGAGCTTCAACCGCCACGGTAACCACCTCGTGAGCGTGACGGCCGGGAACGGCTGGGGAACACTGCGCGTTTGGGATCTGTCCACAGGCAGTGCGTTCTTACCAATAGAAAACGGTCCTGCGTCAATCAGTACCGCCGAGTTCGGTCTGGATGGAACCCAGCTGCTGATCGCCCGCACGGGAGGACAGGTTCAGATGCTTGGATTGCAGCCGGGTGCACGCAACGACTTGGTACAGGAACTTGGCGCAGTGCTCAATGCAACCTGGAGCCCTGATGGACGGCAACTGGCCCTGGGCCTCACAACAGGCGTGGTCAGCATCTGGCGCGGCGACCTGAGTAAGCGCCTCTTTGAACTGGATGGACATGCTGGCGCCGTCACCCAGCTTGCCTGGGCATCAGGGGGCGCAGTGCTAAGCTCCGCTGACGAAACCGGTGCTATCAAAACCTGGGAGACGGCCACCGGTACGCTCGTGTCCACTCTATACGGACATCGCCAGAAGGTGACTTCGCTGTGCGCTCTCCCGGAGGATGGCTATTTGATGTCGGCCAGCGCCGATGGTGCCGTCAAGAGATGGGATCTGAGCATCCGCGGCGACTTCATCGCGCTGGACAGAGCAAACGAAGTTTGGGACCTGGCGATAAGTCCAAGGGGACATACCGTCGTAACCGGCGGCCCCCATGGTTCCGCATTCTATGAGCCCAGCACCCGCGCGACCTGCCAGGTGAACCACCGAGCCGTCTACAAGGTTGCGTTCAACCCCGATGGAACTCGATTTGTGACTGGCGGTGGGGGCATCCACGTATGGGATACTGCAAGCCAAGCGCTGCTGCACTCATCGCCGGAGTGCGCCGCGAACGTGACTTTCGGACCGGACGGAGTGGGATTTCTGTGGAGGGGATTCCGCATGGTCAGAGATTTCACGCGGAACCAGCGACGCTTCGAAGCCACTGCCTTCAGCCCGGATGGACAGCGTTTTGCCCGCTCCGCCTGCCACTCTTACCGCCACAACGGGCGACGGACCATCTGTATCCAGTCAGCCGAATCGGAAACAGACTTGTTGACCCTGCTTGATGTCGGCCAGGTTACTGCCATCAGCTTCAGTCCCGACGGCAGCAGGTTGATCGCCGGGAATCAGGAAGGTGAGGTGCGGGTATGGGACGCCCATCAAGGTGAGGCCCAACTGCGTCTCCGCGGGCACAGGAATGGTGTGAACGCGGTGGCCATGAGTCCGGACGGGAGACGCATTCTATCCGGCGGTGCGGATCACACCCTGAAGCTCTGGAATGCTGACCACGGACACCAATTGCTCACCTTGACTGGGCATTCAGGCGCGATTCGAGCGGTCGGATTCACCTTGGACGGAAGTACGGCGATCTCCGGTGGTGACGACGGCTTGCTGGTGTGGCGGACATCGTATCAGCCTGCGTTGAACCAGCCATAGTTAAGAAACCGCGATGCCCGTGTCGGCTTTTCGAAGGCAGTATCTGCAACGCCCGGACGCCGGCGCGAAGCGACGGGAGGACTCAGCACTGCTGATGGGCCGCCCGTTGGCACAGCAGTGGCACATACCGTCGTACGTCAGCCCTGCCAGCGTACGAAGGCTTCCATGGCGTGGTGCTCGGGGAGGCCGAGTTGGTTGTAGGTCTCGGCCGTGTCCGTGTTGCGGGCTTCGGCGCGCTGCCAGAATTCCCGGTCGTCGTACGGTCCGGGGAAGAGGGCCTTGTCCTTCTGCGACTGGTGCTTGAAGATGCCGAAAATCTTGTGTTTCAATTCGCTCCGTGACAGCGGAACGGCCATGTCGATGACGTCCGGGTCCCACTCCTGCCAGGCGCCGCGATACAGCCAGACGGTCTCGGGCCGCTCGTCTTCGCTGCACTCCTTCAGGGCGGCGTAGATGGCTTCGGCACAGAGCCGATGCGTTCCGTGGGGGTCGGACAGTTCGCCGGCCACGAAGATCCACTGCGGGCGGACGCGGCGGATCAGTTCGAGAACGATTTGAACGTCCTCCGGCCCGATGGGTCGCTTGCGCACCTCGCCCGTCTTGTAGAAGGGCAGATCGAGAAAGTGGGCCCGCTCGGCCGGGATGCCCATCCAGCGGCAGGCGGCCAGGGCCTCCGAGCGGCGCAGCCGAGACTTGACCTCCTGAAGCTCGGGAATGTCCACCTGGCCGGGCTCCTTGGACTTCAGAAAGCTGTCCACGCGCCGCCAAAACGCGTGGGACAGGCCGGTGTCACCGCCGGCCACCCGGTTGAGGTCGCACCAGAAGTCCATCATCTGAAAGGCGTAATCGTCGAACACGGCGATGTTGCCGCTGGTCATGTAGGCCACGTGGACCTCGTTGCCGCGCTTGACCAGGCGCGTGAGCGTGCCGCCCATGCTGATCACGTCGTCATCCGGGTGCGGGCTGAAGCACAACATGCGCTTATCGTCGGGCAGCGACCCGTAATGGGCGATAGTCCCGAACTTGCTGCGATAAACCAGTCGGTTCAGGTCGTCGACCGAGTCGTAGCGCCGCGCCAGCGAGGCCAGATGATGCGTGTCGTAGTCATCGGAATCCAGCTTGAGCAGGCTCTTGCCCGTCTTGAGGCTCAGCCAGATCACCGCCCGATGCACGTTTTCCGCGTTCCAATCGATCTCCCCGAGCAGCCAAGGAGTGGCCACGCGGGTGAGGGCGGCGCCGGCCGCGGAGTCCACCACTAACTCGGCCTGCGGGTGGTTCTGAAGGAAACTGGCCGCCACCGTATCGCTGACGGGGTCCTCCACCGCTTTGCGGATAATCGAGGCCTTGTGCTCGCCGAAGGCCATCAGGATCACCCGAGCGGCCTTCAGGATGGTGCCCACACCCATGGTGATCGCCCGACGGGGCACGTTGGCCTCGCCGAAGAAGTCGGCGGCGGCGTCCCGCCGGGTCACCGGGTCGAGCGTGACCAGCCGGGTGGGAGACTCAGGCGAGGAACCGGGTTCATTGAATCCGATGTGCCCGGTTCGCCCGATCCCCAGAATCTGCACATCGATGCCGCCGGCGGCCTTGATCCTGGCCTCGTAATCGTGGCAGTAAACATCCACCTGCGTCTCGGGAACTGTTCCGTCGGGAATGTGGATGCTGGCAGCCGGGATGTTCACGTGGTCGAAAAAGTTTTCTTTCATCCAGCGTCGGTAACTCTGGATGCTCTCTGGCGGCATGGGGTAATACTCGTCGAGGTTAAACGTGATCACCCGGGACAGATCCAGCTTCTCCTCACGGTGCATACGGATCAGTTCGCGGTACACGCCGATGGGCGTGTGGCCGGTGGCCAGGCCGAGCACGGTCGACTGGCCGCGCTCGTTCCGGGTGCGGACGGTCGCGGCGATAATGCCGGCCACCCGTACGGCCGCCTCCCGGTCGGTGACGCAGACGGTGGTGGGAATTCGTTCGAGAGCGGTGAACGCCTTTCCAACAGGCACAGGTTGCATGCGCAGCACAGGCGACACTCCAGAAAGCACCCCCCGGGGCGCCGAACCACGGGACAAGATTAACATAACCTAACCACCCGCGCACATTTGGCAAGCTCACGCCCACGGGTTGATTGCAGCCGGCGAAGCGAGGGGGAATTCGCGTGCATGCGCCTGTTGGCGCGGATGGAACTGCCGAGTATGATGTCCTCTGCAGATGGGGATTCGGGCCATCTGCATGCCGAAGAAGCCGGGCTCGCAGGATACGGCGCGGCTGAGCTTCGGCCTCATCCCTGGCATCAGCACCTGGGACCCGGCCATCTACTGAAAAGTCGCGGGGCAGGATCGGCCGCTGGCGCATCTGCGGCGGCCCTGTTGTGGAGTTGATCATGGCTCGTATTCTGATCGTTGAGGATGAAGTCAGTCAGCGGTTCGTGATGAACGATCTGCTGCTTCGCTCGGGGCACGAGGCCCTCAGTGCTTCCAACCCCGAAGAGGCGATCCAGGCGGGCACCACACTCCAACCGGAGGTACTGGTCTGCGACTGGCTGCTGAAGGCCGGCCGCACCGGCCTGGACGTGGCCGAGGCCCTGCGCGGACGCGACCCACGGCTGGGCCTGATCTTCATCAGCGCCCTGCCGTCCGACGTGATCGAAAGCAAGGCAGCCCATCTCAAGCCCTTCGAGGTGATCAACAAGCCCTGCGAGTTCTACGACCTTCTGAAAGCCGTTCACGCCACCCTGGGTGACCTGCCCAAAGACGCCTGAGCGAGCTGATGCCCGCGACACAGGAGGACTAGGCTCTGTCTCAAAACAGCAATCGAAAGTAACGGCGAATCATTGCCAAC
>BTUC01000003.1:0-41895 GCA_045863575.1 Phycisphaerae bacterium
ATGGCCGACGTGCCCAAGCCGGACTGCATGCGCCTGTCAGACCACCATGCGGTCGAGCGGTTCGAAACCTGGATGGCCGCCCGGCACGACCCACGACCGTTCTACTGCGGCTTTTACCTCCAATCGACGCACTTCAACTACGAAGTGCCCGAACCCTGGGCCTCGCACTACGGACCGGTACCGCCGCCATTCGACAACGGCGACGCGATTATCCGGATCCCCCCCGACGTCCTTCCCCTGCTGCGAAACCAGTACGACAACGCGATGCGCTACTCGGACTATTGGATAGGACGCATCCGGTCGGCCCTGGACCGGGCGGGAGCCCTCGACAACACCATCCTGGTGGTGGTTGGCGACCATGGCGAGGCATTCATGGAGCATGGCCTGGCCCGGCATGGCGTGCACGTTTGGGAGGAGATGATCCACATCCCGCTGATCGTGCACGTGGGCGCGGACCTGCGCGGCCGGCTGGAGCGCCCTCTGCCGGCGCGGGTGGCGGGAACCGTCTCCGGCATTGACGTGGCTCCAACCGTCGCCTCCCTCGTCGGAATCCAACCGCATCCGAGTTGGCAAGGGCTGGACGTGCTCGATCCCGGCTACACCGGCGTGGACAGGCCGGTCTTTTCAATCCTTCAGCTTACGCGCTGGCAGGAAGCGCTGGTCATCAACCGGCTCAAGTACGTCTATGACCTGACGGATATGAAGGCCATGCTCTTTGATCTGGCCAACGACCCGGGCGAGAAGGTCGATTTGACTGCTTCCCATCCGGAACTGACGACGGCCATGCATGAGCTGCTCGGGGAATGGCACTCCGGCCAGCTGCAATACTACGCTAAGTCCCCCCCGAGCTGCTACTTAGGACGGTTTCAGCCCGAATCCAGCGTGATCAAGCGAATCGCTTTGGCTGCGAACAGGCTGCGCGACAACGCGGCAGAGGCCCAAGCGACGAGATGCCGATCGGATGACGAGCAGCGCGGACGGGAACTCAGCAGCCGGTGACGAAGCGACTCCCCCCTCCGAAGTCCGCTTACGCCTACTGGGCTTATTGAGCCGTTGACTGCCCGCTTTGACCGGGCTGACCGCCTCCCCTAAGATGACGGGTCACGATCGAGGTCTTGCCGTTACGACGATACCCGGTTTCATCACCGCTCGTCTGCGAGACGCACAACCTCGGTTGCGGAATTCACTGTCTTTTTTACCGAGGTGTTGAATGAGTCCTCTCGCCTGGAGTGTGTCCTGTCTGGCCGGTGTGGCCTTGGCTGCGTCCGCCTTCGCTGCCGAAAACCAGTCCACCACGACCCAACCCGCCGCCAGCCGCCTGGCGACCACGGCGCCGGCTGCAACCCGGCCGGCCCCCAATGAACCCGCAGTCACGGTGAATGGCCACGTCATCACGGAAGGGGAGGTGGACAAGGTCTTTGACCAGTTGACCAGCCAGATGACCGCCAACCGGCAGATCCCGGCGGCCCAGATGGAGATGATGCGGAGGAGCTATCGGCCGCAACTGGTCAGCACGCTGCTGGACATTGAACTGCTCAAAGACGCTGCCAAGAAGGCGGAGGTGAAGGTGACCGAGAAAGACTACGACGCCAAGGTGGAGCAGTTGATCCAGAAGAACCTCGTCTCGCGCAATATCACGCGACAAGAGCTGGATCAGGAGTTGCAGAAGAACCAGAATCGCAGCCTCGAACAGACCATTGAGGGCACCAAGCAGAACCCGATGTTCCGCCGGGCGGTACTCAGCGAAAAGGTCGGAATTGCCAAGTTCGGGGATCAGCTCAAGGTCACCGGCGAAGAGGTTGAGGAAGCCTATAAGAACAGCTACAGCGGCCAGGTCAAGGCGAGCCATATTCTCATCGACACCCGGAAAGCCAAGAGCGATGAGGAAAAGGAGGCTGCCCGCAAGAAAGCCGAGGAGCTGCTGAAGAAGGCCAAGGCACAAGACGCCGATTTCGCCGCCTTGGCCAAAGAGAACTCCGACTGTCCCTCCAAGGCCAAGGGGGGCGACCTGGGCTTTTTCCCGCGGAAAGGCGCGATGGTCGAGCCGTTCGCCGAGGCCGCTTTCGCGCTGGAACCTGGCCAGATCAGCGACCTCGTGGAGTCGCCGTTCGGCTACCACATCATCAAGGTGACCGAGAAGAAAGAGGCGCCGCCGCTGGCGAAGGTGCGGGAGATCATTGAATCGGACCTGAGAGAGAAGAAGCTCCAGGCGTTCATGCCCGATTATCTGAACGAGTTGAAGGAAGACGCCAAAATCGTCTACCCTGCGGGCAAGGAGCCGGCGACCCGTCCGGCCGGCATGGGCACCACCATGCGACGGGATGGAAAGAACGCCGCCGGACAGCAGGTGATCACGGTTAAGCCCAAGTAAACAGCCCGTCACCTCGGACTTCATCCAGGTAACCAAGACGCCCCGGCAGACCAGACAGGGCTGCCGGGGCGTTGTGTTGCGCGGATGATGATTCTGAGCCCGAGGGCTCCTGACCGTGACCGATCAGAGGCGGATGGTGACGCCGTCCTCGGCCAGCACTGCCCGCCGGCCGGCCTTCAACGCGGCGTTGGCCAGGTGCAGCGGACGCACCGCCTTGTGACCGATCTCGACCGGTGCGTTGGGCTGCTTGCGCTCACGGACGCACTGTAGGAAGTTCTTGATGTGCGGGACAGTCGATGTCACGCTGCCGGGAAGTTCTTCCTTGACCGGCTTGGGCCAGCCGCCTTCCCAGCCGTTGACCTGGTTGAACACGCGGTAGCCGGCCTCAGTGAGGAACAGGGCTCCCTTGGTGCCCTGGAAGCAGATCGACCAGCCGTTCCGCCAGGTATTGGTCGTGTAGCCGAGCGTCCACGTGGCCATGAAGTTCGGGTACTCGAACGCGCAGCAGAACGTGTCCGGCGTTTCCGTCGGCTTGTTTCGGTACACCTCGCCCGTCTGCGTAGCGGCCAGGGGCTGATCCGCGCCCATCATCCACTGAACAACGTCCATCAGGTGCGTGCCCTGATCGGTTTCGTTGCCACCGGAGAACGGCCAGAAGTAACGCCAGTGGCGGAACTTGATGGGCTTGAACTCCTGCGGGCCGGCCGGGCCGCAGAAACGCGGCCAGTCCAACGTGCCGGGCAGGTTCTCGTCCCGGTTGACATCCATGTTCCAGTACCATTCGGCGCGGGCGAGGTAAATGTCGCCCAGCATCTTCGAGTCGAAAACCTCTTCCTTGATCTTGTGGATGATCGGCGAGCTGCGCCGCTGCATGCCGATCTGGACGATGCGGTCCGTCTTGCGGACTTCGTTGACCATGTCGGCGCCTTCCTGGACCGACCAGCACATCGGCTTCTCGCAGTAGGCATCCTTACCCGCGCGGACGGTGTCGATCAGGTGGTGATGGTGCCAGTGCTCGGGCGAGGCGATAAGCACGGCGTCGATGTCCTGGCGCTCGAGCACCTCTTCGTGGTTGTTGTAACCTTTGGCATTCGAGCCGGCGATATCCAGGCCGGCCTTGAGGTTGGGCTCGTACACATCGCAGACGGCCGCCCATTCCATGCCGCCCTGCTCCTTGAAGTTGTTCATGTGGCCCCGGCCCATACCGCCGGCGCCGATGATGGCCATGACAATCCGGTCGTTGGCTCCGAGCACCTTGCGGCCCGGTTTGACGTTGATCGCCTGGCCGGACATGTACCCTCGCGGATTGCTGAACATAGTGACCGTCCGGCTGCCCCCACTCGAGCAGCCGCCCAGAGCCAGCGCCCCGGCGCCCAGTGCGGCGGTATTGAGGACTTGCCGCCGGCTGAGCGGCTTCTTGTTGCCCTCAGGCTTCTGGCCTTGAGGCTCCTGTGATGCATTCTGGTCGTTGGACATGTCGATTCTCCTTATCAACGTGCGCGTGAATACGCCTGCGGTGCAGATGCTATCGGAGACGTGCGGCTTTGTCGATGAGCTAGGCCCGCAGCAGCCGGAGTGCGTTCAGGGCTACCACCAGCGTGCTGCCCTCGTGGCCGATGACCGCCACGGGCAACCCGATCCCCCCCGCGACGGCAAACAGCGACAGCACGAGAATCACACCGATGGCGAATGCGAGGTTCTGCTGCACAACCCGGGCGGTCCGGCGGGCGTGGCCCACCACCCAGCCCAGCGATTCCAGCCGGTTACTCATCAACACGATCGGCGCTGCTTCCAGGGCGGCGTCCGCGCCAATCGAAGCCATGGCAATGCCCACGTCCGCCCGGGCCAGCGCCGGGGCATCATTGACCCCGTCGCCCACCATGACCAGTGGACTGTCGCCCCGCCGCAGGGAGAGCGCTCGCTCGATTTTGTGCTCGGGTAGCAGGTCGGCATGGAATTCGTCCAGCTCCAGTGTGGCGGCGGTCCGCCGGGCGACCTCCGCGTGGTCGCCCGTGAGCATGGCCAATTGAGTGATTCCCATCGAGCGCAATCGGCGCAGCGTTTCGCGTGCGTCGTCCCGCAAGGGGTCTTCGAACTCGAAAACCGCCGCATGCCCGTTCATGGCCAGGACGGCGGCTGTTCGGCCTGCCGCGCGCACGCTCGCGGCCAACTCGCTGACAGCCTGCCGATTCGTCGGCGGAAGCAGTTCCTCAGCCCATTCCAACTTTCCCAGCGCGACCGCCCGGCCGTCGACCCGCCCGCGAACTCCCCGCCCGGGAACCAGTTCGACGCCGCTGACCGGTGGCGTGGCAAGGCCGCGACCCTTCAGAGCCCGGCTGATGGCCGTAGCGAGCGGGTGGCTGCTCGAGGCTTCGAGGGCTCCGGCCGCCCGCAGAGCCTGATCCTCGCCCAGCCCGTCCTGTGGCGTGACCCGCAGCAGAGCCGCTTCGCCCCGCGTGAGCGTGCCGGTCTTGTCAAAGACCATGCAGCGGCTGCGGGCCAGGAGCTCCAGATAGACGCCGCCCTTGATCAGGACGCCGCGCCGAGCGGCCGAGGCGATGGCCGACAAGTAAGCAGTCGGCGTGGCGATGATCAACGCGCACGGCGACGCGACGATGAGCAGTGCGATGGCCCGGTACAGCGACTCCCGCCAGCTCAAACTCGTGAGCAGCGGGGCCAGCAGTGCGAAAGCGACGGAGATGCCAATGACGCTCGCGGCGTACGTCGGGCTGATCCGGTCGAACAGACGCTGGACCTTCGGCTTTTCGGCGCGCGCCTGGGTGACCATCCGGATGATGCGGGCAAGTTGAGTCTCGCCGGCCACCTTGGTGACCTCGATGACGAGCCGGCCCTCGCCGTTGATGGTGCCGGCAAAAACGGTATCGCCACGGCGCTTGGCTTGGGGCATGGATTCGCCGGTGATCGGGGCCTCGTCAACCGAGGATTCACCCTCCAGCACGGCGCCATCCAGCGGGACCCGATCCCCAGGGCGCACGATGACATGGGCACCAATCGAAATGTGCCGGGTGAGGACGGTCTGCTGAGTTCCATCATCTTCCAGCACAATTGCCTCCGTCGGGTTGAGTTGACGCAGCGAACGGATCGCTGTGTGTGTGCGCCGAGTCGCTTCTTCTTCCAGCGCGCCCGAAAGGGAGAACAGAAACAGCAGTAATGCCCCTTCGATCGGCTGCCCGATCAGTGCCGCCAGGCCGGCGCCCAGCACCATGAGCACGTCGATGTCCAGCCGCCGTTCCCGCAGCGACGACCAGGCGGACTGGATGCCGGGGATCCCGCCCAGAAGAAATGCCGCCAGGATCAACAGGTGGGTCAGGGGACCGGGACTGTCAAACTTCTCGGTCAGCCAGGCGACGAGCAGAAACGCCCCCGCCAGTCCGGCGGTTATGAGTTCCAGGTACCGCTCCAGCCAGCGGGCCGTCGGCGTGAGAAAAGCCCCGGTATCGCCGCTGTCGTCGTCGAATACCTCGCGATCGCTCAGGATCGGGTTGACGGAGCGCCGGGTCGTGAAGGGAACGTTGGTAGGCATTCATCTGCTTCCGTGGCGTCTCGTGCCGGTCGGCATTGCACACGTCGGGCAACCCTGGTCGTAAACGAAACGACGGAGAGACGGAGAGATAGAGCGAAGGAGCGATACCCTTCGCAAACTGGTCCTGTATCCGCTTCCTGGCACGTCCACCGTCTTTATCGCTCCGTCTCTCATTCTTTCCGTCGCTCTGTCTCTCCTTCTGTCCATCTTGCTCACGCGGCCAGAAGCTGGCTCAGAAAATACGCCATGCCGGCCACGGCAATCGTCGCGATGCTCCAGCGACCGAAAGATTCAGCGGCTCCGGCATGAACCCCACCGTTGCGAATGACGGCGGTCGCGGCGATCACGCCGGCAGCGGCCACGGGGGCTGCCCACACGGTTCCACTCAACGCCGCGCCTGCCACCGTCAGCCCTCCCGCCAGGGCCGCCCCGCCGGTGACCAGTCCGATGAGCACCGGATGGTTCCACTGCTCGAAGAAGATACCAAGTTCCTCTTCGAGCATGACCTTGAGCAATCGGTCATCGTCACTGCAAAGCGTATCGAGAATTCGCTCCAGGATTTCGCCGCTGAAACCCTTGGCTTCGTAAATGGCCCGCATTTCTTCGCGTTCCCACTCCGGCTGGGTACGGATCTCTTCCCGTTCGCGGCGCAACTCGCGCTCGCAGTGGCGCAGTTGCGCGGAGACGGTGAGCCCGTTGGAAACGCCGCTGTAAAGTGCCAGGGCCGCCGCGGCCGCACAGAGCAGGGCCGCCGTCGGACCCGTCCAGCCGGTGCCGGCGAGCACGGCCCAGAGCGCCAGCACGAGAATGGCCCCCTCCCGTGCGGCATTGGCGCCGTGGAGCACCTCGTAGGAGCGGGCGCCAGAGGCCTCGACCGACATGAGCCCCCGGCCGCGCCGACGCGCCGCTTCCAGGTGGGCGGCAGTACTGGTCTGAGTCTGAGACATCAGAAGTTCTCCGGCCTCTCCCGACGCCATCAACCCTGGCGTTATCCTGACAGAATTGTATGAATTACCGGGGCGATTGCCTAGTCCGGAATGACGGAAACCCCTGTGTTGCAATCACTTGAGATCGCGTCTCAGTTGCCGCCACGACAATGCCCACGCAGAATTGGCTGGCGGCTCGACCTGAGCGCCTCGATTGGCGCGAACCAACAGAGGTTCTCTCTGATCTAATACTGCGGATGTGAGCTCAGGAGAGGCAGGAGTCCGGCTCGATGGCCAGTGACGAGGAGTTGCTCCGGGCGTTTGCGAACGGGCAGCGTCGCGCGCTGGGCGAACTGGCGGAACGCTACGAGCGCCCTCTCCTGAATCTGGCCGTGGCCATTCTCGGCTCCCCGGATCTGGCCGTCGAGGCCGTGCAGGAAACATGGCTGCGCGTGGTGCGTTACTCGGCCAGCTTCAACGGACGCAGCAGCGTGAAAACGTGGCTCTATCGCGTGGCCATCAACCAGTGCCGCAGCATGCGGGCGGCACGCCCGGAGGCCACGTCCTGTGAGCCGGACGAACCGAGCGTGGAACGTGGCGGCACTGACGGAGTTGGCCAAACCAACCCTGCCGACGGAGCGGACCGATCGGACCAATCAAACCGATCGGACGCAGCGAACGATGCGGCTGGAACTGGCAGAACGCGATCTCGGTCCAGCGACGCCGACAGCACGCGACCACAGCGCAGCGACACCGACAGAACACGACCACAGCGCAGCGACACCGACAGCACGCGACCACAGCGCAGCGACACCGACAGAACACGACCACAGCGCAGCGACACCGACAGAACACGACCACAGTCCAGCGGTGCCGCTGAGCCCGGTAAGCTTATGGAGCAGAGCCAGCGGAGCTCAGACTGTGCCACAGACCCGGCGCAAGCAGCGGCCCTGAGCGACGAGATCGATCGGCTCAAACGGGCCGTGGAAAGCTTGTCAGAGCCGCTGCGCGAAGTCCTGCTGGTTTGCTACACGCATGGGATGACCCACGAAGAGGCATCAGCCACGCTCGGCATCCCGTTAGGCACGGTGAAGTCCCGACTGCACGCGGCACTGAAAGCGCTGCGCGGACGAATGAAGAGACACGAGTAGACACAAGCCGCCCTGAGCAGGTCGCCGTTGCTGAGCCCCGGAGCGGGGGCAAAATCAGTCCCGGAGGAGCCGCGAAATGGTAGCCCCGGAGGGGCGACAGATGGTAGCCCGGGGCGTAAGCCCCGGGACTCGGACCGGGCGATATATCGATGCAAGCCCCGTAGGGGCGACAGAAAACACCCCGGCGGAGTCTCGAGAATGGATACGCAAAACTCCGAACCTCTGGAGAACGCCCTGAAGCACCTCACCTGGTGGACCGGCCCCACGCCCCACCTCTGGCGGCGCGCACTAGCCGCCCCAGGAGCGCAAAACCGCCGCCCATCCACCCGCCTGATCCGGGTATTTCGCTCGCCCTGGCCATGGGTCGGCGCGCCCATCGCCGCCGCCATCCTGCTGGCCGTGACGCTTGCTGCACGCGACAATGCGGCCCTGCCCTCCTGTGACGCCAATCTTACACGATTGGGAAGTGCCGCTCTACAATATGCACCCTCCGAATGGCTGCCGGTCAGGATCGGAGTCGGTCAGGCCCAAGAGCTTGAGGGAGATGGGGTGACCCGCTACTTCGATTCGGGAGGCAACCGCCCCGCTTCTTCTGTGATCACAATTGTTCCTCCTGATGGTGCGCCGGGGCAGCAATCCTGGAACACTCATACATCCACTCCGAGCAGCTCCGACCGCCACGTCATCCGCAAAGCCGCCATCGATCTCGCGGCCGAGGATGTCCGCGGCGTCTATCTGAAGATTCAATCGCTCATCCCCAACCAGGCCGCAGGCGAATTCGTGGAAAGCTCCCAGATCCACGACACCACCCCCCAGCTCACTGCCTATCTCACGCTTCGTGTGGCCAACGAACGACTTTCGGCCGTGATGGATGCACTCCGCGGGCTGGGCGAGGTCGTCCGCGAGCAGACCGAGGCGTCTGATGTCTCCGCCCAGGTGGTGGACATCGAGGCCCGTCTCCGGAACGAGCGGCGTGTCGAGCAGGAACTCGTGGAACTACTCGACAAGCGACAGGACGCCCCACTGGAAGACGTGCTGAAGGTGAGCCAATCGCTTTCGGAAGTGCGCGAGCGAATTGAGAAGCTGGAAGGCGAGCGCCAGGGGATCGGCCGTCAGGTCGCACTGGCTACTATCGTGATCAGCATTCGGGCCAAGGATGCCCCACCGCAGCAACAGACTGGCCTGGCCAGTCAATTGTGGAGCGACATGAGCGACGCGTGGGTGGGTGGGCTGTCCTTCCTGATCGATACGCTGGCTATGCTCGTCCGCATTCTGATCGGCGGGCTCATCTGGTGGGTCCTGCTGGGAGTGGGGCTCTGGCTGCTGCGGCACTGGGTCCTCCGTCGGACCGTGTAGCGGCCGGCGTCCCTGCCGGCCGTTGGTATGTGGCTCAACGGCCGACACTCCAGGCCGGCGGCTGCAAAACGACAAAGGGAAGAGGTCACCGGAGGGTCTATCGCTTCCGGGCCACGATGTTCACCACCGGGATGGGAGGCAACGGGAATACCGGCAATGCGAGGCGCTCCTCGGATTCAATCTGCACGGGCAATTCGCGAATCAGCCGGCCAGTGTCCCGATTCCAATGGCAGCCCTCCGCAGCCCAGCAGACCAGCGGCGCCGTGAAATGCTGGAACCAACGGTACGGACCGCCGGAGCTGGCTACGTGCTCGTACACGTAGAGCAAGCCACCGGGTTTCAGCACGCGAAGAATCTCCGCCAGCGCACGACGGGGGTCCTGGACGCTGCACAGCACCAGTTGCACGATCACCGCATCGAACACGCCGTCGACAAACGGCATCCGCTCCGCGTCGGCGCGCAGAGGATCGACGCGAGCTGACGCACGGATAGCCGCCTCTCGGGCCAGCGGCAGAAAGTCGACGTCGGGTTCAATGCCGATCAGGGCCAGCCCAGGCGGGTACTCCTCGAACAAGACTCCCGTTCCGCTACCGACCTCGAGTACACGGCCCTTCAATTCGCCCCGGAAGCGGCGGAACGCCGGACGCGGCCCATTGGGGTACAAGCGGCGCAGAGCGGCATCCTGAATGACGCCCCGGCCGGAGCCGGTCAGGTAGGAGCAGATGCGGCACAGACCCATGGCGCGATTGTAGCCGCTGATGTACCGGAGCATCCTGGCGAACGCTCGTCACACAATCGCAAGTCTCTGCATTTCAGCGTCTTCGGAACGATCCTCGCCGGCGGGTCCCCAAAACGCGCCGTTTTATCCCAACATCCTGCACAATCCATCCACCTTGCCCAGTTCAGCATCACCCCACCACAGCCATAAACTCAATGATTGCAGAAGCTTACAGGGGCCTATAACCAGACCGGCTTCCGCGCGTGCATGGCCGCCGCATTGCCCAATTCGGACCTGCGTCGTCTGGGACGCTTTCGGGTCATGTGGGTGGATTGGGTCATGGAAGCGCTGGATACGTTGGTTGTCGAGTTCTTTGCCCCGCGGATGCGGATTCTCATCCTGACGATTCTGTCATACGCGGCTCTGTGCTGAGGGGCGCGGCCCCGCCATCGTCCCCGATCTGAGCGGCCGGGCAGGCCTGCACGCAATCCGAGCACAACCCTGTAATCTGCAATCGATGTGAGAGGGGGTGGAATTGATAGCGGGCGGCCACTTCCGCGCGTAGACGAACCACCTCGGCGCTATCGAATTCGATGATCCGACGGCAGCGCCGGCAGATCATGTGGTCGTGTGGATCCTGGCCGAAGGTGTGTTCGTAACGGGCCAGCGAATCGCCGAACTGCACCTGCTTGATGATGCCGCAGCTCACCAGGAGCGGCAGCGTCCGATAAATAGTGGCCTTGGCCACCCGCTTGCCCGATTGGCGCAGAGAGATGAGCAACTGCTCGGCCTCGAAGTGCTCGTCGTTGCCCAGCACGGCGCGCAGCAGCGTCTCGCGCTCACGGGTGTACTTGAGCCCACGGTCGCGCAGGTACTCGCGGAAGATATTCTCCGCAGTCTGGATGTCTTCGTCTTTCAACGGCTTGGCCATGGACCACCTGCAACGGGCCGGCGAAGAGGCCTCGTGGCTATTGTACGCGTCCTGAGCCGTTGGCGGTATCCGCGACCGCGACCACCACGATCCCGAGTTGTTCCGCCCGCTCGATCAGTTCCACGCGATCCACGACCAATGTCGTACCCGCTTCGATCACCAGGGCGGTGGCCCCATGGCGGTGGAGGTTCTCGATCGTCTGGGGTCCGACGGTAGGCACGTCGAATCGCAGGTCCTGGTCGGGCTTGGCCACTTTGATGAGCGTCCAGCCGCCATGACGACAAAGCTGACCGGCCCGTTCGATCATGCGGTCCGTACCTTCGATAGCTTCGACGGCGATGACCTCCTGCTCCTTCACAGCAATCGACTGCCCGACGTCGAGCCGCCCCATCTCCTTGGCTATCCGCCAGCCGAAGGCAATGTCTTTCTCCAAGGCGGGCGAAGGCTGCCGTTTCGTGAGTACGCCGGGTCCAGGAAGATGATCCGGACAATACTGGATCGAATTGACCAAGGTAATCCCCTCCTGTGCCATCCGGCCGGCCACCGCACGCAGGATGGTGTCGTTTCGCCGGTCTGGAACCTCAAAGAACCACAAGCGGAAGCTGGTCCAATCGGGGATGAACCGCAGCAGCCGGAAGCGAACATACATGTCCGATTTGCGCACGGAGCCGGCCATAATCGCCTCACGCACGCCCATCCGCCGGAACACCCTGATCCAGTGTCCCAGGCGCACCACGCCCGACCAGCGAAAGTGGTCCGCATGCTCGTGAATGGCCGGATCGGTCAGGCCGCGCAACCCGACGGCCACCACTGATCGGCCGGCACGTCTGGCGCCATCCGCCACCAGGAAAGGAAAACGCCCTGCTCCGGCGATCAGCCCCAGGGGATTGGACAGGCCGGTGTCGGAATTCAGCGGGTCGGCGGGCATGGGCAGGCTCTGGTTCCGTTTATCGCCGCATAGGCGCACGAATTCATGGCGATCCAGGCTCGACCTTCTTCTTCAGGCGTTCCAGTTCCCTGCTGAGGCGGCGGATCTCGCTCTTGAGTTCCGGTAGCCGTTGGATGATCGCGATCTGGCGCTTGCAGTCGTTGATCGGGATGGCCGGCTGGCCGAGCATGGTCGCGCCAGCCTCGACGTTGTTGGTGACGCCGGCTTTGGCTCCGATCTTGGCATCGTCGCCGATGACAATGTGGCCGACCACGCCGGCTTGGCCCGCCATGGTCACGTGCCGCCCGACGTGCACCGAGCCGGCGATCCCCACCTGAGCCACGAGCATGCAGTCCTCGCCTACCTTCGTCCCGTGCCCGATAGCGATCAGGTTGCTGAACTTCGTGCCGCTGCCCAGCACCGTGCTGCCCAGCGTGGCCCGATCAATCGTGCAGTTGGCTCCGATCTCGACGTCATCCCCAAGGACTGCATTGCCGATCTGGGGGATCTTGACCCACTTCTCTCCGACAGGGGCATACCCCAGACCGTCTTCGCCGATGACACTGCCCGCATGAACGGTGACGCGGTCGCCCAGGACACACTCCTCGTAGATGACCACGTTGGGGAAGAGCGTCACTTGATGACCGATGCGGCAACCTCGGGCGATGTAAACGCCCGGATAGATGGTCGCGTTGTCACCGATCCGCACATCCTCGTCAATGAACACGCCAGGGCCGATGTTGGCGTTCTCGCCGATGATGGCCGTCGGGGCGATGGACGCCCGGGTGGACCGACCCCAGGCCGGATGACGTCGATATCCATGCAGCCGGACCATGGCCGCGGTCACGGCGGCATACGGATCGCTGGCCCGCATCAGGTTCATCGCCCGCGGCGCCACCACGTCCGGCCGGACTAACACCGCGGAAGCCTGCGTACTCGCTAAGTCTCGTTCATATCGGGGATTAGAGAGAAAACTGATCTGGCCCGGGCGTGCTTCCTCCAGCGTGGCCACTGACGAGATGGTCACCGAGCGGTCACCGTCCACCTCGCAGGGAACGCCTACCGATGCGAGATACTCAGCCAGTTCCGCGAGCGTCAGGGTCATTCAGGCTCCACCGCGAGTTGTCCCCCCGCGTCGACCAAGGGAAACGTATAATAGAGTCCTGCCGCCGGAAGTGTCAACGGACCCAGAAGACGGAAAACCGTCAATCACAGGAACTGATCCCGCGTGAATGTCGCGGAGGCGGACATCGGAGCGCTGTCATGATCAACGCAGAGCTGGCGCGGGTCTTTTCCCAAATGGCTGATCTCATGGAGATCAAAGGGGCGGATCGGTTTCGGATCAACGCGTACCGGACGGCGGCCCGGTCCATCATGGATTGCCTGGAGGACGTGGCCGAGCTCGCCGGCCAAGGCAAGCTGCAGAAGATTCCCGGAATCGGGAAGGGAACGGCCGCCAAGGTCGAGGAGTATCTGGCCAACGGGTGCATCGCCGCCCATCTCGAGCTGCTGGCCAGCTATCCTGCCGGACTCCGGCAGCTCATGGACGTGCGGGGACTGGGACCCCGCAAGATCGAGGTTCTCTACCGTGAGCTCAAGGTCGGCTGCCTGGAAGATCTGAAGGCGGCGATCGCCGACGGCCGGGTGGCGGGGCTCAAAGGCTTCGGCGAGAAAACGGCCAAGAATATTTTGGAGGCACTGGAATTTCTGGACCGTGCCCATGAACGAACGCCTCTGGGGATCGCCGCTCCGCTAGCCGCACAGCTACGGGAGGCAGTGGCGGCCATGCCCAATGTGCGGCGGGTTGAGATTGCCGGCTCGCTCCGGCGCGGTCGGGACACGGTCGCGGACATCGACCTGTTGTGCGTGGCTGACAACGGTCCGCAGGTCATTGCGACGTTCACGAAACTGCCCCGGGTGAGCAGCGTGCTGGCCGCCGGCGACACCAAGGGCTCCTGCGTGGTGGAGACGCTCAAAGGCGGCGGGATTCAGGCGGACCTGCGGGTCGTGCCCGCGGAATCATTCGGCGCGGCGATGCAGTACTTCACGGGCTCCAAGGAACACAACGTCCGGCTCCGCGAAATGGCCGTCCGGCGCGGCTGGAGGCTGAATGAATATGGATTGTTGGAAGGTGAGTCCAGGATCGCTGGAGAGGATGAGGTCGGCATCTACAGCGCCTTGGGGCTGCCCTTCATTCCGCCCGAGCTGCGCGAGGACCGTGGCGAGTTCGACCGCCCGGAGGGCTGGCCCGACCTCATCCGCCGGGAGGACATGGTGGCCGAGCTGCACCTGCATACGACGGCCAGCGACGGGCGGCTGGAGTTAGAGGAGATGGTGGAGGCCTGCCGTGCGCTGGGCTACAGGCATATGGCGGTCACGGACCACTCGAAGAGCTCCGTCATCGCCAACGGCCTGAGCGTGGATCGCCTGCTCGCACAGATGGAAACCATCCGCAAGCTCAACCGGCGTCTGAAGGATTTCACCATCCTGGTGGGCACCGAGTGCGACGTGCTGCCGAATGGAAGGCTCGATTTTCCGGACGAGGTACTGGCCCAGCTCGACTGGGTGGTGGCCAGCGTGCATGCCGGCCAGCGCGGCGAGCGGGCAGCCCAGACGCGCCGCACTATTGCCGCCATCGAAAACCCCTACGTGTGCGCGATCGGGCACCCCTCGGGGCGGCTCATCGGTCGGCGGGAGCCGATGGACCTGGATTTCGAGCAGATCATTGCCGCCGCGGCGCGAACAGGGACGGCATTAGAAGTAAACAGCTCCTGGCACCGCCTGGATCTGAAGGATCAGCACGTCCGGCAGGCCGTGGAGGCAGGCTGCTGGCTGACCATCAACACGGATGCTCATTCGGCCAGCGACTTGCAGCAGATGGGCTATGGCATCCAGACGGCGCGCCGCGGCTGGGCTGCCCGGCCGCGGGTGCTCAATACTCTGTCCGTGGAAGAGCTGCGCCGCTGGGTCCACGGCAAGCGCCGCCGGACAATGTGAGCCGCTGGCACAGCAGTAGCCCGCCGGCCACCCACGGCACAGGCTCAGCAGCAATACGCTGGGCGGCCCATCCATATAAAACCTCCTCATTGCTGAGAAATCCCACCCAACCGGGGTAAGATCTGGTGTCGGTGTGATTCAATGGACACTTGTGCCATAACGGAGAGATTCTGCCATGACCACGACCACGCTGCACGGCACCATCCACGTCGAGCGGAGCATGATCATCAACCGCCCACCGGATGAGGTGTATCGGTTCTGGCGGGACTTCACGAATCTGCCTCGTTTCATGCAGCACCTCCAGTCGGTGGAGGTGCAGGACGGGCGCCGGTCGCACTGGATCACCAAGGCGCCCGCGGGCACGACGGTGGAATGGGACGCGGAGGTCATCCACGAAATCGAGGACGATACGATCGCCTGGCAGTCGGTGGGCGAAACCAACGTGCCCAATGCCGGCTCGGTCCGTTTCCTGCCGGCCGACGGGGGCCAGGCCACTGAGGTCAAGATAACGCTGAACTACGATCCGCCGGCCGGCAAGTTCGGCGACATCATCGCGAAGCTGTTTGGAGAAGCGCCCGACCAGCAGGTCCGCGATGACCTGCGCCGCCTGAAGCAGCTTCTGGAAGCAGGGGAGACGGCCACCATCGAAGGTCAGCCGCGCGGCAGGTGCAAGCGCTGAGCAACGTCTGGGCATGCTGGATGGTCGGCGGGACGCCAATGAGGGGGTCCGCCGGCCTTCTTTTCACCGCAATCTTTTACCGGGCAGAACAAGTCAACTGAGGAGACTCCCATGCGAGCAGTTTGCTGGTGCGGCAAAAAGGACGTCAAGGTCGAGACGGTCCCGGATCCGTCCATTCTCAACCCACGCGACGCCATCATCCGGATCACCTCCACCGCGATCTGCGGCTCCGATCTGCACCTCTACGACGGGTACATCCCGACGATGGAGTCGGGCGACATCCTCGGCCACGAGTTCATGGGCGAGGTCGTGGAAGTCGGCTCCCGGGTCAGCAATCTTCAGAAAGGCGACTGCGTGGTCGTCCCCTTCACCATCTCCTGCGGGAATTGCTTTTTCTGCCGCCGGCAGCTCTGGTCGGCCTGCGATAACTCCAACCCCAATGCGGCCATGGCGGACAAGCTGTACGGCTTCGTGCCGGCCGGCATCTACGGCTACTCCCACCTGATGGGAGGCTACGCCGGGGGGCAGGCGGAATACGCGCGTGTGCCCTTCGCCGACATCGGGCCTCTCAAGGTTCCTCAGGGTATCGCCGATGAGAAGCTGCTGTTCCTCAGCGACATCTTCCCCACGGGTTATCAAGCCGCCGAGCAGTGCGAAATCCAGAAGGGCGACACCATCGCCATCTGGGGCTGCGGGCCCGTCGGGCAGTTCGCCATCCGCAGTGCATTCATGCTCGGCGCCGAACGCGTCATCGCCATCGACGAACCCGAGGAGCGGCTGGCCCTCGCCCGGGAAGGCCGAGCCGAGACGCTCAGCCTGGAGGACGGCGAAATCATCGACCGGCTCACGGATATGACCGGTGGCCGCGGGCCCGATGCGTGTATCGACGCCGTCGGACTGGAGGCCCACGGCAGCGGCGTAGATGCCGTCTACGACAAGGTCAAAACCGCCACGTACATGGCTACGGATCGGGCTCACGTCGTTCGGCAGGCGATCATGGCCTGCCGTAAAGGCGGAACCGTATCCATCCCCGGCGTCTACGGCGGGATTGTCGACAAGTTCCCGCTGGGAATTGCCTTTAATAAGGGGTTACGGCTCCGCATGGGCCAGACCCATGTGCAGAAGTACATGAAGCCGCTGCTGGATCGCATTCTCAATGACGAAATCGACCCCACCTTCGTGGTGACCCATCGGATGGCTCTCACCGAGGCGCCCAAGGCTTACGAAACGTTCCGCAAGAAGGAAAACAACTGCATCAAGGTCGTCCTTAATCCCAACAACTGACTGCCCCCTGTAAGCGCGACGCGCCACCTGACGGTGGCACGAAAAAGAAAGGAGATTCGTCGATGACCACGCCAAATGACACTCTGATCAGTTGGCTGAACGATGCTTACGCCATGGAGCAGAACCTGATCCAGGTGCTGGAGAACCACGCCAAGGATGCCAGGAATCACCCCGACATTGAGGCCAAGGACCTCGAGCACCTGGAGGCCACCCGCCGCCATGCTGAGATTCTGCGCGAGTGCCTCGATCAGGTCGGCGGCAGCGTCTCCTCGGCCAAGTCCGCCATGGGTTCCATCAGCGGCTTTTTCCAGGGCGTGTCCACCGGCATGGCCCCGGACGAAATCGTGAAGAACTTCCTGGCGGATTTCGCGGCCGAGCATTTCGAAATTGCCAGCTACAACGCCCTCATCGCGGCGGCACGCGCGGCCGGGCGAGACGAGTTGATTCCCCGATTCGAGGAAATCTTGCGGGAGGAGCAGGAGATGGCTGACTGGCTCAGGCAGAGACTCCCGACCGTTGTCGAGGAGTACATGATGCAGCCGTCGACCCGCTGATCCGCGAAGATCGCCGCCCGGATCGCACTTCCTGCCCGACCGGCAGGTGTCACCTGGGGAAGGGCTTCCAGCCAGACGTGGGCTGGAAGCCCGCTCCACTTGTTTGCCCGGCGAAGCGGTATGTGGTGATTCATGGTTTGAACGTCGGGCACTCCAGGCCGGCCGCTACAGACAATGGATGACGCTACGTCGGCCAGTCGCCGGTGAAGATCTCGACCGCCGGACCGGTCATGTAGACGTGGTCGTCGGCCTCGTTCCATTCGATCAATAGATCACCGCCAGGCAGGTGCGCGGTAATTCTGCGGCCGCTTTGCCCGGTGAGCACTCCGGCGACGCCCACCGCGCACGCCCCCGTTCCACACGCTGCCGTCGCCCCGCTGCCTCTTTCCCAGGTGAGCATCCGCACCTCGGCCGCGCCTGATGTCTCGACAAAATGCACGTTGGTGCGCTCCGGAAACAGTGCGTGTGTCTCCAGCCGGCGCCCCTCCGCTTCGAGCTCGCGGGGGGACAACCGCCCGAGGGGAACGCCATGAATGACGGCATGCGGATTGCCCATGGAGACGCAAGTCATACGTGCCGGCAGGCCCAGCACCTCGATCACATGATCGATCATCTGGTCCGATGGCAGCCGCACGGGCAGATCTTCCGGGCGCAGCCGTGGCGCGCCCATATCCACGCGGGCAAGTTCCACTTTCCCCTGCTGGACGGTCAGCTCGATCGACAGCACCCCGGCGTCCGTTTCGATCCGCAGCGGGTTCCTCCGGGAAAGGCCGTGATCGTACACGTACTTGGCCACACAGCGGATCCCATTGCCGCACATCTGGCCCCGGGAGCCGTCCAGGTTGTACATCTCCATCCGGGCGTCGGCCACCTCAGACGGACAGATCAGAATCAGCCCGTCGCTACCCACGCCGGTGTTGCGGTCACTGATCGCCCGGGCCAGACCCGGAGCCTCAGTCACCCGCTCTTCAAAGCAGTTGACGTAAATATAACAGTTACCCAGACCCTGCATCTTCGTGAATCGCATGGCCGGCATTATAGACGAGACGGCAGCAGAGGGCAGCGAGCGTCTGGAACGCAGACGCCAGCGGTTGCCGGCTCGCCTGCGCGGGACTATGGTAGAACAATCCACGGCCGCTGCCCTGGTCCGTGGCTGGAAAGCGAAGCTGAATGGACATCAACCTTCTGTGCATCGGCGACGTCGTCGGGCGACCAGGACGATTTGTCGTCTCACAAGTCCTCCCCGGTCTCATCGAAAAGCACGATCTGCACTGCGTCATCTGCAATGCGGAGAACATCGCCGGCGGTTCGGGACTTACCCCTCAGCTCTACGATAAGCTTCGCCGCTACGGCGTCGATCTGGTCACGCTCGGCGACCACATTTACCGTCGTCAGGAGATCATCCCCATTCTGGAGCGTACCGACCAGATCGTGAAGCCGGCCAACTTTCCTGCCACCGCTCCCGGCCGCAGCTTTGCCATCCACGAAACGCGCCCGGGGCCCAAAGTCGCGGTGATGTCGCTGATGGGCAGGCTGTTCATGAAGCCCCCCACCGACTGCCCGTTCAAGGCCGCGGAGCGCGTGCTGACCCAGATTCCTCCCGACGTGAGGATTATCGTGGTGGACATGCATGCCGAAGCCACCAGTGAAAAGGTGGCCATGGGATGGCATCTCGACGGCCGGGTGAGCGTGGTATTCGGCACGCACACGCATGTGCCCACGGCCGATGAATCGATTTTACCTGGTGGCACGGCCTACATCTCCGACCTGGGCATGACCGGCCCCTACGATTCTGTGCTCGGCCGCCGCAAGGATCGTGTCCTCCGCACGCTGATCACCAACATGCCCAACCCCTTCGACGTGGCCACGGAGGACCCACGGCTGTGCGGCGTTTTGGTTCGGGTGGACAGCTCCACCGGCAAAGCGCGTCACATCGAGCGCATCCGCGTGGACGGCACGCCCGGGAGCGACCAGGAGGACGACTAAGGCCTGTTCCAGTTAGGATCTGGGGCCCGATGGACGCCGGTTAGAAACCGGTGCCACCCGGGGCCTGATGGAGTAGGCGCAACGTCCGCCTCAGTCTGGAGCGAAGAGCCCGACAGATCATGGCATCGCAACGACCCGTCTTTGATCCGACCCGCATCGCTCCGCCAACGGTTCCGGCCGGACCCAAGCTGCTGACGGTCAGCCAACTCAACTCGCTGATCAAGGGTGTGCTGGCTGACGCCCTGCCAGGGACCATCCACCTCGTCGGCGAGATCAGCAACTTCGCCCGCCATGGCAGCGGCCATCTGTACCTGACTATCAAGGACGACACGAGCGAAATCCGCGCAGTGATGTGGCGCTCGGCGGCCGCCCCCCTGAAGTTCAAGCCGCAGGACGGCCTGGAGGTGGTCGCCACCGGCTACGTGGACGTCTACGAAACCCGTGGCCAGTACCAGTTCTACATCCGGCGTCTGGAGCCGCGCGGCGTGGGAGCGCTGGAGTTGGCCTTCCGGCAGCTCTACGAAAAGCTTGCCCGCGAGGGGCTATTTGATCCGCTGCGCAAGCGACCGATCCCCCGCTTTCCGCGGCACATCGCCGTGGTGACCAGCCCGACCGGTGCGGCCATTCGCGACATCATTCACACGCTTCGGCGGCGGTGCTGCGCGGCCTCCATCCTGCTGCATCCCGCCCGCGTACAGGGCGAGGGCGCGGCGGCCGAGATCGCGACGGCCATCGGCCGGCTCAACCAGCTTGCCGCCCGGCTCGGCGGCATCGACGTGATCATCGTCGGCAGGGGCGGTGGATCACTCGAAGACCTCTGGGCGTTCAACGAGGAGGTGGTTGCCCGGGCCATCTGTGCCAGCGTCATCCCCATCATCAGCGCGGTCGGCCACGAGGTGGATACAACCATCGCGGATCTGTGCGCCGACCTGCGAGCGCCGACGCCGACCGCTGCCGCGGAACTGGCGGTGCCGGTACTCGATGAAATCCTCGATGATCTGCGCGATGGGCGAGCGCGGCTGCGGCATGCGATCCGGGGCCGCCTGGAACTGGCCCGCGCACAGTTGGTGGGTGTGCAGCGCTGTGAATGGATCCGCGACCCGTGCGCTGCTCTGCGCCGGAATGAGCAGCAGCTTGACGAGGCCGTCTCCCGGCTGCACCTGTGCGCGACCCGTCGAGTCAACGCCTTCCGGACGCGGTTGCATGCCCAGGAGACGGCGATGGCCGCCATCCAGCCGGCCGCCCTTCTGCGGCACGAGCATGATCAACTCGGCCAGGTGGTTCACCGGCTCCGCTGGGCCATGCAGTCTCGGATGCTGCTGGCCCGGCGCTATGCCGACCGGAGCCGGGAGGCCCTGCTGCTGCGCTCGCCTGAACACCGTGTCCGCAGCGCCGCCGAGATAGCCCTCCAGAGACTTCAGGCCCTCAACCGTGCCCTGTCGCATCGCCTCGAAATTGCTCGACGGGCTGTCGAGACGGCCGTCGCCCGGCTGGACGCCAGCAGCCACCGCCAGGTCCTCGCCCGGGGCTTCTCCATCACACGAACCAAACGGGGGCGACGGATCGTGGCCGCGGCGGAGCAGGTCGCTCCCGGCGAGATCCTCCTCACCGAAACCGCGGGCGGCGAGATCGAAAGCCGCGTGCTCAACCCCCGTCAGCCAGAGCTCTTTGACTGAAGGCCTGCTTCGACTGCGGCCAGCAGAGATCCGCGCGCAAAAAAGCACCCTCCGCCCGCGAGCGGAAGGTGCTTGGAACGAACCACCTCATCCGTGAGCAGACGTCAGGCCGCCCGACGGCGGAACCATCCCACCAGCGTCATGCCCAGCACACCCAGCAGGGCAGCGCCCGGCGCCGGAATGGGCTCGATGGTGAGCTGAACCTGGGCGGAATCCGCCGAGAAGCCACCATTGAGGTTGGCATCGGCAAACAGGGCATCGGCGTTGGCTGAAGTAATCAGCGTGCCGTTTGCAAACGAGGTCAGACTCAACTGAATGACCGAGAACACGCCCTGGTCATAGGAGCCCCGGTCGGCGGCGGGGACGATGAACGAACCGATCTGCCCGGTGTAAACGAAGTTGCCGGGCGCCGGATTGAGCAGGATCGAATCGTTCAGGCCCGAAACGCTGAGCACACCCGAAATGGTGAGCTGCTTCTTGGCCAGGTCCCAGACCACGCCGTCGGCGTCACCGCCGGTGCTCTTGTTGATCAGGTCAGCCATCAGCGACGGGCTGCCCAGGGTCGTGGTCGTGTCCGTGCCAAGGTAGGTGCCGGCCACGGAGATGTTGTTGTTGCCGGCCGGGTTGAGGACCTGGGCACTGATGCTCATGTCGAACGTGGTGCCGAAGGAAATGGCCGGGGTGCCAACAGTGCTGTTGGTCACCGTGTCCAGCAGAAACGCATTGGCCACGGAGCTGTCGCGGTCGCTCAGCAGCAGTTGGCCAGTGTTGGGATTGTACGAGAGACTCAGCAGGTCGTAATTGACCTTCACGTTGATGGCCGCATGGGCGGCGGACGAGACAGTCAGCAGGCCCGCCAGGGCTGCCATGGTCAGAACATATCGCATAGGTGACGCTTCCTTCCACAAACGGAGCCCTATGGGCTCCATGCCACTCTTCTTTAAACGGAAACAATTACACAAACAGCATGGGTACGGTCTGCAGGGTGGCGTCAGATGGAGGCGCACGAGGGCTGCAACACGTCATTCTGGAAAGCTGAATCAGAACTCGGCACGGAGCGACGGTAACAGATCCCGCGGGATCCGCCGGCGCCGCCGAAAAAGTGCAGGCCATGCTCAGGCCGGGCGGAGCGTCGCTCGAGTCAAACACAGTGCAGGGCTCAATCTGAGCTTGGGGCCCCACGTGGGTCCACTGAGTGCCCAACACCCCGCGTGCCCCGCGGCCCATCTGCCAGGCACCCAGGCCGAGCAGCGCCGATACGATCAAATCGTGAACCGTTCGTACGGAGGAGCCCCTGCCCGTCGTCCGCCCGATCTGCGAGTTCGGTCGATCGGCCGGTTGAAGCCTGGCGGCATCGGAAAAGCATCCCGCCCCCACGCAATCGGCCAGCCAGCGATCCGGAAAGGCGGTGCTGCTGGAACGGCCAGGCCCACCCTGTCGCGGCGACTCCGCGAGAGGCGTCGCCGCGGGCCCAGCTTCCGGCATGATCCGCCCGCCGATCAGATCGGCGCGAACCATGGACGCGGACGCCAGCAGCAGAACAGAAATGTGAAACGCCTTGCCGATCACGTCTGGTTCTCTTAATGGGCCCGCGGGCCCTCCCGAATAGCGACACTGCACTCCCCGACCCAAGAAGCTCCCGACTCAGGCGATCCGTCGCCGGATCCAGCCCACCAGGCTCAGTCCCCCCATGGCCAGCAGGGCAGCGCCCGGCGCCGGGACCTGGGTGATAGAGGGAATACTGATGAGTCCGCCAATCTGATCGTTGCCACACGTGGCCGTCATGTGCAGGGCGATCTCCAGAGCGCCCGGTCCGAAGATGGACAATGGAACGGACCATTCGCTGACAAACCAGTTCATGCTGCCGCCGGAGCCGAGCGGCTGGTCGGCGCTGAAGCCGTAGTGGGACAGCGTGCCCACGTTCATCTCTTCACCGCCCTTGGCGAAGACGCGCTCATCCAGCCCGGCCGGGCTGTTGCTGCCCCGCTGATAGGAACCAGGACCGCCGGTGAGCTGCACGTCGGACTGCTCATCGAGCAGAACCAGTTCGCCCACGGCCGGCCCTGAGCCGTACCGGAAGCTTTGTGCGGTGTTGTACGTGGCGTTATTCAGGGAGTGATTGCCGTTCATGTCATTCAGCAGCGCGTAGTGCTTGACCACGTCGTTCTGAAGCACTTCCAGAAACAGGTCGCCCGGTCCGAACAAGGTGTTCCCGTATCCGCTCGCCGGAATCCAGGAGCGCGGGTCGATTCCCCCCGCCACGGCGAGAGTGAGATTGCCACCCTGAACGCGGTAGCCCAGGACGCCCTGGTCAAACGGCCGGCCGAGATTGCCCCCCGGACTGGGCACGGCGCCCACACCCGGATAGCTGACCCGGCCCGGGCCGAAGGTGGGCAACGCCCCGTAAGCGCCGTTGCTCATGGGCAGCCCGTGATAACTGGATTTCAGTCCGGATACCCCGACCTCGTCGGCCACGATGCTGAATCCGCGGGACAGCATTTCGCTGGCCACGGTGTCCGCCAGCGCGCTTGAGGCGAGCGCCACGCTGAGACAACAACTCAATAAGCTGGTTAAGAGCTTCATTTCCCCCCCTTGTTGAAACCATGCAGGTAACGAAACGCTCCGGCCCCGACTGCACGGAACAGGCATCATCTGAAGCCCGTTCTCGGCGATTCTATGCCGTTGCAGAGAAAAACACAAGTGTGCACTAATCAGAAATAACTCTTTTGTCAATACCGAAGATTATCGGGCCGCTGAGCGCATCGTGCAGGCACCTGCCGGCGGGCAGCCGGCTAGGGCAATACCGTGATCTGCACGGTGGCCACGGCGATATTCCCGGACGAATCGTAAACCCGGACGCCCACGGTGTGCGCTCCCGGCACCGCGCCGGCGGTGGCGTTCCAGTTGTATGCAATTTTCGCCTCTGGCTCCTGGAAGGTGAAACTGGCCATGGGTGCACCGTCCAGAAGCACCTCGGCCAAAGCCAGACCGCGGTTATCGGTAGCGTCTGCGCGAATGGTGATCACTCCGCGGATCCGGGCCCCCTCCACCGGGCTGATCAACGTGACTGAAGGCAGCGTGAAGTCGAGCGGGCCGCCGACGCCGATGATGATGCTCGCTTCGGCCTGGTTGCCGGCCGTATCGGTGGCGACGGCGGTCAATTGATGCGGCCCGGCGGCGTACAGCGACGCGTTGAGAACGAACTCGTACCCCGGAACCGCGTCCGTCGCCAGCGGCACCCCGTCAAGCAACAACATCACCTCGGCGACGTCCTCATTGTCTTCGGCGCGAACGCGGACCTTGGTCTGACCGGTCACGGTGGCGGATGCAGCGGGAGCCACGATCGAAACCACCGGCGGAGTTACATCCGCCTGCTGCACGATCTCGCGGGCCTTCTGAACCGCGGCCGCGGCGTTGACGCGCCCATGCCCGAAGATGTTATCGCGCCCGGCCGGCCCCAGATCGACCGCGGTGCTCAAGAGGATGTCCCGCACCGTCGTGGGTCGGAATTGCGGGTTGACCGACCACACCAGAGCCGCCACCCCCGCCACCACCGGAGCGGCGAACGATGTTCCGGAAACAGAGGCGTACTGACCCCCCGCTTTTGTGGACAGAATGCTCTGGCCGGGAGCGCACAGATCGACGAAAGGGCCGGACGTCGAGAAGCTGGCACGTCGGTCGGAATGGTCGGTGGCGGAGACGAACAGCGCCGGGGAGACTCCGCCTTCGAGCACCTCAGTGCCGGTGTTGCCCGCGGAAATGATCACCAATGATCCGGCCAGTCGGGCCCGGTGGGCCTGACGCAGAACCATCCCGTCAGCATGCAGGGGAGCGAAAGAAAGGTTGATGACCCGCGCGCCGGCACTAACCGCGTGATCAATGCCTGCGGCCAGAAGCCAGCTCGTGGTCCTCGCCTTGGGGCTGGTTACCCGTACGGGAAGGATGGGATTGAGCCAGGCGGTTGATGCGATACCGGTGGCATTGTTCGCGGCCGCACCGATAATTCCCGCTACCGCGGTACCATGGGCCGCCACATCGGAGGTATCGAGGCCATTCTCGTACACATCTCTCCCGGGCAGTACCTTGCCCGCCAGATCCACGTGAGCCGCATCCACTCCCGTGTCCAGTACCGCAACCGGCATGGATTCGTCTCCGGCCGTCATCGTCCAGGCGCTGGGCAGTCCGATGGCGGCCAGATACCACTGGTTCGCGTATTGCGGATCGTCAGGCACAGCCTGGGGGTCGTAGATGCGGTTCTCCAACACCTCCTCGATGAGCGGCGATTTCGTCAGCGCCTCGCTCACCTGCGTGCGCCGCTCCTGATCGAATTCGAGCAGATAGGCGGCCAGCGCCTTCATCTCTCCACGAACAGTAACCTGAACATCCCGGAACAGTGCTTCAAGTTCGGCCGGCTGTGCACCCGATCGGGCCGCCGCAATCAACGCGTTTTCCACGACGGCCGAGGGCTCGGGCACAGCCGGTTCATCGGAAGCCACCAGCTCGCTGCCGGGGGCTCCGCAGCCATGCAGACCCACTACCAGTCCCAGGGCGATGGCAGCAACGACCGAGAAACACCTCGTATGCATGAATGGCTCCCCGCCTGAAAACCCGCTGAGTCCAGGGGTACTCCCGTCAGGTGCATCGGCCAGGCGCCGGGGTCACTTGATGCAAGGAGAAGGTGGTGTGGAAGAAGTGCGGAGGATGGCGTGCCACGCAAGGCCTGCGGGACAACCAGGTCAGTCGACGCGGGTCCGATAAAGCCCGGCGGCGATCAACACAACACCCAGTAGCGAGCCGGTGAGTTGTTTCAAGCCGAAGCCTTCAACCGACCCCAGGCGGAGCCAATCGGCCAGCAGCGTCAGCACCGCAATAATCACCCCGATGACCAGGAGGGTAGCGATCCGAAGCAATGCCCCGGCCGCCACGAGAATGGCTCCCAGGGCCAGGGCGATGTCCTGCTTCCACCCGAAGCCGGACTCCTGCCCAAAGCCGATCTGATCGGCGAACAGGGTGATGGCCAGGGTAAACACTCCGACGCAGATCAGAATCGCCCCACGATTGAGGCTCCGCTCGCGCGGAGCGGCGGAAGGCTCGTCCATGGCCGCACAGGGTATACAGAGGTGCCGAACCACGCCTTCCTGCCCGATTTCGTTCGTGATGTGAACGCGTGCGGGCTCGCCGCAGCGCTCACAAGCCGGCCGGAGTTCGTTCACCGGGTTCCTCCTCGATTACGATCTGCGACATCACCCAGAGCTCACCCAGCAACAACAGGATCGCCAGCGGCATCATGGTCAGGCCGGCAAAGTCGTGGAAGAACTGTTCGGCGAATTCGGCGGTTGTGACCATAAACAGCATGGCCGTGATCACCAGTCGAACGATGTTGCACAGAATGGCCACCGGAATACTGGAGACCACCACAACTGCTTTCTGCCAGGGCGAACGGTGAATGATGTATGCCAGCACCCAGGCTACCACCACGAAAGCGGTCAACATTCGCAGCCCGCTGCACGCCTCTGCAACCGCAACGTGCACGTTGCCATTGAGCAGCAGCGTGTGCCCCTCGCGAACCACGGACACGCCCACAAGCTCCAGGACGAATACCGCCCCGCTGGTCGCCACACCCTGCAACGGGCCGGAGATGGTGTTATGGATTCGGCCGGGCAGCGGCACCATCAGAAACAGGAAAGCCAACACCCAGATCTCTGCCCGGAAGATCCGCCAGCCAGCGACCAGCAGCACAACGCCCGCAATGGTGAGAACGAGCGAATACCGCTCGACCGACTCGTACATCGTCATCAGCCCGAACATGCGGACAGCCTGTGCCGCCAGGATCAGCGCCACGCCCCACCAGCAGGGTCGAAGCGGCAGCCGGGCCAGGCGAGCCCGGTCCTGCCAGGCGAGGTAGATGGCCGCGAACGGAACCAGCATGCCGACCGAGTAGTTCTCATCATTCGACCATTCCCGAATGAGATCCCGGATCAGCCCCCAGTAGGACGCAGCCAACGCCCCTCCCAAAACCAGGGCGATACCACCCAGCGTCAACAAGTACTGCCGCCTTTGCGCCACAGGAGGAGTCCGTCGGATCTTATCCGGAGTCATAGACGTCACTGGTTGCTCACCTCCATGCTGAAGGAGCCCCCGCACATCAGGAGCCGACCCTGGCGAGGACGCCCGGCTGGGCAGAGGCGGAATCGCGCACCGCGCGTTCCAGAACTTCCAGAATCGCTCCAGCCGACTCCGAGGCGAACTGACGCACCGCTTCGGTGGAATCGCCCTGAAGCGGTATGTCCGCGGAAGCAATCTGGACCTGAGCGACATAGCGGGCGGTCTGATCGAGCCGCATGGCCTCTTTCCGCAGCATGGAGACGTCAGCACAATGCTTCCCGTCCAGAACGTAGTAACCCAGAACAGTGATCGCTTCTGTCTGGAGTACTCCCCGGCTGAAACGGTAGACGCGGCAGGGAAGTGGCCCATCGGACGTCTGCAATTCCAGCGTGGCCGGGCTCTCGGTTCTCGTCCACCCAGCGCCGGGATAGCAGACTTCAGGCCGGTGTGGCATCAGATCACGGAAACGACCACCGTACCCGATAAACAGGGCCACGCGTGATCCGTCGGTGCGCGTGTACTCCCGGTTCAAATGGGCATCGGTATCCGTCGCCTCGATCACGGCGTTGGTCATCGGACTGTCCTTGCCTTGCCAACCGCCGATCTCCAGGGGGAGACGGTCCAGGGCGCCGGGTGCGATGGGCCTGCTCTCAAACGCCTGCGCATACCGCTGCGACAGCCCCCGGTAAGCCATTCCCCCACCCGCAAGGAGCACGAAGGCAACAGCGGCCGCCAGCCAGGGAATGGAGGCGAGCGATCCCCTCGCGTCGCCTGGCCTCGCGTTGCGGTCAACCGGAATCATCTTCACCCCCGTCTGATCAGCGTCGTAACACTGTGCCCGATCGTTATGTCGAGATTCTACCGCGCCGGGGAGAATTGCATCACTTTAAGATCGTCTTCCGCTCCTTCCATACTGCACCCTTGACCCAATATCGGCTGCCAAACTGGATTCGCTACTGCTGAGCTTGAAAACAATCGTCGTAGAGCGTCTATTCCGCCTTGTTGACCAGGGAGCCCAAGACACGAAAGGTTTCCAGACCCTCCCCGAATACTGGACGTCCGACGCGCTGGTAAGCGTCGAGCGGCAGGCCAACCAGGAACCATCTGGCGCGATTAGGTAAGACGGGGGAAAATCCCGAAATGGCGAAAAACCGTCACTTGCCTATTGCAGAGTGGAATTGGGCCAGTATGTTGTGCCTCACACAGTCTAGCGCCCGGCCCAAAAAGTTTGTCGCGGCAGTATGGGTGTGTGGCGCTGGGCCAAGGAGCACTGGCCGTTGCAGAAGGACCAGGCCACCCGATACTCACAGCTTGCCTGGATTCGTTTGCCTCGATTTTCGCTGAATCGTATAGTTCGGCCGGCCCGTTAAACCGGGCGAAAAAGGCAAGATGGACAATCTATAACGCACGCGCCGTTCGGCAGTGTTTACCGGACCTGACCATCGCGGACGCGTGCATAACTTGACGCCCCTCGCAGGATGTGGAGAGGCGCCGAGCAATACCAACCCCTATTGGAGCTAACTGAATGAGCAGCCATGCTTCCAAACCCGGTGTGCACAACCCCTCGCACGAACAACAGCCCACAGCAATTAGGTTCGCCTGCTCCCGCCGGGGTCGGCGACTGCCGCTTGCGAGCGTCTGTGTGCTTGGGTTTGCTGTCCTCCTCGGGACGCTTGGACCATCGTGCGGCACCCCGGTCCTTCCGGACCTCTCCGAAGATGAACAGGTTTTGGGATTTCAACCGGAGCGGCCACCCACTACACCCGCAGACCCGCCCGCGAATGGACCCGACAATCCGCCGGCTGATGCCGGCTACCAGCCGCCGGTAGCGAATGCAGGCACCGGTGGCCTCGTGCAGGAAGGGCAGTTGGTCGTGCTCGATGGATCGGGCAGCACGAGCCCTGCGGGCCTGCCACTCAGCTACCTGTGGAGTCAGTCGAGCGGACCCTTGGTGGTTCTGAGCGACGCGACTGCACCCACCACCACGTTTACCGCTCCGACTGTTGATGAAGAAACGCCGATTTCCTTCCAGCTCACGGTGAGCGACGGGCAACAAAATGCCACCGCCAGCGTCAGCTTCAGTGTTGCCCATGAACTGGATCCCGCCGGTGGGGAGCTGTATTTTGACATTGTAGCCTCCGTGACCGAGGGCCCCGCGCCGTTGCTCGTCGAGTTCGAGGCCGTTACACTGGACGGTGCGCCCTTACCGGAAGGGCAATACATCTGGACATTCGACGACGGTTCGACCGCGGAAGGGCAAGCCGTGAACCACGTGTTTACGAGCAGCCGGACTTACGTGGTGGCACTGTGTGTCACCGTCGGTTCGGGGCTGTCCAGCAACGTTGGCTGCTCCGAGAAATCCGTTCATGTCACGCAACAATCCTCACCCGGAGGCGGCGGAGGAGGTGGCGGGGGTGGCGGTGTTACCCCCCCTCAAAACCTGACCATCTCGGGCCGCGTGCTCAACGGACTACTGGGCGTTCCTGGCGTAACCGTGGCCGCCAACAATGGCGGCAGCACCGCTGTCTCCGACAGCGAGGGCGCGTATCAGATCACCGTGCCCGCGAGCTGGACCGGTGCAGTGACGCCGCAGCACGTGAGCTACACCTTCGAGCCGCAGTATCGGTCGTACAATCAGTTGAGCGCGACGGTTGCGGACCAGGACTTCACCGCCACGGCAGTGGAGGAGCCTCAGAACAATCCGCCGATTGCCAACTCCCAGGAAGTGGAGACCCCCGCTGGCCAGTCGGTGCTCATCACGCTGACAGGCGGCGACCCGGAGAATGGCGACCTGACGTTCTCAATCGTAACCAGTCCGACAAACGGGACGCTGGGCGCACTCAATAACAGCCTTCCGGCCTCTGCAACCGTGACCTATACCCCGGCGGCAGGCTATACCGGGTCCGATTCCTTCACCTTCCGGGTCAGCGACGGCACGCAGTACAGCGCGGCCGCCACGGTGAGTATCACCGTGAGCGCAGCCAGTGGCCTGACCATCAGCGGGACGGTGACCACGGCCGACGGCAGCCCTCTGGCGGGCATCACGGTGGCGGCCAGCAACGGCGGTTCGACAAACACCACCGCGTCCAACGGAGGCTATCTCCTGAACGTGCCCGCAGGCTGGACCGGCGCAGTAACCGCCAGCCATGCGAGCTACACGTTTGCGCCGATCACCCGGACTTTCAATCAGACCGTCACCTCGCAGACCGGTCAGAACTTCTCGGGAACCCCGTTGCCACCGCCAACCCCCAATTCCTATTACGTGGCCCTGAACGGCAACGACTCCTGGAGCGGCCGACTGCCGGCGCCTAATGCTCAAAACAACGACGGCCCCTTCAAGACCATTCAGAAGACGGCCGGCATCGTTCAGCCGGGCGACACGGTGTACATCCGCGGCGGGACCTACTATCGGACGGGTGCCAGTGAGAACAACCGCATCTTCACACTCACGAATGTCCACGGCACGGCCAACGCAACCATCCGCTTCACCAGCTACAATGGTGAAGAGGTAATCTTCCGAGGCCAGATTGACCAGAGTACTGACACGTCCGCCGGCTTCGAAATCCGGGATTGTTCATACCTGGTCTTCGACCACCTGATTTTCGAGAAGTTCAAGGGCGCGGCATTCGGGATCCATGCGAACAGCGTCGGGTCGTCCCACCACATCACTGTGGACCATTGTGAAGGGCGGTTTAATGACCGGTCGCCCAATTACCATCCGGGCGCTTTTGGCACCTACGGAGCGGTGCGCCATATCACCTTCCGAAACCTGCTGGTGCACAATAACTTCATTGGCATCCTGCTTTACGAGGCTGGATCACAGACTAAAGCCACCGCCTCAACGCCACCGCTGGCGGGCAACAATGCCCCCGGCAGTCCGTCCGGCGGATACACCAGCGACATGCCACCTGAGCAGTGGAGCGACTGGCCGGGTTGGACAGATATCGCCGCGCAGCATTGCGTAGTGGAGAACTGCGTGGTCTTCCTCAGCGCTCAGCCCAGCGACTGGTCCAGTGGAGGCCCGGTGAGCACAGACGGCATTGTGGGTCGCTATGTCGTAGACTGCACTTTCCGAAACAATGTCCTCTTCAGCAACGCAGACGACAATCTGGATGTTGTCGGCGCGACGCGCGCCGAAATCGCCGGCAATATCTCGTTCCGGTCCAGACGTGACCCCGAAACCGGTGCAACCCTGGACCGGCGACTGGGAGACGGCAATGGCCTCAAATGCGGCGTCCGGGGTGGTCTTGACCACCTCGTCCACCACAATTTCAGCTTTGATAACTTCCGCTGCGCGCTGGACACGGCTCAGTGTGAGCGGGCGCGGGTTTACAACAACACGTTCCTCAACAGTTACGGGCACGAGACTTCGGCGATCGGGCTGTGGCTCGAGCCGTTCAGGCTGCGTGGCCCCGAAGTGAACCTGCGCGTGTTGAACAATATCATACAGATCAGCACCCGCTTCGATACCGGTCGGCAAAAGTACGCGAACTACACCATTATGGCCGAGGCCGATGGGAACTGCTTCTCGGATGCGAACGATCATGGATGGGCCTACCCACAGGGTCCCAAAACCCTGGTGAGCACGGACGCCAAGCTGGTCGACCGCGACTTCCAGTTGAACCTGAGTGGCTTGAACACGCTGTATCCGGGACCCACCTACCAGCCACGCAGCATCGAGCAGAAGCTGGCGTTCGTGCGCGATCAGGTGGTACCGGTGGTCCAGCAGAAGTTCAAACCGCAGATCGGCGTGAGCCCGTGCATCAACGGCGGCGTGCCGATCCCGGGCATTACGGATGGCTTTCAGGGCTCCGCACCAGACATCGGCGCCCTCGAGGTCAACTGATCGCCTGACGATGCCAGCGATGGCACGTGAGCTTCAGTCCAAAAGCACGCCATAAAAACAACCGGCGGTGTCTGTCGTCACGACAGACGCCGCCGGCTTGCTTTTGATAGAGAAACAATAACGAGACGAGGCTCATCCCCGGATCGGGATGACCACCTGGAGGAGGGGCACCAGACCGTCCACCGTGGCCGTGACGGTATGATGTTGCAGGAAGAAGGAGCGGCAAGCCCGGCTGCATCGAGCCCAGGCGCTGCGATCCGTCAGCAGGCCGGACAGGCACGTGGCCAGGCTTTCCACGGACGGCGCTATCCTGCCCAGGTCGTTCCCCTCGACAACCCCGTCGGGGTCGAGAGTAGAAACCGTCGGAACGCCGCGCGACCAGGCCTCGAGGAAAACGTTCGGATATCCCTCCCAGGCACTGGTGGACAGCAGCAAGGCGGCTCGATCATGGAGCGCCCCCATTTCGGCGTGCGGTACGAATCCGTGCAGGGTTACGTTGGGCAGCGCCTGGAGGTCGCGAACAGCCGCGGCAACCTCCGGAAGATCCAGAGAGCCGCTGCCGACCACGTCGAAGTGTACCTGCGGGCAGCGCTGCGCAATGGGCACCACCCAGGCCAGCCGTTTCTGACGGCTGAAGCGCCCCGCCCACAGCACGTGCGAATGCTGCAAGCGGTCGGGGGTGGCCAGGGCGCCCCCTCCGTCGAGAGGATCAGGAGCACAGCTACGAATGAGCGTGGACTCGATGCCGAAGTGCGTTCTCAACGACTCCTGTTGCGCGGTCGTCTGAGCGATGATCTGGCCCGCGCGGCGCAAGCCGTAGTAGTAGAGCCACCGCTCGCGGAGGGCCTTTTTTCCTCCCAGCCGCCAGTCGCATTCCGGATCGTTGGCGATCGCCAACACGAATCCCCGGCGCCGCTGGCGACACCAGTGGGCGACCTGGCCGGTTTCGGCGCCAGCCGTGCGCATGTAATAGACGTCGGCATCGGCGCGGTCCATCGCCGCACGCAGGCTGGTCCACCGCGGGTGCACGAAACGCAGCACGGGCCAACCGGCCTCGGGCGGGCACATCTTGAAGACGCGTACGCCGTCGTGCTCGACGCCATCGGGCTGGCCGTGATCCCAGACCACGAAACTCACCGCGTGCCCCCTGCGCTGGAGTTCCCGGGCGATCAGGGCCCGCTGCACCTCGGCCCCACCGATCTTGTGCAGATCCGGACGTTGGGCGAGCAGCGCGTAATTGTTGGGCGCGACGAAACAAACGGAGGGACGGCGCGCGGACCCGAGGGGCAGATCAAGGCCGGGTCTGCCTAGCGCCTTCACGCGGTCTGAGGCTGGGGTTGCTGGAGAACGCACGCGCGCTGACTCCGGAGTATGAACAGGCGGCTCGAAGCCAGCCCGAACCGGGCGCCCAACTCGTTGACGGGTACAAACGGCCAGCGCACCGGCGAGTACAGCAGCAGAAGCCGGTGTTCAACCTCAGCCAGATCGTGGCGGGCAAACCGGGAGCGCCAGGCGCGCAACCGGAACACGCGGAAGGCCTCCCAGAAGCCTGGATACTCGCCATGCCCGCCGGGCAGCAGCCAAGCGGCCAACCGGTTGCGGTGCTGGGTCGCCGCGGGCGGGCGCTCGAGTCCCGCTCTGGGCTCACCGGGGGAGGATCGAGCTTTCCTGCCCAGGAGACGCAGCGCGGTCGTCCACACCCGCTGGATACGATCCCAGTAGCGCACAGGCACTGAGAGCAATAGCCAAAGCGGCGTGGGCAGAGAGAAGACATACAGACAGCCGGGCCGACCGATTCGCTGGATTTCCTCGAGGGCCCCATCGAGATCCGGAACGTGCTCCAGCACGTGATTCGAGTAGATGATGTCAAAGCTGTCGTCTGCAAACGGCGAGCGGGCGATGTCGCAGACCACGTAATCGGCCCCCAGCTTTTCGTGATCCAGTTCCGGGTTGACGTAGACGTCGCTGGCCACCACGGTCCCCAACGCCCGAAGCCAGGGAATCTGATGCCCCTCGCCGGAACCAAACTCGAGGATCCGCGGCGGAGCAAGTGCGTTCTCCCCCCGTGCGGGCAAGCGGCTCCGCAGCCGCTCCATCACCAGACGAACCTCCCGGTCCCGCAGCCGGGCCCGGCCCCGGTCCGCGGCTTTCCTGCTTCTCGGCCACATAATCAGCTCGCAACACGGGCCACCCGCACGCGGCGGCGGATGGCGGACTTCAGCGACTCAGGCAGGACCCAGATCCAGTAGATCGGCGCCATCACCGTCCCGCCCAGGGCGGCTCCGACCAGCAGGCAGTAATGGGGTTCCTGCGGAAACAACATTCTGGCGACCACCAGACACACCGCCAGGGGTATACCGGCCAGCAAAGGGCCGGGCAGGACGTGGGCCACATACCGGCGCACCGGCAAATTCAATACGCGGCAGGCGTACCAGGGGGTCAGCAGTCCGCCGTTGACGGTAACGGGCAGGCCGATGGCCACCGCCACACCCACCAGCCCCTGGTCGAGGGGCCCCATCAGCAGCGACGCCAGCACCAGGCTGGAGAGGGCCACGCCCGCCTCCCACAGCGCCGGGCGGCCGTGACGGTCCATGCCCATCAGGATGGTGAATGCCCCCATCTGGGCGATGGCCAGCAGATGCCCCGCCGCCAGGAGGGTCAGCGCCGATTGCTGCACGTAGTTGGGCCCCATCCACAGGTGGACCAACGGGCCTCCCAGAATGACCAGAACCAGAACTCCTGGAACCGCCGCGTACAGACCGTACCGTGAGGAGGCCAGGAGAAGCTTTTGCAGCTCACCCACATTGCCGCGGGCATGCAGATGGCTGCTCTTGGGGATGAACACGAACGAATACTGCTTCACAACATTAAGCAGATGCAGCACCAGGGCCCGCTGCCGGGAAAAGACGGCGATGCCCGCCGGCCCCATGAACCAGCCTACCAGGATGCTGTTGCCCTGGTACATACAACTGCGCGACAGGATTTGCACCATGTGTTTGGTCGAGAACACCAGCGACTGACGCGCCGCCGACCACTGGAACAACCGGGTCGAAATGTGCAGGTGCGGACACACCCGCCAGGCCGCCACAATGTAGAGGCAGTTGCCTAGCAGGGTCAGCACCACCACCGAAGCGGCCAGCGCGACCACCCCATAACCCAAGATCAGCAGAAGCAGGATAGCGGCGATCTGCAGAATGTCCCGCCCTCCCCGGATCAGGTTGAACAGGTCAAAACGCTGCATCCCGGAGAGTACCGAACTGGAGGCGCTGGCCAGCATCTCAAAGACGGCGCCACTGGTGATGAGAAATGCCGCCCACTGGGCGGTCTTCAACACTCCGGGAGCCAACCCCGGCAGCAACCAGGGCACGGCCAGGGCCAGGCCGGCCGCGATCAGGAGCCCGATGAGAGAATCGACCAGTATGATGACCGCACAACTGCTCAGGATGACGTTCAGGCCCTGCCAGTCCTCCAGAGTCCGGTGCCGGGCCACCTCGCGACTCATCGGCGAGGCCAGACCCATCTGCACCCAGCGCACGTAAACCACCAGCGACCACGCGAAATCCCATATACCCAACAGCTCCTGGCCGAGCTTGCGGTCGATGGCCCGCGGCACGATGAACCCGGAGGCCACGACGACGCCGTACCAGAGCCAGTTGAAGACCACGCCTGCCGTGACCGAGTTGGCCCGGCCGGAGACTTTCCGAAGAGTCTCCGGCTGAACCTCGCGCAGGTCCTCCGTCTCGGCAATTTCACTCATACCCGTACTTTCGGTTGGCGGGACCTGCCATGCGCTCGAACACGGCCATCTGCTCCCGGGTGAGGGCGGATCGCCACTTCTCGTCCAGCTTGATCTCGCCGCTGGATTCGAGGCGCATCCGGTTGCCCAGGATGTGCTGCTCCACGGAGCGGAAGCACACGCTGACCCGATCGGCATCCAACCCGATGAACTGAAGGATCTCCCGCATTCGCGCCTCGGGATTCCGGCACAGGTCCTCATAACACACACGCAGAACGTCGGCTGGAGGGATATAGGACGCCAGCCGCTCGACCTGCTCGTGGGTGGTTCTCCACTCCCACGCCCCCACCTCCGGCGAAAAGCTCTTGTTCTTCATGTGCGAGAACATGACCCCTCGCCCATCACGGACCAGATGAATGAGCCGGATGCGAAAGCCGCCTGCTTGCTGGAGATAGCGCACGCGCACCGGCTCCTTGGAGCCGTCCACAAATACCCGGGCCTGCTGCACCTCCAGAATGGTGCGCATGATCTTGCGGTTGAATTCCGCGACCTCGCCGCGGGTGCGCCGGGCCGTTGGCAGACAGCCGGTCACAACGTGGCGGAGCCGCTCGAACCACCGACTCCGTACCCGCGCTCTCAGTACCCGATCCGACCACGGCGCCTCAGGACAACGGAAATCGGTAGGCGGCCGCCGCAGGTCGAAGGCGGCCCCCAGCCTGCTCATGCGCGCCTGTACCTCCCGCCAGAAGGGGCACCGTTCCAGCACGATGCCGCAGGAACACAGATAGGTCTGCGGATCCAGGCGGCTGCTCCACTTCAGCTCCCCGATGGTGGCGACCGCCGGATGGCAACCGAGCAGGTACGTCAGCAGCGTCGAACCAGAGAAGCTCGGCGAGGTGATATAGACCAGATCGATCAGATCATGCGGCCGTATGCCACCTTCACCTGGCGCGGCATCTGCGACCGGACCTGAACGGCTGCCCGGGCTCTCGATTTCTCCAACTGCCATTGGCGATGTGCTCCCATGGCCGCGCCCATGACGCTCAGCATGGGCACGGTACTCTGGTGCGCGTAAAAGCTTGATCCCGTAACCCCCACGGACAGCTCGGTAATGACTGCGGCGGTGGCCACCGCTCCCAGAACGGACAACAGCCGATCCTCCCGGAGACGCAGCAGTGCGACCGAAGAAACCAGCACCCGAGCCAGGAGCAGCAGACAGACGAGCAGGCCGATCACGCCTCCGTCAAGGAGGATTTCCAGGTAAGCACAATGCGGATGATCCGGCACCGAATCGGCCAGCATGAGGATTTGCTCGTAAACATCCTCGCGCTGAATGGCGTAGCGACCGTGGCCCATGAGCGGCGAATGGCCGATCTGCTCCACCACCGGGGGCCAGAGATAAGTCATCCGCCCGGCCGAAATCGTGTCCCAGTTGTCGCTCTCCTGCGCGATGCCCTCGCCGAACCCCATCAGAACTCGCTCCCGAATGGAAGGATCGAGCACAACGCCCACGGCCGCCAGCACAGGCAGCAGGACCAGCAGCCTGCGCCAGCGCAGCACCCCCAGCGTCACCCCCACCATCGAGAAGGCGAAGAAACCCGCCCGCGACTTGAGCGCGGTGAAGGTCGGGATGACCGCCAGAATGATGGCCACCCAGAACGCCTGCTGCCAGCGCTTGGGCAGGATCAGGCAGATGACCACGGCGCCCCAGACCGCGAAGGCCAACACCTCGGCCATGTCATTGGCGTGCAGCCCGATGAGCTTATCGGTAGCGCGGCGGGCGGCGCGGTAATCGATGGTGAAGACCCGCGGCCCCAGGGTTTTGAACATCATCAGCCCGTAGAGCAACCCACTGCCCACGGTGGCCAGCAGTACCCAGCGGATGTTCTGGCGGGTCCGCGTGCCGTCATAGAACAGCAGACCTAGCACCGCGAACTTGAGGGGATTGATGATGCCGTCCATGAGCATGAGGTTCACGCCGTCCACGTACTGCTTTCGCAAAGCTCCAACGTCCGCCAGCCCCCCGAGGCCAATGAGGACAACGGTGAGCAGGTAGACGAAGAAGACCAGGTTCCACGGCGCCAAGGGATTGGGCGGCCCCGCCGGGCGCGGCCGGTGCTGCCGCAGCCAGCAGAGCACGATGGCCAGCAGACTCACATTCCACAGGTTCAACCCTGGGATGCCCAGCATGCTCGTCGGCATGCTGTTGTGCTGCATGAACACGGTCAAAATCATTAACAGACATAACGCGTAGAACCACCGCCGCGTAGCCACGACGATTAGTGCGATCACGAAGCAGTAAAGCAGCGTGGTGCGAATCATGACAGCAAGCCGCCGGCTCCAATTGTGGCGACGCCTTCTTCATTACCCGATGTGTTGCTCACACGTGACGCCCGTTTGGCCTGAATCACCATCGTCGTGGCAAGTCGGCTGGCGGCCATGCCGCGACCTTCAAATGCACGCGACAGACGCCGTGCCACCTCAATGCTCAGGCGCAGACGTCCCAGGCGTCCATAAGGCCCGATGGTAGTGAACCGCACCAGCTCGGTTTCCAGCCCGTGCCGCCTGAGCAGGTCGAAAACGCTGCGCGGAGACCATGAAGTGTGCGCGTACGAAGTCAGATCGCGGGTTCGACCGGATAACAGATCCATCCCCTTGATCGCAATCCGCTCAGCGGCCCGTTCCAGCGCCAGCAGCGTCCGGAAGACACTGTTACGGTTGGGAAAGGAGGCGATCAGCCGGCCCCCGGGACGCAAAGCGCGGGTCACCTGCTGAAGCACCTGATTGACATCGGGCACGTACTCGAGCATCCCCACACAGACTACCACGTCGAAAGTGCTCATCCCCACAGGCAGATGTGCGGCATCGGTAACGAAATGCTGGTCGGCAGGATGCAGGCGTGCCGCGGCCGACACCATCTCGCCGGAAAGATCCGTCGCGACCACGGCAATGCGCTCCCGGGAGAAACCATCCAGGACGCTGCCCACTCCACAGCCGAGATCTAGAACCAGCAAGCGGTCGGCAGAGACGGCAGACAACCCTTTCAGCAGAATGTGAACACTCTCGCGACGAAGTTGCAGATCCAGATCCGGCATTCCTCTGGGCCGGCGCTTGTAGCGATCGTCCCATTGCTCCCCCCACTCATCGAAATGGTCCCGTACAATGCGGGTCTGAGAGTGAGTCACTGGTGCCTCTGCATCCATCGATTCAATCACCTCAAGTAATTGTCATCCCGAATCCGGCGTCCATGTCTTTTCGCTACCTGTGATGCCAAACCCGTGGAGCGCCCCTGAAGCAGGAAAAAGCCGATATCGTCTTGACTACTCATCGCTTGGTTTCAGCAACCGCCACGATCTGAGCCTTGATTTTAATTTGTGAACGGGCAGCGGCCGCGGTTTCCCCTCCACAGGCGGAGACGGTAAACACCCCGTGAATCTGGTGGCGAATGCCCCGCCATCCGCGCAGCAGCCGTTCCACACCGATGGCCAGCCGGTACACCGCCGCCGAAAACATGAAATACGCGGGATGGTTCGGCAGGTATTGAATCTCCACCGGCACCAGGCCCGCCGCCTGGGCCGCGGTGCACAGGGCCCTTTCCGTGTTGGCGCGGTAGTACGTGGGAAACGTATCCTCGTCCTTCGTGCCGGAAGCGATGCGGTTGACCACCTGGCGGAGCCGGTGCGGCAGCAGCCGGCCGACCACGATAGGCGGATGCCACTGATTTACCGTGGAGACCATCAGCTTCCCGCCCGGCCGCAGCACCCGCGCGCACTCCCGGAACACGCTCTGCGGATCGGCAAGATGCTCGACCACGTTGGCCATGGCGATGACGTCAACACTCTGGGACGCGAAGGGAATCCGGTGAGCATCGGCCACGGCCAGCCGACACCCTCCCGTACCTACGTGCCGGGCCACTTCAAGATCCACACCCAGTGTCTGTCCATAGTAAGCACTCAGACGGCCGAGTCGCCGCGCATCACGGCCGCAGCCGACCTCCAGCAGCACCTTGTCTGGTCCCCCGGCCTCCTGGATAGCTCGGGCATGGACGTTGCCCGGCCAATCAGCCTCGGGGTAATGAAGACGGCGGATCTGCTTACAGCGCTCCAATGCACCCACTTCGCTCAGCTCCCCATTTCCACGGCCGCATCTGTACAGCAAATGATGCTGCGCCCGGCGGTGGCCGATTCCGCTGCCGCCAGACAGGCCCGGGTACACGCAACTGCCTCATCAAGCGGCAGCGGTGAGGGTCCACCCTGTCCAACAGCCTCGACAAAGAGCCTCATCTCGTCGCGATGACCCTTTCCCGAGCAGCCCGGGCGCACCTTCCGGGTTTTGCCGCCCCCCGTCAGGTGGGCCATCGTCCAGTTATCGATCACCCCAACCCGGCCTTGGCCGAACACCTCGATCCGCTCCTTCTCGAACTGCGGATCGCCGTTGGCTACATAAATGAGCGTGCCCACCGAGCCGTCCTGCATCTTCAGCGTGACCACGCAGTTGTCATTCTCGGCCCCCGGAATATCGCCACCGATCATCTCCGCGTACACCCGCTTCGGCGGGCAGCCACAGATGAACTGGATCAGGTCGATGAAATGGCAGCCTTCGCTCACCATGCGCCAGCCACCCTCCTCCGGATCCTGGTACCACGAGTCCGCCTTGATCTGGCCGGCATTCACGCGGCACACCACCTCAATGGGCGATGCCCGCCCGGCGAAATGGTTCTTTACCGCTTCGGACAGCGGGCTGAACCTTCGGTTGAAGCCGGGCATGAGCACGCGGTCGGACTCGGCATGGGCGGCCACCAGGTCGTCCAACTGCTCGTGAGTCAGGGCTAACGGTTTTTCCACGAAGACATGCTTGCCGGCCCGCAGGGCCTCGGCCGCGAAACGGGCGTGCGTGTCGTGGCGCGTGGCGATGATCACGGCCTGAACCTGCGGGTCGGACAGAACTTCCTGGAGGTCGCTGGCACAATACTCAAAACCATGCCGCCCCGCCGCGCTTCGTGCCGAGAGACCGCCCGCCGAACAGATCGCTCTCAACCGCGCCTCGGGCAACCGCTTCAAAGCCGGGATCAGCGTGCCGGTGGTGAAGTTGCCCGCGCCGACCATGGCAATGCCTACCGGCCCGGCGACCGGTTGAATGTTCTTCGGCGTGGCCGGCAGAAGTACCTTGCGCTGCAACGGTGCGTCCGGCGGATACTCGAACAGAATACCCACCGCATGCCGGCCGGGATTCTCTTCAAGCTCGCGGTACGCCTCCGGCGCCGCGTCGATCCTGAACACCTGCGGCCCCAGCCGCGACGGACGGACCGCACCGGCCGCCACCAGCCGCACGAATTCCTCCAGATTCCGCCGCTCCGTCCAACGGACATACCCGATCGGATACTCGATGCCCTTGAACTCGTAGTTGCGGTCGTAACGCCCCGGCCCGTAGGAACGGGACATGATCACCGACAGTTCTTTCTGATAATAGGTCCGCCAGTCGGCCTCCACCTTGACCATCCCAACGATGACGACCTTGCCCCGATCGCGGGTGAGTTCACCGGCCAGATGCATGGGATCAGCACTGGCCGTGCTGGCGGCCACGTAGGCGGCGTCCACGCCCGCACCACCGGTAAAATGGAGCACAGCGTCTTCGATGGCCGCGTGGTCGCGCGTCAGCGCCAAGTCTGCTCCGCACTGGCGAGCCCGCTCCACGCGCCCCGCATCCACGTCGACGCCGATCACGCGGCAACCGGCAGCCTTGAGGATCTCCACGGCCAGCAAGCCGACGAGCCCCAAGCCGATGACCAGCACCGAATCACCGATGGTCACCCCCGCCTGGCGCACGCCGTTCATCGCGATGGCGCCCACCGTGGCAAAGGCCGCGTCCTTCAAGTCCACGTTCTCGGGAACCCGGACGCAGAGATTTCGGGGCACAAAGATGAACTCTGCGTGACAGGCGATGCCCTCGCCGGCACAGGCCACGCGGTCGCCCACGCTGAATTCGTCGATCCCGGCCCCCACTTGCTCGACTATCCCCGCCAGGCTGTAGCCCAGCGGAGTCAAGGCATCGAGGCGCTCGCGGACCTTGTGATAGGTCTCCGCCAGGCCGGTCTGCTTTACGCTCTG
>BTUC01000003.1:41905-47203 GCA_045863575.1 Phycisphaerae bacterium
CTGTTCGACTTTCATCCGCTCCGTGCCGACGCTGACCAGGGAGTAGCCGGCCCGCACCAGTACGCCACCCGGCTTGCAGATGGGTACAGGGACATCCTCCAGGCGGAGTTCACCCGTGTTATAGTTCTGAACGACCTGTCTCATGTCTGGTCCTTCGATGCCGCCGTTCCGACCAAACGGCGGCGAGCCCCCTCGCGAGGCTCATCCGTGCCCGATAACTTACTGTATCACCTCGGCCCTACGCGGTCGACCCGGCCAGCGGAATTCGTTGATCCACGTAAATCGCCTTACCCCTGTTGGATAGGGGAATGGAATCGGCGATCGCGATGGTCAGCGCGATCCGACCTTCGAGCTTACGATTCAACGCTGCCAGCATGCGTCCTTGATCCTCGTCCGAGAAGCCTTCCGAGGGCACGATCCGCAGCACCGCTTCACCCGGCGCGTCCTGAGAGAACTGAAATTTCTGCACCCGAGCGAAGGTGTCGTCGTGCATGTTCAGGGCCGTCCAGGACACTTCCGAACCATCGGCCGCCAGCAGCACCTCCTGCGTGCGATGGCCGCGGATATCCCGGATGATCGGCTGAAAGCGCCCGCAGGCTTCGCAGTGATCCCCCACGTAGGTCGCATAATCGTCGGTCCGGTAACGAATGAACGGAACCACCGTGTTGATGAACCCGGTGCCCACAATCTCACCCCGCTCACCGGGCGTGGTCACCGGGCGGCCATCCTCGTCGAGCAACTCGAAGTAGCCGTAGGTCGGCCACACGTGGTAGTCGGCGCTGTGCTCACACTCGGCTGCCATGACCAGCTTCTCGGTATGCCCATACCAGGAGAAGAACCGGCATCCCATCACCCTCTCGGCCAGGGTTCGGTCCTCCGGATAAACATTCTCTGATCCCGCCAAAATACCGCGCAGGGTCGCGGGGGCTGCCCGGCCGGTTCTCTCCATGAAGCGGGCCAGGGCGCCGACGGACGAAGGGTATACGTGCAGGTAGAACGGCCCGAGGCCGGCCATGTGGTCCAGGTACCTGCCCATGTTCGTGTCGGTCATGTGGAAGTTGCTGTAGTAGTGCCTCCGGAGCACCGGGTCGTACGAGTGCCGCAGGCCGCTGCGATCCTCGCCGACCACCTGTCCACGCAAAACCGCCTGGGGGATGTCCACGTGGTAGCCAATGCGCTCCCACCCGGCCACCAGGTACGCGAACTCCACCGCCGAACGACCCGCCCCGATGTAAAACTCCAGTGGCGTTCCCGTTGATCCTCCGGTGGAGACAAAGTCCACACCGGCCGAATCCGGTCCTACGGTGCACATCTCGGCGAGATGATCCCGCAGCGTTTGCCGGTCAATGCACGGCAGGCCGGCGAGATCCTCGGGGGACTTCAGATCGCGGGGGTCGAATCCGGCTTCCAGGAACGTGCGGCGGTAGTATGGCGTAGTCTCGAAGGCGAGGCGGGTGATCTCACGTAAGCGCTGAACTTGGTATTCGCGGGCCTGCTGCATCGACCAGCCTTGGGCCTCCCGCAAGAACTCCAGGTGTTTTCTGAAGCGGCTTCCGAGCAGGACGGCCGGTGGGACCATGCCCAGCACGCGGCCGACCGCCGCTTTGGCGGGCCACGGCATGGCTTCCCATAGGTTCTTCCGCGACCAGGCCCGTTTCATGAATCCTCACTCGCAACGCCCAAGCGCGGTCACACGATCAGCTCGCTTCTCGGTACTCGCTCGGCATCACCGAAGACACGGCTCCAGAGACGGGCCACGGCCGCGACGTCGTTGCGCCGGTTCACGAGACGGCGGGCGTTCTCGGACATGCGTGCGAGACCCTCCGCATCGTCCAGAACATCGCAGGCGATGCGAGCCGCGGCCCCGGCGTCTTCCGGATCGATCACACGGCCGGTCTGCCCGTCCACGAGCAGTTCCGGCATATCGCCGATGCTCGGCGCCAGCGCGGGCAACCCGGCGGCCATCGCTTCCATCACGGCGATTGAGAGCCCCTCATTTTCCGAAGTCAGGATGAAGACCCGGCTCTGCCGGAGGAGATCAGAAACATGGCTGCACTTACCCAGGAACTCTACATGGGATCGAAGCCCCAGCCCGTCCGCCATTTCGCGCAATCTTCCTGATAGCGGCCCGTCTCCCACGACTGCAATCCGCACGTCCGGACGAAGACGAACCAGCTCGGCTGCGATGAGCAGCAACCGATCCACCCGTTTGACCGCCACAAGACGACCCACCGTGATCAGGTCGAAGCGCCTGCCGGCCACCTCCGGGGCGAAGCACACGCAGTCCACGCTGCCGGGCACAACGGCACATTTGCGAGCCAACCGGTGGCGGTGGACGAAATCGACGGCCCGACGGCCGCGAACGACCACGCAGTCAAATTGCCGGACAAGGTGAAACATGAGCATTTCCCGGAGGCGGGACGGTTTCACCTGCAGGCGCAGCAACGCATTCTCGCTGCCGGTTCCGCCGCCCACGAGCTGGACAGGGCCGCCGGTCATCTGATAAATGGCCTCGCCGCCCAGCATCCGCGCCACGACCAGGCAGAGCAGCGCGTTGGGCATGATGTGATAGCCCATGAGAATGTCCGGCCGCTCGCGCCGGACGATGTACACAATCCACAAAGCCCGGGCAACTGTCCGCCCTACCCGCCGAACCAGCCAGTCCGGCGGACACAGGTACCTCACGCGGGGAACCTCGAACAGCGGCTCATCGCATACCACCAGCACCTCACCCAGCTCAGGACACACAGAGAGCGGGAGCACGTGCGAGCGAAACCAGCCCGGATTGTAGAAGGTACCGACCATCAGCAACCGTCGGCGGGCAGGGGACCGGGCCGAGCGCGCCGCGCCCAGCAACCGCCGCGCAGCCCCCGCCACGACCAGCATCATGGCCAGCGCGCCGAGGAGGCCGGCCACCGCTGCGCGTGCCGCCAGCGAAACCAGCGATCGCACGTGTGGTGATGAGGAGACAACCGAAGTACGGTCCTGCATCGCCGGGCGCACCCCATCCGATGCGGGCGTGGAACCGACAGCGGCCGGGGAGGGCATCACCATTTCAGACATTCTTGAGGACATCAGACACAGTGTACAGATGCTTTCCGCCCGGCGTCCGGGGAATCTCATTCACGATGTGCAGATCCACCTCGAACTGGCTGTCGTAGTCGTTACGGATCTTCTGGCAACTCCGCTCGAGATAAGCCCGCCGTTCGCCGCTGAGCTGGCCGTCCGGGACCACATACAGGTCAATATGTTGCGGCGTCGTCTGGTGGAACTGATAGGATTTGAAACCCTCCTGGTAATAGAAGTAGTAGAGGAAGTAGGTCCCATTGATGATTCGGCCGTCCGGGGTGATGAAGTTGTTGCAGATGCGCCCGAGGCAGGCCGTCATCAGCGGCAGGCTCCGCCCGCAGGGGCAGCGGCCCTCGACGGCCGAGGCCGAGTCGCCGTTGCGGTAGCGGAACAGCGGCATGGCCTCGTTGTCCAGCGGCGTCACCACGATGGCCTTTGAGCCGTCGTCGGCCCCTTCCAGATCCAGGAATTCGACGACGTTGCAGTCGGTGTAGATGTGATGCCTGCCTTCCGGGCACTGCATGGAGATCGACTGCACCTCGCGGCTGCCGTAGCGGTCATAGACCGGGGCTCCAAAAGCCTCCTGAAGCAACTGGCGGTCCTGATCGAAAAGCTGCTCGGCCGTCGAGCTCACCGCCTTCATGCTCGGCCACTTCAAGCCCATCTGCTGCGCCAGCCGGGCGACGGTCACCAGCGAGGTGGTGTAGCCGTGCACATGCACGATTCTGCCGTGGTCGGCCACCCGGCGCAGCAGCGCTCCCGTGCGCTGCGGGTCGATGTGAAACGCATCGATCACCGTTCCCTGCTCAGCGGCCATGCGGAACCAGCGCAGGACACGGGCCTTGCGCTTCATGTGGGCCTGGGCGCCGTGGGCCCCGATCTGAAGGAACGGCTCGCCGGGCGCGATCCCCATCCACAGCCGCGAGCGGTACTCCATGGCCGCGTGGAACTGCCGGTAGTGCCGGGACTGGTAAACATTGACCTGCATGCCGGTTGAACCGCTGGAGGTTTCGTGCACCACCTCCCGGTCGGCCAGGTGAGTCGAACGCATGCGCCGCCAGTTGGCGCGCAGTTCATCCTTGGTCAAGACCGGCAGCTTGTTGAGCTCAGAAAGCGGATCCGCGCCGCCGGGATTAAGCCCATATTCTTGAAACTTTTCCCGCCAGTATTCGTTGTGAGCCATGCACACGCGGTACAGCTCGGTCAGGCGCTGCGCCTGGTGCTCCTGCACCCGCTGCGGCGACCACGTATCCCGCTCCAGCAGTCCGTGCAGGTAATCGAAACGACGGTCGCCCAGCATGCGGTAAGCCAGCGGCATGAGCAGCCGGCCGTGCAGGCGGTCCCGAAGTGTCGTCTTCATTCGAGCAGACCTCATGGCGTACGCAGCATCGGCTCGCCGGCCGGGCTCCCTTTGGAATGCAGAACGCGCAGGTACACTTCCGCCGTCCGCTCCGCGAGCCGCACCAGCGAGTATTGGTTAACAGCCTTGTGACGGCTCTGCTGACCGGCGCGATGCCGCAGATCGTCGTCCGCCAGCAACCGCCCAATACACCGGGCCATGGCGTCCGGATCCCGAGGCGGGACCACAAAGCCCTCCGATCCGTCATCGACGATCCGTGCGTTGTCCGACACGTCGGTGACCACGACCGGCAGGCCGGAAGCCATGGCCTCCAGCACCACATTGGGCGTACCCTCGAAAACCGAGCTGAGCACCTTCACATCCAGCATGCGATACACGCGCTCGACATCACCGCGCTCGCCGATGAAGAGCACCCGCGACTGTAATCCCAGGCGGTTGACCAGATCCCGCGCACGGCCAAAGCGCGTATCCGGCCCCGCACCATCCGGGCGCCCCACACACAGGAACAGGACGTCGGGATGCTCGCGCACGACGCGCCCCGCGGCCTCAATGAACGTGGTGTGGTCCTTGTTGGCGCGGAAGTGGGCGAGCATGCCCACCAGTCTGGTCCTGGCGTCCAAGCTTAGTTCCCGCCGCAGCGCGGGCTCGTCGCCGGGAGAAAACCGATTGGTGTCCACGCCATTGGGAACCACGAATAGCCGATCGCGGGCAATCCCCTGGTGGCGCTCCTCGAATTCGGCTCCCGCCCACGAGTTGGCGATCATGACGTCAAAGCAGCCGGCCGTCAGCCGCGCCACCGCCAGCTTCATCCGGGCCCGCGCCAGATGGGGGCACCGGTTCGAGCAGATCACGGCGGGCAACCGGGCCAG
>BTUC01000004.1:0-38927 GCA_045863575.1 Phycisphaerae bacterium
GGAATGAAGCGCAGCATCGGCTGGGGCACCGGGCTGGCGTTGGTCTGCGCCATGGCAGGGCATGGCGGCAGCCCCATGGCCTGCGCGGGCACCCTGTCGAGGGTCAGCCTGGGGGCCGACGGAGCCGAGGCCAATAACCGAAGCCTCTACAGCTCCGTTTCCGCCGATGGCCGCTACGTGGCGTTCTCCAGCGAGGCCAGTAACCTGGTCCCCGACGACGATAACCAGGCGGATGACATCTTCGTGAGGGACCGTCTCGCTGGTTTGACCGTCCGTCTGCACCCGGGCACGACCCCGGTCATATCCGCGGACGGCAGCCGTGTGGCCTATGTGCGCGGCGGCCAGGTGTACCTGACGGATCGTGCGGGCGGCGACGAACTGCTGGTCAGCAGGAGCCCGTCGGGCGAGCAGGGTAATGGCGCCTGCGAAGCACCCGCCATCTGCGCCCAAGGACGCTTTATCGCTTTCGCCAGTCTGGCCACCAACCTGCTGGCCGATCCAGACACCAACAACAGCATGGACGTTTTCGTGTTCGACCGGCTGGAAGGCACGCTGGAGCGGGTCAGCGTGTCGTCGTCCGGAACGCCGGCCGACGACTGGAGCTATCCGCCCTCCATCAGTCTGGACGGGCGGTATGTGGCCTTCGAAAGTGATGCCGCCAATCTCATCACCGGCGACACCAATGGACAGCCGGACGTCTTCCTGCACGATCGTTGGACGGCAACCACTCAGCGCGTGAGCCTCACGTCGGCGGGGGCCCAGGCCAACGGCTGGAGCCTGCTGCCGTCGCTCAGCGGCGATGGACGCTACGTGGCCTTTCTGAGCTTCGCGACCAACCTGGTGGCCGGCGATACGAACGGCCTGAGCGACGTGTTCGTTCGCGATCGCGTGCAAGGGACGACGGTGCGCGTCAGTGTGGGTTCTCAAGGTCAGCAGGGGGATGGACTGAGCGGGTTTCTGGGGCTGGCGCTCTCCGCGGACGGGCGGCGCGTGGCCTTCGTCAGCTCCGCGGGCAACCTGGTGGATAATGACCAGAACTTCCTGGACGACATCTTACTCCACGACCGGCTGGACGGGACGACGGTGCGGGTGAGCGAAGGCATCGGCGGGATGGAATCGGATGGTGGCAGCGGATTCTACCGGGTTTCCATTTCCGCGCACGGCCGGCACGTCTGTTTCGACAGCAGGGCCGGCAACCTGGTCCCGTCGGATACCAACGATTCAGGCGACATTTTCCTGTACGACCTGGGCCCCTTGTGCCCGCCGCTCGCGCCGGACTTCAACGGCGACTGCGATGTGGACGCGGATGACGCCGCGCATCTGGATGCGTGCTCCGCCGGACCGTCGATCGGCCCGCCGGCCCTGGAATGCGCGGATGCGGATCTGGATGGCGACGCAGATGTCGATCAGTCCGATTTCGGGCTGCTGCAACGATGCTTCAGCGGCCCGGTGAAGCCGGCGGATCCGGCCTGCATGCCCTGACCCGCGTCGGAGCCTTGCCTGTCCATCAAGGCGTGTTGCGGTATAATCGGCTCCGGCTGGCGAAGATTTTCGGCCGGCCGGTTCGAGAGTTTAAGTCGACAACGGGTAGTCGCCCCTGACGGCGAAAGAGCGGCATCTGCGAGGAGCGATCATGGCGGCACGGGTGGAAGATTACGAAGGCAAAGTGACCGTGGCTGACGGGGCCTGGGGAACGGAACTGGACAAACTGGGTTGCCCTCCGGGCTTCTGCCGCGAGGAATGGAACGTCACGCGGCCAGAATTGGTCCAGGAGGTGGCGGAGGCCTACGTTAACGCAGGCGCGAGCATCATTCTGACCAACACCTTCGGTGCGAACCGGTTTGTGCTGGAGCGCCACGGTCGGGGGGACAAGGTCGTCGAGTTTAATCGGGCCGGGGCGGCCATCAGCCGCCGCGCCGCCGGCGCCCGGGCGAAGGTATTCGGCTCGATCGGTCCGAGTGGCAAGATCATCATGATGGGCGAGGTCGAGCAGGACGAACTCTTCGAGGCCTTCCGGCAGCAGGCCGCGGCTCTGGCGGAAGGCGGGGCGGATGGATTGGTGGTCGAAACCATGACCGAGCTCGTGGAGGTGGTGACGGCCGTCAAGGCCGCCAAAACCACCGGCCTGCCCGTGGTCGGCTCGATGACCTTTGACTCTGGGAAGAACCGTACGGATACCATGATGGGTGTTTCACCCCAGAAGGCGGCCGAGGCCCTGCACGAGGCCGGCGCCGACGTGGTGGGCTGCAACTGCGGCATAGGCATCGACAACTACATCACGGTGGCCGGCATGCTTCGAGCCGCTTCCTCCAAACCGGTTTGGGTCAAGGCCAACGCCGGTCTGCCCGAGATCGAAGGGGGCAAGGTCGTCTACCGGATGACTCCCGAAGAGTACGCCGGGAAGGCCGCAGAACTGGCCAAGGCGGGAGCCAACATCATCGGGGGCTGCTGCGGAACCAGCCCGGAGTTCATCCGGGCCCTGGCGGCGTCTTTGGCGGGCTGAATCAGAGTGCCGCCTGGCATATTCTTGGGCAGCAGGCTGCTTCCCCGGCGGGGGTGGGGTCGGCGGATGGCCGGATTGAGGCCGTTTGACACCGCCTGCCGGATCGACTACAACCTTTGGGTACCTCCCGTTGGGAATTTGATCCGGCTCATTTGCGATTTGCCCGTCGGGTTCTCGCGTGTTCCACGTGGACTGGCTGAGCCGAATTGCTCAATCGATATCAGGGCTCCTATGGCTGAAACGCTTTCAGAAGGTACGCTTGAACTGCACGACAAGGGATGGGGCTTCTTGCGCTCGGCGAAGCGCAACTATGCCATTCACCCGTCCGATCCGCTGGTGACGTCTGATGTCGTCCGCCGACTGTCCCTTCGGGGAGGGGAGACGATCACGGGTGCTGTTCACCGGGGTAATGGACGGCAACCCGGGCCGCAGAGCCAGTTCTGTCTAGCTAAGGTGGAGTCGGTGAACGGCCTGAGCCCCGATGCCAGCGCCGAGCTGCGACCCTTCCCTGAACTCACGGTCGTCGATCCTCATCAGCGGCTCAGGTTCGAGACGCCCGGTGGGCCGATGCCGATGCGGGTGATCGACCTGATGACTCCGATCGGGCGGGGGCAGCGCGGCCTGATCGCCGCACCGCCGCGAACCGGCAAGACCGTCCTGCTCCAGCAGATGGCCGCCGGCCTGGCCGCGAATCATCCCGACATCTACATGATGGTCCTGCTGATCGACGAGCGGCCGGAAGAGGTTACCGATATGCGCCGCAGCGTGCACGGCGAGGTGGTGTTCTCGAGCAATGACCAGAACATCGCCAGCCACATACGGATCGCCCGCCTGATGATCGAGAAGGCCAAGCGGATGGTGGAAGGGGGGCAGCACGTCCTCATCCTGCTCGATTCACTCACGCGTCTGGGCCGGGCTTTCAACGCGGGCATCAAATCCTCTGGCCGAACCATGAGCGGTGGGGTGGATATCCGTGCCCTGGAGGAGCCGAAGGCCATCTTCGGAGCGGCACGCAACATCGAAAACGGCGGCTCGCTGACCATCATGGCATCCGCGTTGATCGAAACCGGCAGCCGGGCGGACGAATTGATTTTCAATGAGTTCAAAGGCACTGGGAACATGGAGATCATGCTGAATCGGGAGATGGCCAACCTGCGCATCTGGCCGGCCATTGACCTCAACCAATCCGGCACCCGGAAAGAAGAGTTGCTGCTCGGGCGGGAAGCGATCGAGAAACTCTACCGCGTTCGCCGGCAGCTCGCACCCATGCCCAACGTGAAGGCGATGCAAACCCTTCTGGACACGCTGTCCAAGCATGCTTCCAACGACCAGTTCCTGGCCAGCCTGGCTTCCTGAGCCGTCGGCCACCCCCGGCCTGCCGACAGCCCTCTCGTCGCGTTGCCTCCAGGAAACGTGGCGTCCATTCGTTCAGGCGAAGAGGTCCGAGCAGGTCATCGGGGATCGGTCGAGAAGGGCGTTACAAGCTGCGTAAAAAGGGCGTGCGGCACCCTGTAAATCTTGGCGCGGTCAAGGGTGCCGCAGCGAGTGGAAGACTGGATTGATTTTCGGTCACTTCAGGTGTCGGACAATCGTCACATCGGGCGAATCGTTCGTCACCTTGATGATTATATTATTCGGCTCGGAACCTTCCAGGTTACCCATAGCAACCGTCCGGCGTAAATTCCCTATTTTGCCCAGGAGACCTATGTTTGGGCGCTTCGTGGAGATTGCCTTTCCCAAAACTTCTTACGTCTCCTTGCGACTCACCAGATTATACGTTTCTGATCGAGCTCTGGGTAGTGGAATCTATGCATTTTTCGGGCCAAGAAGATTGAATTTATGTTCTCATTTTGCAAGTCTTTGTTTCCAAATAGTTTACACGAAGGGCCCGGATTTATAGGCTGTTCAAGCCGCGGTGATTTTAATCGACGTGTTGCGATCTGGGTCAGCCGTAACATCATATTTAGGTGGGATTTTCAGTCACCTCAGCGATGTTGACAAGAATCAACGTGCGAAAGACCGTCACCGTGGAGCTGGTGCTTGCCAGCCCCAAGGCCCCGCACCCGCCACTTGCTTGCGGAGGCTTCCTGGCTTACAACAGGCCGCCCAAATACTATTCCCAGCCGAGGCGCTGACCACCTCTAACCTACGGAGTGCTCAACATGTTTCGGGCGACAGTTCTGCTCTGCGGCGTGCTGGCCTTTGGATTGAAGGCGGTCGATGCTGACGAATCTGAGGAAACCGGGTCCGCCCCGGCCGTTCCGCGGTCCGGCCAGCAAATGGATGTGGTGCCATTCGGTCAAATCTGGCAATGGGAGGAAGGGAACAGGGATTACGGCGTGATGTTCGAGGACGCTCGGGACATATTCAGTGTCCTCGTGGCCTTCGACACCGGTGCCGGAACCCCACGACCAGGCGCCGTACGGCTGGAGTACTGGCAGTCGGCTTGGCCCCATCGCCGAATCCCGCGTGATAAGCCCTCGGGTGCGGGAGGCTCGGGGTGGCTGGATATCGGCGACTGGTACCAGGGCAAATGGCGCCAGGCGGACACCAATGTTGAGGCCAAGGGCAACGCGCTGCGGTTCACCTTTGAGCCGATCAATGCCAAGGAATTCTCGGACCTGACTGACTTCGCGGCCGACTACCGCACCACCATGAAGCTGCGCATTGTCAGTGATCAGGCTCTGCCGAAGGTCGCCGCTTTCCAGGCTTTCACTGACTCGACCTGGCAGCCCCTGAGCTTCCAGGTTGAGTGGGGTGGAACGGCCCGGCAGGAGCAGGTCTGGGACGGTCGTATCGAGGCGTTCAATGGTCACGTAGAGCGGGTGGAAAGCCTGGGCACGGGGACGACCGTCTCGCCGGATGGCGCGTGGCGGTCGCGGGTGCACAACACGACGACAGGGGTGCGGGCAAACGTCCTGTGCGCTTCCCCGCAGGCACACAACTCGTTTGATGAGACGGTTATCACCGTGCGCGCGGCCCAGGAAACGTTCTCCTTCGCTGCCTCTGATCTGCGGAAGTCCGGCCGTATCCTGATTCCCGACTTCGGCGTACTGGTTCGTAAGGACGATGACCGCACTACCTATGCGGAAGCCTTCCGCAAGTGGCAGGAGATACCTCAGCACAAGCGCGACCTTTACTCAAGGGTATTCCAGATGCCCGAGCAGACGCTGACTCAGGCCTGGAACGACACGCCCATTAAGGAGCACCACTACCTGCCGCTGAGCTTCGAAGGCGGGCGGCAGCACTTCCGGATGGACGCCGAAGGCAATGCGGCCTGCGAGAAGAACTGGATCGTCAAGATCCGCGGGAAGGATACCGACAACTGCCGATGGAATGGCACGGTCCTCAATTATCGCTTTGGCCTTTCGGACGCGAAGTTCATCAGCCGCCATCTGATGGAGGGCTACCTGCCGATCGCGGTCACTACCTGGCAACGCGATGGCGTCCAGTACCGCCAGACCGCATTCGTGGTGCCGCTGATGGGCGTACCGCCGGCCGGTGCGCGGATCTGGGCCGACGATACCCTCGTTCTCATGCTCCGATTTGAGATGAGCCTGGTTCCCGGAGAGCGCGAGGGCTTGGCGCGCCTGGACATGACGACGGCCGAAGGCCGCAAGGCCGAGCGGCTCGCCCTGAAGGATGGTCTGGTGCTGGCCGGCGAGGACGGGAAGCTACCTCGCTTCCTGGTGACCTCGCCGGAGGCTGCCGCCGCGGTTTTTGAGCTGAGCGTCAAAGAAGGGGGGATCGCCTATCGTGCGCCGCTGTCACCGGGTAAGGAAACCTCCCCCCGCACGCTCGATATTGCCATACCCTATGTGACGCTGACGGACGAGCGCGAACAGGGCATCCTGCGCGGGCTTCAGTTCGATGAGGCGCTCAGCGCGGTCGGGGGGTATTGGCAGTCACGCATCGCCGCCGGTTGCCAGATCGATACGCCCGAAAGGATGATCAACGAGTTCCACCGCGCGGACGCCGTGCATCTGCTGATCAACACCGAGCGCGAGGTGGGCGTCAGCGACCGCTACATGCCCAAGGTGGGCACGTTCCACTACGGTGTCTTCTCCAACGAATCGTGCATGATGCTCCACGACCTGGAAGTGCGGGGCTACCATCAGCTCGTCGAACGCTCACTGGACAGTTGGCTGCACTACCAGGGCAGTGTCGGGCTGCCCGGGGATTTCTCGACCAAGGACGGACAGTTTTACGGCGCCGCCGGCTACGAGATGGGCGGATACAACCAGCATCATGGCTGGATACTCTGGATGTTCGGCGAGCACTATCGCTTTACCCGCGACGCGGCCTGGCTGCGGCGCGTGGCGCCGAAGGTGGTCAAGGGTTGTGACTGGGTGGCCAGGGAACGCCGGCGCATGACCGAGGAGGCGCGGCGAACACCGATCCGGGCCATCGAGAAGGGGCTCATGCCGCCCGGGCGCCTGGAGGACATTGGCGACTGGCGGACGTGGTTGACCACCAACATCTACTCCTGGCGCGGGCTGCAAAGTGCCGCCGCCGCGCTCAAGGCCATCGAACATCCGGACGGGCAGCGGCTGGCGGAAGAGGCTGAGCAGTATCACCAGGATTTGTTGGCCGCTTGGACGGAGGCCATGCGCCGCTCGCCGGTCGTGCCTTTGCGCGACGGGAGCTGGGTTCCTCATGTCCCCTCAGACGTCCATCGGCGGGGCCGATCTTTCGGCTGGATCACCGAGACGCTCGAAGGCGCCATCCATTTGATCAGCGCCGACGTGATCGACCCCAACGACCGGATGGCCACCTGGATCATCAAGGACTTCGAGGACAACCTCTACCTTTCCGAGCAGTTTGGCTACGACATGAAAGGGGACGACTTCGAACGTTTCTGGTTCAGCCTGGGCGGCATCTCCATGCAAGCCAACCTGCTGCATAACCCCATTCCGTACCTGCTGAGAGACGAGCCGCAGCACTTCCTGCGGGCGTATTTCAACGGGTTTGCGGTCAGCTACTTCCCCGACACGCGCATGATGACGGAGCACGCCCTGCCCAACATTGGCGACTGGCGCGGCGATCACTTCAAGTCATCCGACGAGTCGAATTCGACTTACTGGCTGCGCTGCATGTTCGTGCGCGAGCAGGGCAACGAGTTGTGGCTCGGCGCGGCTGTTCCGCGCTACTGGCTCACGGACGGCCAGCGCATCGCCATCACCCATACTTTCACCCATTTTGGTCCCATGTCCATGCGGATGGAGTCGCGTGCCGCCGAAGGCCGCATCGACATGTTTGTGGAGCCGCCCGGGCGTAATCTCCCGGACATCATCCGGGCTCGCGTCCGCCACCCGGAGGGACTACGTATGGCCCGCTGCGAAGTAAATGGCCAGCCGTATCCACGTTTTGACCCGGATAAGGAATGGGTCGAGCTCAGCGACGTGCGTCAGCCGTTGCAGATCACGGCCTACTACATGCCGTTCGCTGGACGCCCCGCCGGACAGAGGACGCGGTGACCGGCGAAGGCGCCGGTACGAACCCAAGGTCAGGCGTTTTCCACGGTACGGGACCGGCGGGAGCCGTGCGTCGGTCCCGCTCGGGGCGCGCCAGGGGCAAAGGCTATTGCGCCGTTCCGGTTGAACGCGTCGGAGGGCTCAAGGGCATCAAGCGCGAGTTGCGCGTCGGCGCCCCGCTGAGGCTCTGGCTGGAGTCCAACTGCGAGACGGCCGGCTTCAGCTCCCGTTGATGGCGTTCCACTTCCTTGAGCAGGTCGGCCGTCACGTCGGGATGGTCCTTGGAGATGTCGTACTTCTCCGAAGGATCCACATCGAGGTTGTAGAGCACCGGTTGGCTGTGACGCTGAGGCTTGTTACGGTCAGGCCCATAACCCGCGCGGGTGATGAGGTGTCCCTTCCACGGCCCCTTGCGGACTGCCATCAGATCGAGCCCGTCGTAGTAAAAGATCACGCGCGGCCCGATCGAGCCCTTTCCAAGGAGGGCGGGCGAGATGTCCTGGCCGTCAAGTGGGCGGTCCTTGATCGGCTCGGCGCCGGCCAGCGCCAACAGCGTCGGCAGCAGATCCGTCATCGAGCCTACTTCCCGGTTGACGGCGCCGGCCGCGATCTGACCCGGCCACCAGAAGATGGCCGGTTCGCGCATGCCGCCTTCCCACGTTGAACCCTTGCCGTCGCGCAACAGACCGGCCGACCCGCCTTCCTGGTTCTTGATCAGCCACGGCCCGTTGTCACTGCTGAAGAAGACCATCGTTTGCTCCGCCACGCCGGCGGCGCGCAGGGCCTTCAGGATCTCACCCACGCTCCAGTCGAGCTCCTCGATGACGTCGCCATAAAGCCCGCGCAGGCTTGTGCCCTTGAAGCGCGGCGATGCGAAGATGGGCACATGCGGGAAGGTATACGGCACGTACAGGAAGAACGGCCGCTCCTTGTTGGCCTGGATGAACTGGAGCGCTTCCTGCGTGTAGCGCGGCGTGAGCGTATCCTGAACCGCGGGTTCTTCGATGGTTTTCTCGTTGCGCATCAGCGGCGTGGGCTTCATGTCGTTGCTGTAGGGGATGCCGAAGTACGAGTCAAAGCCGTGCCGCGTGGGCAGGTAGGGCGGCAGGTGACCCAGGTGCCACTTGCCGATGCAGGCCGTCGCGTAACCCTTCGACTTGAGCGCCTCGGCGATGGTGATCTCGTCGTCCGGAATGCCCCCCTTGGAATCCGGGAACAGCACTCGGCGGACATTGCCGGCCATGCCGTTGCGAACCGGGTAACGCCCGGTCATCAGCGCCGCCCGGCTCGGCGTACACACGGGGGCCGCCGAATAGAACTGCGTAAAGCGCATCCCTTCGGCGGCCATGCGGTCCAGCGCGGGCGTGCGAATGGTGGGATGCCCGTAGCAGCTCAGATCGCCGTAACCCAGGTCATCGGCATAGAGAATCACGAAATTGGGGGGCCGTTCGGCGGCCAGGCTCATCCGGACCGAGGCCAGCAGAAAAGTCAGTCCGGCCAGCAGGATCAGGCGATGGAACATGTTCGAATCTCCTCCCGAAATGGGGATACAGCCGCCGACAACGGCCACGCGCCGTATTGAACCGCAGAAGCCTGCGGGATGCAATGTTGGCACTGGCCAGGCTTGAATCTCCGGGCGAAGTGCGATGGCGAGAGGGTGCGAAGGTGAAAAAGGTGCGAAGGCGAAAAAGGAGGCGAGCCGCGGATTACCGTTGGGTCTACCAGGACGTGTGCCACTGCGCTGTGCCTTCGCACTATTCGAACGACTATCTGGTACTCCTGTAGAACACCGCCGCGAAGAAGATCGCCGCGATGACTCCCGCCAGTTCTCCCAGCAGGCATGCCGGCAGTGTGTGCCTCAGCCGCTTGACATTGACAGCACCGAAGTAGACGGTGAGGACGTAAAAGGTCGTCTCCGTGCTGCCCTGCATAACCGACGCCGCGTAGCCCAGGAAGCTGTCCACGTCGTGCGTCTTGAAGATGTCCAGGAGCATGCCCCGTGCGCCGCTGCCCGACAATGGCCGGATCAGAGCCAGCGGCAGCAACTCGAGCTTGTCCGCGTGATGACCGGCCCCGACCTGCCCGAGCACCCAACCCAGGGCCAACTGGAGATCCTCCATCGCGCCGCTGGCCCGGAACACGGCGATGATGGACAGGATGGCCACCAGGTAGGGGATGATCATCACGGCCACCTCGAAACCTTCCTTCGCCCCGGTGACAAACGATTCGTACATCGGTACGCGTCGCCACCACGCCGCCAGAATGATCGCCAGGATGATCCCTGGGATGGCCCACTGGCTGAACACCTGCGCGAGGCTCAGAAAAGTGCTCATGGCCGGGCCTCCTGATCGGCGAAGCCGTCGGGCGGCATGCCAGGCGGCAGTTCTTCATCCTCGGGGGGAATGGCCGGGAATGCGCCGGGAGGGGGATAGAACCGCTGCAACAACCGGCAGGAAACCACCGCCGCGACCGTGCTGCAGGTGGTGGCCAGCAGCATGGCAAACAGCGGCCCGGCCGGATCGGTGCTGCCGGAGGCGATGCGGTAACCAATGATGCTGAAGGGAATGATCGTGATGCTGCTGGTATTAATGGCCAGGAACATGGCCATGGCATCGGTGGCCGTGTCTGGCGTGGGATTCAGCGTCTGAAGCTCGCGCATGGCCTTCAGGCCCAGCGGAGTGGCCGCGTTGTCCAATCCCAGCATATTGGCTGCGAAGTTCATGACGATCGCGCCGCCCGCGGGATGGTCGCGTGGCACGCCGGGGAACAGCCATTGCAGCAACGGCCGCAGCGCCCGCCCGAGCACCTGAACGAGTCCGGCATCTTCAGCGATGCGCATCAGCCCCAGCCACAGGGCCATGATGCCGATCAGGGCGATGGCCAGCTCGACGCTCGTGCGGGCGCCGTCGATGGCGGCCGTGGTGAGCTGTTTGCCCATGTCCGAAAACGCCTCGTAGCGCTCCTCGACCGGCCGGGACGCATCCGACGCCTTCCCGCTCGCTTTGCCTAAACCATAAAGCAACCCGACAAGCAGCAGACCGAACCAGATCTTGTTGAGCACGTGCCGACCTCCTGCGTCTACTGGATTCCGTTCCGGCGGCATGTTATCACAAAAACAGCTATGGGTTTCCAGTCTCAGTTGCTCGCGCGTGCGAAAGTGAGCAGCGGTCTTCACCTGAGCCGGTGTATGCCTTCCTGCCTGTTCGCTCTCCTGCCTGTTCGCTCTCCTGCGTGTGTGCCGTCTTAAATCTTCACTTTCCCACTTTCTCGCTTTCTCACCTTCTTACTTTCCCACCTTTTCACGCAACGCACCCGGCATCGCAACCATGTCTTCGCGGCAATTCGGCTCCCTTCCACTCCGACGCGGGGCTCATTACCATGCGGGGATGGGCGGGTCGCAAGCCCGGCCCGCGGGCCTGATTCGGGAGATCGAATGATGAAAATCCTGCGATGCGCTCTGATTCTGTTCGGTGGCCTCCTGCCCGGCGTGGCCGCCGCATCACCTGCCGGCGCTCAGCAGCCGGTGCTCGATCTCTCGCGCATGGTCCGGGCGGAGTCGCTGATCGAGGCGGCCATCGATCGCCGGGAGATCCCCGGGGCCGTGTTGCTGGTCGGTTACAGCGAGGGCGTGCTTTACCGCAAGGCATTCGGGCAGAGGTCGGTGCAGCCCAAGCGAGTCCCGATGACCGTCGATACGCTGTTCGACCTCGCCTCGCTGTCCAAGGTGGTCGGCTGCGCCACGTCGATCATGATGCTCGTCGAACGCGGACAGCTCAGTTTTTCCGACAAGATTTCCCGTTACATCCCCGAGTTCGGCGCCAATGGAAAGGCTGATATCACCGTCGAGCAACTTCTCCTGCACCGCGGCGGGCTGATTGCGGACAATCCGCTCTCCGACTATGAAAACGGTCCGGCCGAGGCCCTCATGCGGATCCACGCGCTCAAGCCGGTGACCGAACCGGGCACCGCATTCGCCTATACCGATGTGGGGTACATTGTCTTGGGTGAACTGGTTCGCGTCATCGACGGTCGGCCGCTGGATGAGTTCGCGCGCCAGGAGATCTTCACCCCCTTGGGCATGGCCGAGACGGCGTATCTGCCATCCGACGCGATGAAGGCCCGCTGTGCCCCCACGGAGCGGCGGAAGGGCCAATGGATGGTGGGTGAGGTCCACGACCCGCGGGCGTATGCCCTCGGCGGCGTGGCCGGTCACGCCGGTTTGTTCAGCACCGCCGACGACCTCGCCCGTTGGTGCCGCATGATCCTGGGGGCGGGTATGATCCAGGGCCGACGCGTTCTGTCGGAGATGGCCGTCCGAGAGATGATCCGCTCCCGCTGCCTGGCTGATGGCACCAAGTGCCGTGGCTACGGTTTCGACATTGATACGGCCTATTCCTCGCCGCGCGGGAATCTCTTCGCGACTGGCACCACCTTCGGCCACACCGGTTTTACCGGCACGTCGCTATGGATCGATCCGGCGGCCGACTGCTTCGTCATCCTGCTGACCAACTGCGTGCACATGCCCAAAGGGACCGTCATCGATCTGCGCCGCAGAGTAAGCACGGTCGTGGCGGGGGCCATCAGCATGCCCCCACAGAAGCCGCGGCTGACCCTTTCTGAGTATTCACTGGCCGCCGCCCCCGCAACCGTGGCCATCGCGGCCGGCGGTGCGGCCGAGGGGCCGAGCGGTGAAGTGCTCTGCGGGATCGACGTGCTGAAGCGCGATGGCTTCCAGATCCTCGCCGGACGCAAGGTCGCGCTGATCACCAACCACACCGGGCGCGATCTGGAGGGGAATCGTACGGTGACCTTGCTGGCCAAGGCTCCGGAACTGACACTGGTCAAGCTCTTCTCGCCGGAGCACGGTCTGGCAGGCACGCTGGATGAGAAGGTTGGCCACGGGCAGAACGCCGAAACGGGTCTGCCCGTTTACAGCTTGTACGGCGAGACCCGACGCCCGGCGCCGGAGATGCTCGCTGGCGTGGACACGCTGGTTTTTGATATACAGGATGTCGGGGCCCGTTTCTACACCTATATCTCCACGCTGGGGCTCTGCATGGAAGCGGCGGCCGAGCACAAGCTGCGGATGGTGGTGCTCGACCGCCCCAACCCGATCACCGGCCTGAAGCCTGACGGCCCCATGGCGGACAAGGAACGTCTCGGTTTCACCGCGTACCGACCGATGCCGGTCGCGCACGCCATGACGGTCGGCGAGCTGGCCCGTCTGTACAACGGTGAGGGGGATCTCGGCTGCGATCTGGTGGTCGTGCCCATCGAGGGTTGGCGAAGGTCCATGTGGTGGGATGAGACCGGCTTGATGTGGATCAACCCATCGCCGAACATGCGCAACCTGACGCAGGCGGCGCTCTACCCGGCCATCTGCCTGCTGGAAGCAACCAACCTGTCGGTGGGGCGGGGCACCGATCAGCCGTTCGAGTTCATCGGTGCTCCCTGGGTGGAAGGCCGTCGCCTGGCCGCCGCGTTGAATTCGGCCGGTCTGCCCGGTTTGCGCTTTGTGCCCATCGAGTTCACCCCGGCAACAAGCATGTTCGCCGGGCAGCGCTGCGAGGGCGTTTACATCCTGGTGACCGACCGCGACAGGTTGGAGCTCTCCCGCAGCGGGCTGACCATCGCGTTTCACCTGCGGCGGTTATTCGGGGACCAATTCGAGGTGGACAAGGTCATCAACCTGCTGGCCAGCCGCACAGTGCTCGCGGCACTCAAAGACACCGATAACCCGGATAAGCTTCCAGAGTTGTGGGCGGATGACCTGGCGGCCTTTGAGCGGGTGCGTGAGGAGTACCTGATCTATCGTTGATGACACTCAGTGCCTGATCGCCAGGCTGGCCACGACCGCGGTCAGTTCGGTCGGCTCCACAGGCTTGGCGACGTGGGTCTGGTATCCGGCTCGAAGGGCGCGCGTCCGGTCCTCTGCGCGGGCGAAGGCGGTCAAGGCCGCGGCGGGCGTCCGGCCGCCGTGCTCCGGTGCGAGCGCGCGCACTTTCCGGATGAACTGGTAACCGTCTTCACCGGGCATACCGATGTCACTGAGGATCATGTCCGGCCGCTCCTTCTTCACGATCTCCATGGCCTCCTCCGCCGATGCGGCGAGCAGCACCTGTGCACCGCAGTCCTCCAGAATCCGCTGGATCAGCCTCCGGGCGTCAGACTCGTCATCAACCGCCAGCACTTTGATGCCCGCCAAGGAGGGATGATCGAGCTTGGTTCCGAACAGCGTTGCGCTGCCGTACTCGTCGCAGTCTTCCTGGGCGCTCGGGGACCGCGCAACGATAATGGGCAGCTCGATGCAGAACGTGGCTCCTTTACCTTCGCCCTCGCTGGTGGCCCACACCCTGCCGCCGTGGAGCTCGACGAGCTGCTTCACGATGGACAGACCCAGTCCCAACCCGCCGTGGCGGCGCGTGGTGGATGCGTCCGCCTGCCGAAAGCGTTCAAACAGGTGAGGCAGAAACTCCGGTTTGATGCCTTGGCCGTTATCCGCAATGCAGACTTCCACGTGGCTGTTTACTCGCGCCATGCTGACTTGTATCTTGCCCCCCCGGGGGGTGAACTTGATGGCATTGGACAGCAGGTTCCAGAAGCATTGCTGAAGCCGCCCCGGATCGCCGCGCACCGCGCCTGCCAGCGGGTCGAGGAGCACCTGCATCGAAATGCCCTTTGCCTCCGCCGAGTGCCGGACCGAGGCCGCCGCGGCCTTGACGACCTCCTCCAGGTCCACCTGCTGGACCTCCAGGCGGATCTTGCCGGAAATGATCCGACTCATGTCCAGCAGATCGTCGATCAACTGGGCCTGGGCCTTCGTGTTCCGCTCGATGATGGAGAGCCCTTCGATCAGTTCCTCGTCCTGATGCTCCCGTGCGCGCAGAATCTGAGCCCAGCCCAGAATGGCGGTGAGCGGGGTACGCAGTTCGTGCGAGAGGGTGGCCAGAAACTCGTCCTTCATGAGGCTGATGCGCTCGGCCGTGGCCCGCGCGGTGCGTTCTGCTTCCAGGAGCTGTTCCCGCTCGCGTGCGGCCTTCTTGACGTGGTCGTAGAGGCGGGCATTGTCGATCGCGACCGCCGCCTGCGACGCCACGCCCAGAATGATCCGCTGGGTGCGCTCCGTGAACCGGTCGGTCTCTGGATGGCCGAAGAACAGCCCGCCGATCACCTCGCCCGATCGGGAGGTCACCGGCGCAGCCAGATAGCTGCGTACCGCCGGAGGTCCCGGGGCCATTCCCGGGTGGAAAGCCATATCCGCGAAGCGCGGGTCGGCGGTGATGTCGGCCAGCCGTATCACGCCGCCGCCACGGAAGGTCAAGCCGAGCAGGGCGGGATTCCCCGGGAGTCCGAGCTGCCGGAAAGCCTCGTCCGGAGTTCCCGAAGCGACGTAGCGCCCGACAGATTCACTCTGCGGATCCGCCTGGTTGTAGAAGAAGGCGCCGAAGCGAGCTCCACTCAGTTGGGTGGCCGCATCGGTCACCGACTGTACCAGTTCATGCAGGTCCAACTGGGATGCGATCAGGCTGCCGGTCTGGTTAAGCAGCTCCAGAACGCGGCTCTCGTCGCGCAGCGCCTCTTCCATCCGCCTGCGGGCGGTGATGTCGCGTGCGATCTTCGAGGCGCCGATGATCCTGCCGTCGAAGTCCTTGATGGGAGAGATGGAGAGGGAGATGTCCAGCCGGGTTCCGTCCTTGCGCACCCGGACGGTCTCATAGTGTTCGATTCTCTCGCCGCGTCTGAGCCTCTCCAGGATCACAGCCTCTTCACTGACCCGCTCCGGGGGCATCAGGATGGTGATGGGCTGTCCGATGACCTCCTCGGCGGTGTAGCCGAAAATTCTCTGGGCGCCCTTGTTCCAGGTGCGGATGATCCCCTCGAGGGTCTTGGTCACAATGGCATCCTCAGAAGACTCGATGACCGCCGCCAAGCGGGCGCGCAGCTCCTCCTCCCGCTGTCGGGCGGCAAGAATACTGCTTGCGTTCTGAAGGCCCGCCGGCCGCAGCAGGCCTTCCTCGCCGGACAAGGGATCCACTAACCACCTCCAGTGACGGTGTCCTCCAGGGATGTGCTGGGGACGTGCGAGCGTAGCCTGGCGAAAGCGGTGTACTCGGGTAGCCGAGCGGCTGACGTCGAACCGCTCGCCAAGGTCGCGGAGACCCACTTGATAGAAGCGGTCAGCCCATACGTCGCTTCGTCGTGCCTGGCCATTGCTTCCAGGACGAGAAGCGGCCGTGGGATACTGCTGATCGGTTCAACCGCCTGGCCCATGTTCAGCGAGTTTAGCATCCGCGCTGCAGTAGTGTCCAGAGGTAAACCTGGTGGCGGACCCGCCTGCGTGGCTCGCACGCCACCGGCGTGAACACCGCCTGATGTGAAAGCAGTCTCATTGCTTCTGGCGCCGGTTGCCCCCGGTGATAAAGCGCCGGCGGCTCAGGGCGCTTCACGCAATATAAGTCTTGCGCTTGCGCCCGGAAAGGTACGACTCCATGATGCAGCTCGAAAGGTTGCCGCTTGCACAGTAGAAGGCCACGCCCCGGGTGATCCGGGCGAGCTGGTCCACAAAACTGACCCAGTCGAGGTACTCGTAATCCTCCGTCAGCGCGAACGTGCTGATGCGGATCCCCTGGCGGGTGATGTTGAGCGCCTCGCGGAGCGTGATCATGGCGGTGGTTTTTTCGGGCGGGTAGACGAGGTGAACGTAATCGCCCGCCAAGTGCGCCGTCGGCTCACCGTCGGTGATGATGAAAATCTGCTTGTTCTCACCGCCGCGTCGGGCCAGGATGCGCCTGGCCAGCAGCAGGCCCATGTGCAGGTTGGTGAAATGCTGCGGAGCCTGCTCGATCTGGTGTACGGGGACGCGGCGGCGCACCTGGTAATCGAAGATGGTCACCGGTTTGGGTCCGATCAGCGGCAGCTTATGCTCCGGAATGACCGCCGCTCCCGAGTAGAAACCCACCAGGTCCACGGTGTCCTGCGGAAAGCGCTGCCGGATGAGCGCATGCATGGCCATGGCACATTTCTTGGCGTGATAGAAGCGGTGGTAGCGGGCCATGGAGCCGGATTGGTCCAGCAGGATGACCGTGCTGCAACTCGTGTGTTGCTCCGAGAGGTGCAGCTCGAAATCCTGGTCGCGGACGCGAAGGGGTAAGCCCGGCCCGGCCCGCCGGATGGTATTGCGCAAACTGGCATTGAGCTCGAGCTCACTGACCGGGTCGCCGAATTCATAGGGGCGGGTGCCTTCAATGCGTTCGCCGCCGTGGCCGGGCTCGGGGCTATCGTGGCCGTCCTTGTGGCCCTTGCGCAGCCGGGTGAAAACCTCCATCAATGCCTTGCGCTGCATGGCGTTGACCGCGCGGGGTGTCAGCCGCCAGCGGGCGCCCACCTTCTCGAGCAGCCCTTCGTCTACCAGTTTCTGCAACAGCTCGCGCTGATCCTCGTCCACCTCCATCTGCTCGAGGGCGTCCATGGCCTGGTCGCCGTACTCGAGCACGAACTCCATGAGGTGCTCGAAGAGCTTGAGGTGAGACTGGTCCTGGAACTCTTCGCCGTTCCATTCCGTGTAACGAAAGCGCATCAGACGTCCCCGATCAACCGCAGGTTTGCACCGGCCACTGATCGGATTATAGCCGGCCAATCCCTCAGAACAGCCGATAGCGCCGGTTGCTGAATAGCATACCGTAAAATCGGCGGGGTTAGTCAAGCAAGCTGCAGATTCCGGCAATTTGGTGGGGAGCTAGCTGGTGCGAAGTTAAAGCGCTCTCATGGTGGCGAAGTCACGCGTCGGCGGTCACGTGGGTTTGGGCCTTCAGCTCGCGCTTGAGCACTTTGCCCGTCGGCCCCTTGGGCAGGTCGGAACGGATGTGAACGGCCCGTGGAACCTTGTAACCCGCCAGGTGGTCGCGGCAGAAACCGCGCAGCTCATCGCCGCTTATTTGTGCATCCTCTCGGAGGGATACATAAGCGACCACCACTTCCCCGCGGCTGCCGTCCGCCTCTCCGATCACAGCGGCTTCGGCCACGGCCGGATGTTTCTCCAGGATGGATTCCACTTCGCGCGGATAGACGTTCTCGCCGGCGACGATGATCAATTCCTTTGCCCGCCCGGTGATAGAAATGTGACCATCGGCGTCGATTCGACCGAGGTCCCCGGTCTTGAACCATCCCTGCGAATCAATCACCGCCGCCGTGTCCTCGGGCCGCTGGTAGTAGCCCTTCATGATGTTGTGCCCGCGGACGCAGAGTTCGCCTTCCTGTCCACGTTCCAGCACCTCCCCCGAGGCGCCACGGACCTGAACCTCCACGCCCGAGATGGGCTTACCCACCGTTCCCACTCGATGCGCCCAGGGCACATCCGCGCAGACGACGGGAGAGGTTTCGGTCAAACCGTAACCCTCGATGATCCGGACTCCGGTGCGGCGATAGAACTCGTCGTAGACCGCTCGCGGCAGGGGTTCTCCCCCGCTGGCGGCCACGTGAATGCGCGTGAATTTTGAGGCGTCCAGACTCTTCAAACGCGCAACTGCTCCGTACATGCTGGCGACGGCGAGCAAGACGGAGATGTCATCGTTCACGATCGCCTGGTAGGTGCCTTGCGGCGAGAAGCGGGGGATGTGCGTCACGCTGGCGCCCAGGTAGAGGGGCAGGAATTTCAGGACCGTGAAACCGAACACGTGGAATGGCGGAAGAACTCCGAGCAGGTGGTGGTCGGGAATCAAGCGCAGGTGTTCAATGGAGGCCCGGCAGTTGGCTTCCAGGTTCTGATGCGTCAGGGCGACCCCCTTGGGCAGGGCGGTGGTGCCCGAGGTGTAGATCAGCGCCGCGGTGTCCTCCGGCCGCACAGGCGGCGGCTCGGGCGTGCGCGTGAGTTTCTGCCACAGGTAGCGTTTTTTCAGCCCGAGCTGTTCGAGGAACAGCACGCGGGTGGGGAGTTCGGCGGCGAGATTCTTGAAGTATTCGGTGCTGATGACCAGATCGAGGCCGGCATCCTTGACCACGGCGATCAGCTCGCGAGTCTGCAGAAGAAAATTCAGAGGGACCACGGTCCGGCCGCTCCAGAGAACGCCCAGCAGCGTCCCCAGGGTACCGGCCGAGGCGGGCAGCAGAATACCGACCCGCTCGCAGCCCGTCTCCTGCTGCACCAAACGACGCATGGTTTTCGAGAAGGTGGTGAGCTGGGCGTAGGTTAACCGGCGCGTAGTATCCTTCACCGCGAGCTTGTCCGGGAAGCGCCTCGCGGCGTCCAGGAGGGCGTCAATGACCATTCCGAGTCTCTCCGACTGGACAATCTGACCGGATGCCATCATGCTAGCGGACCAGCGCGCGGTCGTCCAGGATTGATCCTGCCTTTTTGACGGAGCAAAACGGCCGGAAGGAGCGGCAGAGTTGCAGTTTGCGGGACCAGGCAGTCAGATGAGCGCCGGACCGGCGCGGGCCAAGGCGAAACATCTGGCCATGCGGCCGCAGCGGCGGAGCGGCATCTGGCTGGTTGCCGTCGCCGCACTGCCTGCGCTGCCCGCCGGCTGCTCGCAGGCATTGCCGCCTGCCGCACGCCAGGCGTTGATCCAGGCGGCCCAGGCCCAAGCGCGCGGCCAGTGCTCGACGGCCACAGCGAATCTCGACCGCATTATCCGGGATCACCCCCGCGCTCCGGAGATTGGCGAAGCTTATTTCGTGCGCGGCCTGTGCCGGGCACGGGCCGGGCAGTGGGACGCCGCGGAAAGCGACTTCCGCGCCGCCGTTGAGCGCAGCGATCGGCGGGATCTGATCGGGCGGGGGCGGGCTTCGCTGGCCATGATCGCCTACCGGCGGGGCCAGTGGGAGCGGGCCGCCGACCTGTATGCCGACGCCGTCAGAGATCTCCCCGACCAGCGCCCGACAGACCAGATCCTCTACTATGCGGGCGTCAGCCTTCAACGGGCGGGTCGCTGGCGCGAGGCGGCCCTGCAGTTCAGCCGCATTCTATGGAAGTTCCGCGACAGCCCGGTGGCCGACCATGCGCGGCTCAAGGGAGCGTGGAACTATCAGTACTTCTCCGTCCAGGTTGGTGCCTTCTGTGATACCGACCGGGCGGATGCGGCCATCCGGGCGTTCGCGGCCAAGGGGCTGGACGCCCGGCAGGAATATCGGCCGGGTGCTCCAGGCCCGCGATGGGTGGTCATGACCGGGCGTTATCCGACCTACGCGGATGCAGTGGCTGCCCTGGATCGAGTGCGCCGCATCCAGCCGGATGCCCACATCATTCCGTGAACTCATGACGCCGGATCGCCCTGCACGCCTGTTTCGGACGGAGACGCCGGTTGAATCCCTGCGCGTGTACTTGCCCGCCACGCTGCTTTCCCGTGTCATCGGCCTGTCGCGCGGCGTGATTCTGACCTGGTTGATGACGCCTCACGAGTTCGGACTTCTACAGATCGCACTGCTGGCCGTCAACGTGCTCAACCCCGTGCTCGGGCTGGGGCTCAACGAAGGCGTGTTGCGCTACGTCCCCTTGTACGAGACCCGGGGTGAGCTGCCTCGTTACCTCCGAAAGGTGGTTCCGGTTTGTCTCGGGGTGACGGCCGTCATGGCGGGAGTGGCGCTGGTGGGGGCGGGGCCGCTGGCCCGCGTGCTCTTCACCGCACTGCCCGGTCAGCCCGGCCTGGATATCCAGCACACGCCGGTATTTCTGGGGCGAATGGCCGTGGCCACCACCTCTGTCCTGGTCGTCTACTTCGTGCTTTGTGCGGTGTTGAAGGGCCTGCGCATGTACCGGGCGATCAGCCTGGTGGAACTGAGCGTGAGCATCGCCTTCACCGGGCTGGCGGTCGCGGCCGCTTGGGCGGGCTGGGGACAGGCTGAAGCGGTGCTGGCCAGCTACCTGGTCGCCATGCTGGGCATATCCGCACTCTTTCTGCCGGGAACTCGGGCGGCTGTCCGCGCGCACAGCGGGCCGTCCGCCATGGCCGCGGGCTCCTGGCCCGAAATCGACGGGCCGGATGCATCGCCGCCCATCAGTGCGCCGGCGCCGGGCCCACCGACGGATGTCGAGGGGCCACGCGACCAGCGCATGGTGCCTCAGTTGCTGCGCTACAGCATCTGGGCGGCCTTGGCGGCCGTGATGTGGCAGCTCCTGCAAGGCTATCCGCTGTGGTACCTTCAGAAGGTGCGCGGACCAGCGGTCGCGGCCGTCTATGGTGGTATTCAGTTCTTCACCCAGGCAGTGGTCGTGGGCGCGGTGGCCGTCGTCGTCGTGGTGCAGACCTCGGTCACCAAGATCTGGGAGGCCCAAGGACCACCGGAGGCGGATCGCCGCTGGCTGCTGGCTTTCAAGGCCACCAACCTGCTCATGATCGGCGGCTGCACGCTGGTGGCGGTGCTTGCTCCCGTGCTGATCCGGCTCTTCCCGTTCGAGTACCGGGCGGGAGCGGCCATTATTCCGCGATTGCTGCTGTTCTTCCTGATTGCGGCCCAACTGCTCTTCGTGGCCATTCATTTTCACCTCCTGGAGAAGACGCGGCATCTTTTCGTGCCCTGGACCTCCGGGGTGGCTGGCCACGTTGTGTTCACCGCCTGGTGGGTGGGGCAGGACGCGGGACCGGCGGCGGCGCTGGGGATGACCGCCTGGGCGGCGGTCGGAGGAATGACTTCGGCGCTGCTGGTGGCACTGGTGCTGGTGGTGATGGAACGGCGTCCGCTGGATCGTGGATCATGGTCGTTGCTGGTGGCAGGATACGGGCTGGCCCTCCCGGGGCTGTGGCCGCTGGCGACCTGGGTGATTCTGGTGGGGGTCGTCTGGAGCACCCAGTTGATCCTGGGCGCGCATGAGAAAGCTGAGATCCGAACGGCCATCACGGCCGGGTGGCGGCTGGTGCGAGGCCACGGCCAGGCAGGCCCTGCACCGTCCTCCCGCGGGTCATGAGCTGGCCAATTACGCGGTGCAGCGGTTTCGTCGTTTATGCCGCCCGCCGCCGCCGAAGGATCAACAGAGAGCATGCCAGCCACATTCCCCAACCTGCCGGTTCCGGTGCCACGCCGCTGGCGTCTGTCGAGAGATTGTCCATGATCCAGAGGTCGCCGTCGCCGCGCAGCACGACGTAGGCGATGGCCTGTCCCTCGCCGGCTTCAACTCGGATCGTCCCCGGCCCAGTCTCATTGCCGTAGACGAAACGCAGATTGGGCCATTCCCAGGCCGAGTCGATGAGCTGGTCATCGCTGTTGTAAGCTTCAATCCAGAACTTTGCATCGCTGCAAAAGCTGATCTGGACGAAGGTGGCGTCCGCATGAGTGAATGTGATCCTGGCATCATCGCTCCAGTTGCCGGGCGCGCCCACGCCGACATCCCCGTGGACCCACAGATAGCCGGACTTGTACGCGGCCCCCGTCGGCCACGAGGACATGTGGTATTGATGGGTGGAAGCTCGGCGCGTCACCAGCGGCGCGTCGCCGGGGCTCGTCGCCAGTTTGATGCCGTGGTAGAAGCTTTGTACCGTCTGCGCGTCTCCCGAGATCTCCTCGAAGGTGAGTAAAACGCCGGCCTTGGCTTGGGGAACGAAACCGGTGGCCAGCCCCGCCAACAGCAGAGTGGTTCTCATCTCTCTCTCCCTTCCCCCCAAGTCGTGGGTCATGTCGCCACGCGCACGCCGCACGTGGCCGTGGACCTTTCCCCAGGAATGCACAGTGGTGAATGCGATCATTCTACATCCGCACCCCGGGAATACAAGCGATTTCCTCCGGTGGCGGGTTTCCGTCTGGGCCGAGCCGGGGTAGCCCTCATGTTGAATTGCGATTCACCACAGAGGCACAGGGACACAGAGAATCCTCGACATAATGCCATTCGGCCGATCTCCCGAATTCCAGAAAAAAACGATTTCCAGAGCGTCTCTGTGGTGAACCATTCCGGGTTCGTATTCGCCTTTGGGGGACCTCCGTTGCCCGTTGAGCGCCAGCTCAGCCTTGGGGAAGTGCTGCCTGGATGTTAAGATAGGTAGCAGGCCGCGTTGGGATCGCGGCATTTCGGCCGTTGCAGACGTTCGGGGGTACTTCGTGGGGCACGCTCCGCTTCAACAGCACAGTCTGACCGGCGCCAATAATGCCGAGGCCCCCGGTATGGCTGCCGGGAATCCGTCTTGCACGGCCGAGGACTTGATCAACTCGTCCCTCCATCCCGCCGCGTCCGACTCAGTTCGCCTTGACCCCTGCGGCTTTTGCGGGGATGGGGGCGGCAGCAAACCCTCCGAGGACCCAGGTGACTCGAGATCCATCTCCCTCACGGGTCGTCGACCGCGGTGGCAGCGACGGCCAGCCCCCGGCTACTCGGTACCCACGGGCTGTCGCCGCGTGGTGCTGCCATTCTACGGGTTCCTGATCGATGCGGATGACGACCACCGGCGTCGCGTGGATGGCTTCTTCCAGGTGCCGATGTTGATCCTGGCCCTGCTGGTGCTGCCCATCCTGATCGCCGAGTACTACTTTCGGAACTCCCTCAACCACCCCTGGGTGCCGCCGCTGCTGGAAGCGGCGTTCTTCATTATCGCGCTGGCGTTCCTGATCGAGTTCGTGATCAAGGTAACCATCGCCCAATCGCGCTGGCGATACTGTCTGGCCAACTGGGTGGACATTCTCATTATCGTACTGCCGTTCCTGCGGCCGTTCCGGGTCGCCCGGGCGTTGCGCGTGGCTCAGCTCTCGCGCGTGTACACGCTGCGCGGCGTGTCGTTGAAGCTGGTACGCACTGGCGCAGCATTCGTCCTGGGCCTGGAGTTCGCCCACAAGATGAAGATGCGCTTCGTCAAACCCCAGCCCCAGGCCGATGCCCCACCCGATTACACCCAATGGTCGAAGGCCGCACTGATCAGCGAGATCGAGCGGCTGCAGAAGCAGATCAGCGAACTGGAGCGGCGCGATCGCCACTACTCGGAACTGAAAAGCTGACCGCGTTCTCCGAAATTGAAGGCAACGAGCCGCGGGCTTCAGCCCGCGCGGCGGCTCGAACTGGGGGATCGGTACTTTAACCGCTATGTGGACCTGTTTGGTGGTAGTTTCCGCTCAACGTTTGCCTTTTCTACGGGAAGCACCTGACGGCCGGCCCGTGCGCCGCGGTTGTTTGGTCGCGCGGGCTGATGCCCGCGGCGCTTTCTGCCGGGCGACGATGCCACTGACCTTGGCCGGCAGGCCGAAGAGCCGGACGAAGCCCTTGGCATCGGCTTGGTCGTATTCCTCGCCCATGGTGAAGCTGGCCAGGTCGGGCATGTAGAGCGTGAACGGGCTCTTCACGCCAACCGCGCGGCAGTTGCCCTTGTAGAGTCGGATGCGGGCCGTGCCGGTGACGTTCTTCTGCGTCGAGTCCACGAAGGCGTCGATGGCCTGGCGCAACGGCGTGTACCACTGGCCGTAGTAGACGAGCTCGGAGTAGCGCAGGGCCACCTCGTGCTTGTAGTGCAGCGTGTCCCGGTCGAGGCAGATGCTCTCCAGGGCGGCGTGGGCGGCGTACAGTATGGTGCCGCCGGGCGTCTCGTAGACGCCGCGCGACTTCATGCCCACCAGCCGGTTCTCGATCAGATCGACCTGGCCGACGGCGTGTTTGCCGCCGATCTCGTTGAGCGTCTGGACGATGTTGACGCCGTCCATTCTCTTGCCGTTGACGCCAACGGGCACCCCAGCCTCAAACTCGACTTCGACGTAGGCCGATTTGTCCGGCGCTTTCTGGATGGGCACGGAGAGGACCAGCATTTCGTCCTTGGGCTCGGCCCAGGTGCCTTCCAGCTCGCCGCCTTCGTGCGAGAGATGCCACAGGTTCCGGTCGCGCGAGTAAATCTTCTTCTTCGACGCCTCCACCGGGATCTTGCGCTTCTGGGCGTATACGATGGCCGCCTCCCGGCTGCGCAGCTCGAATCGCGGATCCTTCCACGGGGCGATGATCTTCAGCGTCGGGTCAAGGGCCATGTAGGTCACTTCGAACCGGATCTGGTCGTTGCCCTTGCCGGTGGCGCCGTGGGCGACAGCATCCGCGCCCAGCTCGTGGGCGACGCGGACCTGCTCCTTGGCGATCAACGGCCGGGCGATGGACGTGCCCAGCAGGTACTTGCCCTCGTACATTGCGCCGCTCTTGAGCATCGGCCAGAGGAAGTCCTCCACGAACTCGGAGCGCAAATCACGGATGATGCACTCGCTTGCGCCGCTCTGGAGCGCCTTCTTCTGAATGGCCTTGAGCTCATCGCCCTGACCCAGCTCGGCCGCATAGGCGATGACTTCGCAGTCGTACCTCTCGCGGATCCAGGGAAGAATGACGCTGGTGTCCAGGCCGCCGGAGTAGGCCAGGACGACTTTCTTGACGTTGTCTGCCATGTGTGGTGTTCCTCTTCTCACGGGCGCCAGAGTTCGAGGGGAAGATTATGCGGCGCGCACCCCCGCTTGTCCATAGACTCATCCGCCGGGGCTGTTCATTGGCTGCGTGAAACGGTAGGTTCTTCAGAGCCCTGAGCGCAAGCGATGGGCCGAATTGCCGGGGACCGGCGGCCATCAACGAGGCGGACTGTCAAAGGTCCGTGGCAAGTGAGGGGGCCGAATTACCAGGGACCCGCAGCAAGCGATCCCCCTCGCTCGCGCTCAGGGCTCCGACGGTCCGCCGATTATCTCACGTCGCCCTGTTTGTTGTTGACTGTAGCTTGGACGCTGGGGACCGGCCGCTCAGCGGCCGGCCAGCTTCCGGAGGACCACCTCCCGCATAAGCTGCGTGGGGGGCTTGCGGTGAGTCCAACGTTCGAACTGGGCGGCAGCCTGGTTGACGAACATGGCCACGCCGTCGATGGTCACTCGTCCGTGGCGGCGGGCTTCCCGCAGCAGGCGCGTCTCGATGGGGTTGTAGATGGTATCGAAGACGGCCATGGGGCGGGCACGCGGCCAGTCCGGCAGGGGGGTCTCCTCCGTCTTCGGCCACATGCCGATGCTGGTGCAGTTGATGACCACCTGGGCATCCAGGCAGGAGCGGTCCTCCCATGGGCGTGCGCGGGCTCCGAACTCGTCGGCCAGAGCGCGGGCTTTCTCGAACGTGCGGTTATAGACTGTAACCTCGGCGCCGCAGTCGCGGAGGCCGGCCACGATCGCACGGCTGACACCGCCGGCGCCCAGAATGGCCACCGACAATCCGCCGAGGTTTTCCCACTTACAGCCCAGGCCTTCGCACAACGCGTCCAGGGCACCGCGGTAGTCCGTGTTGAAGGCGTAGAGCTTACAGGTGCCGCCTGTGCCGCCGCAGTCCACCGGTAGAACACCTGTGCCACATGGCCCGATGACCAGCGTGTTGGCCACGCCGATGCGGCGGGTGAGCGGGTCGATCTCCCCGCCATGCTCCTGCACGTACCGAAGGAGGTTCTCCTTGTGCGGGATGGTGACGCTGAGCCCGTGCAAGTGAAGCCACGGGCGCGAAAGACAGCCGTCGAGGAACTCGGCAAAGGCCTCGTAGGACGGTTCGACGCGCAGGGGAAGATAGACGCCGCCGTGTCCCACGTCGGCGAAGGCCGCGTTGTGAATTGCCGGGCTCATGGAGTGGCCAACCGGGCAGCCGATGACGCCATAAACGGGCGTGTCCGGCTGGATGGCATCCCAGCGGTACAGATCCCGAAGATCACCGAGTGTCGGCTGGCCGGGGGCGGATTCTCTGCCGGTGTCGAGGGCGGCAAAGGTGAGCAGCGCTCCAAGTTTCTTCGCCAGCACGCGTGTGAGCATGCCGGCCTCCCCCATGGACAGTGCGATAACCCCCTCCGCCCCCCCCTTGAAAAAGGGCGGAGAAGGACTTGGCTCTCCCTTCCTAAGGGGAGGAGAAGCGAGGGGGCGTTCAGTGGCTGGACTCCCCCCCCTTAAAAGGGGGGACTGGGGTTCAGCGGGCTCAGACGGCGCCGCAGCGTCTTGCTGAACGTCATGTAGCAGGTCGAGCATCCGCAGCGCATCCGTGATCGACTCGGCTTTACACGCCAGCTTGACCACGGCAGCGGGAGTCGCTCGTAACGCCTCGAGGATCGCGCGGAGGTCGGACGGCGTGCCTGTGAAGTCGTGCTGGGACAGGATCAGTCGGGTTTTCGTCCCCGATCCACCCTCCGGCTCAACGAGTTGAGGCGACCCGGCGGCCAGCCAGGCCTCGTACTCGACATCGATGTAGTCAGCACCGGCCCGGGCCGCGGTTTGGAGGAGTTGGAAGCGGGCGGATTCGTCGCCCACATAACGGCCGCCTTCACTTGCGATTCGACAGGTGGCGATAATCCGTAGACCGGCTTCGCGGGCAGGCTGGACCAGTTCAGCGATCTCGCCGGGAGTCCAGTGCTTGAGATCATCGAGCCTCAGCTCGATCATCTCCGTGCCGGCGGTCCGGGCGGCATCGATCTGGGCGGCCAGGTCGGCGCAGGTTGCTCCCATCAGCGGGACGCAGATGTAAGTCGCCTGTGTTCTGTTCCGGGCATCGGTCATTCAGGAAATCCCTCATCCGATCGGCAATCGACATTTTCCGGCTTTTCGGGCTGAACGGCAATGGCGAGTGGAGTGCGGGGTCCCGTACCTAGGCCACTTCAGTTAGAATGGGCGGATATGCCGCCCTCCCGGTGACGGCGGCCAGGTGGAGATGAATTGATCCGGTATGGGCAACACAGCGACAATCACTCTTCAGAAGGATGGGTTGTTCATCGAGCAGCGGCGGTTGACCTCTTCGCCGCTGACCATCGGCAGAGCCGACTCGAACCATCTTATGCTCGCAGACCCCACCGTATCCCGCGAGCACGCCCGGATCGATTTCCAGAATGGGCGGCACGTCGTCGTGGATCTGACCGGTAAAGCGCGCGTGTCGGTGAACGGCGAGGTCGTCGAGCAGCGCGAGCTGCAAACAGGAGATCAGATCACCGTCGGTCCATTCCGGTTGGTTTATCAGGCTCAGGCAGCGGCCGTGGCCGTTGAGGAACCGGACACTGCCCGCACGGAGACTTTGCTGGCGTTCTCCCCGGCCGGGCAACCGCTTCTCCGGGAGCTTGCGCGGCTGGCCGGCGAAGCTCGGTTGGACGCGCGTCAGGAGCGGCTGTGGGCGGCGGTTGGACAGCTGCGCGAGTGCACGTCGGTCAGTCAGACGACCCAGACGCTCGCACGGGAGGCCGTCGAGACGTTGTTTGCCGACATGGGCCAGGTCGTCTACCCGACAGAGGACGAGGGGTTAACGGTGGGCGCCGTTTGGCCGGCCGATGAAGATGCTCGTCACCCGCTCAGCGCCTCGGTCGTGCGCCAGGTTCTTGCCACCGGGCAGGCGCTGGTCTGCCTGGACGTAGGGCAGGATCGGCGCTTTCGGGCCAGCATCAGTCTGGCCGGACGCCAGGCGCGAAGCGTACTGGCGGCGCCGGTAGTGTCGGCCGGGCGCGTCTCAGGGGCTGTGTGCCTCATCCGGGAGGCGACGGCGGAGCAATTCTCCCTGGAAGATCTCGAAGCATTGTGCACGTTGACCCAGGTGGCCGGTGACGTGCTTCAGGATGCCGCCGAGGCTTCCGCGAACAAGACCGCCGGGCCTCTGCGGCGGCAGGCGGATTTGCCTTATCCGCTCGTGTACCGCAGTGAGGTCATGCGCGGAGTGACCCAGCAGGTGTTGCGCGTGGCGGCCACGGATGCGACCGTGCTGGTGACGGGGCCGAGCGGGTCGGGCAAGGAGTTGATTGCCGCCGCGTTGCATTATGGCAGTCTGCGCAGCGCGGGGCCGTTCGTGAAGGTGAACTGCGCGGCCATCCCGGAGACCTTGATCGAGAGCGAGTTATTCGGCCACGAACGTGGCGCGTTCACCGACGCGAAGGCGGAGCGCAGGGGCCGCTTCGAGCAGGCGGATGGCGGGACACTGTTCCTCGACGAGATCGGCGATATGCCGCTGACCATCCAGACGCGGTTACTGCGAGCCCTGGAGACGCGGCAGATTGAGCGGGTAGGGGGCTCCGCTCCCATTCACGTGCGCGTCCGGCTGATTGCCGCCACACATCATCATCTGGCTTCGCTCGTGAAGCAGGGGCGCTTCCGGGAGGACCTCTGGTATCGACTGGACGTCGTTCGTCTGGACCTGCCGGCGCTCAAGGACCGGTCGGAGGATGTGGCCCTCCTGTTCGAAGTCTTCGCCCATTCCTTCGCGGCCAGCATGCAGACCGAACCCGTGCGGCTCAGTTCCGAGGCGGAGGCCCGACTGCGGGCCTACGAATGGCCCGGAAATGTCCGACAACTCCGGAACCTGGCCGAGCGACTGACGGTCTTCCATGCGGGACAGGAAGTCTCGGCCGACGTAGTCGAGATGCGTCTGCGCCGGCCAGAGGATGATTCGCCCCAGGCGGCGAGCACCACGCAGGCCTCTATGGTCAGCCAAGCTTCTGGCGCCCTGAAGCCTTTGGCGGAAGCACGGACCGATTTCGAACGAGCCTACATCCGGCGGGCCCTGGCGGAGACGGAGGGAAACATCACCCGAGCGGCCGAACTCCTGGGTCTGGCTCGGGAGAATCTCTCCCGGAAGATCAAACAGCTTGGGATTGAACTGTGATGTCTTCATCACGTCGTGATGGGGGCGTCACGCAATTCCGTGACGACTTCGTCACGAATGGCAGAGCGTGGTTTCGGGACTTTTACTGTAAGTCACGTCCAGTAAATCATTTATAAATTTCGATCAAGGTCGCAGGTGGTTGGCACGGACTATGCTAATCAGATAGTCGGAATCATCCTAGCGGTTGTTGGGGGATGAAGCGGTAAATCCTGACCTCCGCCCCTGCTTTCTCTGGCCGACGCACGGAATCGGCCCTTGGAAGCGGGGGCGTGACGTTTTTACCCGGATGGTTTTCTGGCGTGTCACCGGCTGTGGTCCACCTGGCCCGGTGAAGGTGGGCGCGCGGGGGGAGCGCCGAACAGCAGTCGTTGGAGAACCTTCAGTGTGGAGGTTGGCGCTGGCTCGACTCGTGTGTCCGGCGCGTTCACCGGCTGATGACGACTGGTCGGTGGGGGTTGACGCAAAGGGCCGCGGCTCGCATCGCGCTCGGGTGGCGGCATCGGCAACAGCAGAGTGACGCGCTCCCGGCCACGGGAGAATTCGGCGCGATCCGGCTCGACCTTCTCGAGTCGAAAATCTTCAATCGAGTCGCCCAGACGCAGCGGTTTACCGGAGACGACAGCCAGCATACTTCCGGGAGTGACCACGGTGGCCTGGAGCTGATGCTGCTCGACGAACGCCTCCCATGAACCCGGCTGCGGCGCGCCGCGCACACCTCCCGCGAGTTGTTCGGCCTGTTCCGTTTCCCGCCGGTAGTGCAAGAGGAGCTCCGGCGACGGCGAGAATAAGTCTCGCTGCGTGTTGACACTGGTCAGCCGCTCCAGCCAGCGAAGCGATGGATCACGCGGACCCGTGGGCGTGTTGGCGGACGGGGTTTTGCTCGGACGACGGGGGCCCGAATTCGGGCGAGTCTGTTTGGCCTCGGCTTCCGCGGGCTCGCCGAGGAAGATCCGATCCACGAGAAAGATGGCCACCGCGGCCACGGTGAGCCCAACGTATATTCGGCGTTTACGGTTCATGGAGGGCTACCTCCCCCCCCGGCATCTCATCGAGCGGAAGGACTTCTCCCTTTTCCCAGGGTTGGCGGGGCATGCCGCTGATCTTGCAGGACCAGGTGATGAGGCAGGCGGGCCCGTTGTTCTTTTCCACGGCCGTCACGGTGAAATGGGTGATGTCGACGTAGTCCAGCTCGGATTCGATGCGGGCGAAAAGGTCGCGGGCGGCGGTGAAAGGACCCTGAACCGTAAACTGGACGAATACAGCCGAGTAGTCTTTCTCATCCACGATACCGACCGGTGAATACTGATCCACTGAAAGACGACTCTCCTGAGCCATGATGGTAATGCGGCCGATCTGGGCTTCCTTTTCGCTGAGCGACGGCGGCGAGCCACCCAGCTCTTTCAGCTCTGCCTTCTGGCGGGTGATGCGTTCATGGAGGTCGCGCAGAGTCTGCCGGGCCTCATCCAGCGTCTTCTCGGCCAGGCGGCGTGATGCGCGGGCATCGTCCAGAGCCGCGAAGGAGGCCAGTGAAGGGTGGATCAGCAGCAGGTACAGACCGGCGGCGGTAAGAACGGCGAGGCTCCCGCCGATCCACTCGCGTCCCGCAGGCAGTCTGTCCAGCCACTTCTTCATCACGGGCAAGGTCCCTCTGTTACCATCGGCACTGCAGTTCAAAGGCTATGGCTTCATTTTCCATGTACCGGTCGCGGCGCGCCTCCTTCAGATGGATCGATGCGAATGCGCTGGAAGCGTGCAGGTTGCGGATGAACCGGGAGAGATCGCTGTGGTCGGCGGCATAACCGCGCAGCACCATGCCCTGGAGCATAGGCGGCAGGGCGGTCTTGCTTTTCTCGTTCTGATCGGGCGGCTCACCGGAGCCCAGGTGGGTCGACCAGCGCGGCGGATCGGTCGCGGTGGCCGTCAGGGTCACGCGGGCCGGTGCGGCTTGCGCCAGCAGCCCGAGCAGCCGGCTCCAATAGTGGGTGCTTCGCAACCGTCGGGCCAGGATGAGCTTCTGCTCGTATTGGGCGGCCTGTCGTGCCGGATCCTTGAGCTTCTCCTGGATCTTGCGCGTGTCCGCCTCGGCGACTCGGGCCGCGGCGAACAGTTCACGGGTCTGACCTGCCCGCGCGTGCAGGATAAGGCCGGCGAAAAGCTCAGCGCCCAGGAGTGCGACCGCCATGATCAGACCAATGCGGAACCGGTAGCGCCGGAACTGCGCCTGCTGGTAAGCCTGGGGCAGGAGGTTGACATTAGGGATCATGCCGGTTCCTCCCCCAAGGCCAGTCCGATGCACGTAGCCAGCACCGGGAAATTGGCTCTCGAACAGCCCGGGTGTTCCGAGCCGTCGGGCCCGCGGGCATTGCGAAGCACGTTGGCAGCCTGAGGATGACGAACAGGAATTCCGAGCTGCTGGGCCAGAATACCGTCGAGCCCTTTGAGCCGTGAGCCCCCGCCGACCAGGCAGAGTCCGGCCGCCGAAGAGACGTCATGGCGATCCAGCACGAAGCGGTAGGACCGCTCGATATCGGCAACGAGCGTTTCAAACGTGCGGGCCAGAATTGCATAGAGGACGCCTGGCAGATCCTGCTCGCTGATTCGGCCCAGGCCTCCCACGAAGGTACGAACCCCGCGGTCGGACTGCTGTACGCCGTAGAGCCGCTTGTACTGCTCGGCAATCGAGAAATCGACGTGCAGAGCGCGGGCGAGCGTCTCCGTCAGCTCTCGACCGCCGCCGCGAAGGACGCGGGCGAATACGGGACGGCCATCATGGATCAGGTACAACCGGCAGGAGCGGAATCCGATGTCCAGGATGCCCCACAGCTCGCGCCCACTCGAGATGCTGCCGGCGTTTTCAGCGCCGCAAAGCCGGATGAGCGCATTGGGCACGATGTCCGCCCGGACGCACTCACAACGGCGTTGAGGGAAGTGAGCCACCAACTGGTGGACTCCCGCGGAGCGTGCGGCCACCACCATGGTGTTGATCGTGTTGCCGGTGGTGGGCCGCGTGGGCCACAGGGCCACCTCCGACTCGCTGGCGGGCCAGGGCATCTGTCGATCGAGTTCGATCTGCAACGCGCCGCGCAGCTCGGCGGGGCACATGCTCAGAAGCGCTGAGGGTACTTCCAGCAGCCGGTATTCGACATCCGGCGGACTGAGCGCGATCGCGGCCCGTCGGCCGGAGAAGGTGGCGGGGCCCAGCACGTTGGCCACGTGGGGAGCATGGTCCAGCGGAGGTGCATCGGCGGAGGCCGGATCCACCTCCACGTTGATCCAGTGGTAGAGGTGCCAGCCGTCCTGCTTCTGGACGAGCTGCGCGGCCCGCAGCGAGCAGGCCCCGAACTCGAACCCGATGACCGAAGGCTGCCGTTTTCTGAAGAGTTGCAGCACTTACGGGTTCCCTCCTGCGATGGTGGCCATGTCGAACATCGGCAGGAACAGGGAGATGGCCACCGTTCCCACCACGAGGCCCATCACGGTCAGCAGCAGCGGCTCGATGACCCGGCTGAGGGAAGAAAGGACCTCGGTATTCTCCTCTTCCAGGCAGCCGGCGGCAAAGAGCAGGGCGTCGGCCAGGCGATTGCTCTCCTCGCCGGTGGCCAGCGCCGCCGCGAAGGTGCGGGGCACCAGCCACGACTGGGTCAAGGTGGGGCCGACGGACTGGCCTTCGGTAATGGCGGTGGAAATGCGCCCGAGCAGCTCGTTATAGTCGAGGCTGACCGTGCTTTCGCGCGTCAGCTCCACTGCTTCGAGCAGACCGACCCGGCTCTCCAGAAGCTGTCCCCAGATGCGGCAGATGCGTGCGAAGACCACGTTGCGCACGATCTTCCCGAAGATCGGTACGCGCACGGCGGCACGGGAGATGAACCGCTGACCCCGGGCGCTGCGCAGGAACGCGTACGTGCCGCCCCCTGCGCCCGCCAACCCACCCAATACGAGCAGCAGATGACCCCGGATCCAGGCCGAGGAGTCGATCATCAGACGGGTGGAGGCCGGCAAATCCACCCCCACGGTTTCGAACATTTCGGCGAAGCGCGGAAGCACGAAGCTGAACAGAGTGATCAGCACCGCGATGCACAGGAGCACCAGCACCGCCGGGTAGGAGATGGCCCCGAGGACGCGCTGGCGAATCTCCTGCTGCTGGCGCGTGAGGACGGTCAGTCGTTCGAACGACTGGCCGACATTACCGGAAGCCTCGCCGGCGGAAACCATGTTGACATACACGGGCGAGAACAGCTTGGGAAAGCGGGCGAGGGCGGCACTGAGCGGCTTGCCTTCTTCGACATCGCTTCGGATGGTGCTGACCACCTTGCGCCAGGCCGGCCGTTGACACTGCACTTCGACTGCCTGGAGGGCCTGGACCACGCGTGCGCCGGAGCGCACCAGCATGGACATCTGCTGGGTGAAGAAGACAACCTCCTTCAGCTTGCCGTCGGCCTTGTCCGCGGTCGAGGCGCCGGGCGCTGCCGCTGCTGCCTCATTCGTCGGCTCCAGGCGGGTCACGAACAGCTTCCGGTCGCGGAGCAGGTCCGCCGCCTCGCGCTCTGAAGGCGCGTCGATGACGTCGCTCAGCGTCTTCCCGGTCGCGTCGATGGCCTGGTATCGGAAGGGCATGCCTTTTCTCCACTACTGCTCGCCCGGCCGGAAGGAAAGACGGAGAGACGGAGCGAAGGAGAGACGGAGAGAAAGAGCGCATGCCGCTCTTTCTTTCGTGGTGCGACAATCCCGGGTCCGTTCCCGGCGATCGGCCAGGCTGTCGATCTCTTTGTCTCTCATGCGCTCTGTTGCTCCATCTGGCCTTCAGGCCGTTGCGGCCACGACCGGCTCGGGCGCCTTGCGGCGGCCCTCGGCCCGGATGGTCGTGGTGGTCTCCATATGCGTCACACGCAGAACTTCTTCAAGCGGGCTGACGCCGGTTTCGACTACTCTCAGGCCCTCCTGGCGAAGATCCTCGTGGCCCCGCGAGGCCAGGTGCCGACGGATGTCCTGCTCGCTGGACTTGGCGTTCACCAGGCAGCGGATCTGATCGTCCATCTCCATGACTTCATAAATGCCGGTACGGCCGCGGAACCCCGATTCATGGCATTGCCGGCAACCCTCGCCGCGCTGGAAGGCGCGGGGCCGGTTGTCCGTCCAGCCCGCCTCGGCCAGCACGGCCGGTGGGGGGTAATAGGAGGTTCGGCAGCTCGGGCAGGTGGTCCGGGCGAGCCGCTGGGCGATGAGACCGTTGACCGCCGAGGCTACCAGGTACGGCTCGACGCCCATGTCGATCAGTCGCGTCAGCGAGCTGGGACAGTCGTTGGTGTGCAGCGTGCTGAGCACCAGGTGGCCGGTGAGGGCAGCCTGGATGGCGACACGGGCGGTTTCGCCGTCCCGGATTTCGCCCACCATGATCACGTCCGGATCCTGCCGCAGGATGGACCGCAGGGCCCGGGCGAAGGTCAGACCGACGGCGTCGTGGACCTGGATCTGGTTGATCAGGTCGAGCTGGTACTCGACCGGGTCTTCAATGGTCACGATATTGCGTTCCACCGACCGGAGCAGGTCGAGAGCCGAATAGAGGGTGGTGGTCTTGCCGCTGCCGGTGGGACCGGTGACCAGCACGATGCCATGCGGACGAAGCAGCATGCGGCGGAAGACGGCCAGACTGTCCGGGCGAAAGCCGAGCTCCTCCATCTCAGTGGTCAGGCTGGATTTGTCCAGAATCCGGATCACGATCTTCTCGCCCAGAATCGTGGGCATGGAGGACACGCGGAGATCGATTTCCCGGTTCTCGGCCACAATGTGCACACGGCCCTCCTGGGGTAATCGCTTTTCAGCGATATCCATTTTCCCGATGACCTTGATCCGGGAAATGATGGCCGCGTGCATGCCGGCCGGCGGGGCCATCAACTCGCGAAGCACGCCGTCGATGCGGTAGCGGATCCGCGTTTTCTTGCGGTCCGGCTCGATGTGAATGTCGCTGGCCCCGTCGCGGACGGCCGAGAGCAGGGCAAGATTGACCAGATTGACGATGGGACTGCCGTCGATCATCCGATCGATGTCGGTGACCGCCGAGTCGTCCACGCCCTCCCGCTCGATCACCTCGACGTTGCTCTCGGTCAGATTGACGAGGAATTCGTCGACCGCGACTTCCTCGGTCTGGTATTTCTGCGCGAACTCCTTGATGTTGGTTTCCAGGGCCAGCACGGGAACGACCTCGCAGCCGCTGATGGCGGCGAGGCGATCGATCACCGGAAGGTTCTGGGGCTCGGCCATGGCCACGATGAGCCGGCCGCGGACCTTGAACATGGGCAGAATTTTGAGCCGTTCGGATTCATCGCGCTCCACGATCTTGGCGACGGCCGGATCGATCAGGCCGTGGCGCAGATAGGTCCCCGGGACGCCCAGCTTGCTGGCCAGGGCTTTCACCAGGGTGGTCTGTGAGAGCACACCCAGTTTGACCAGGGTTTCGCCCAGCTTCTCGCCGGTCTGCTTCTGGGAAGAGAGAGCGCGCTCGAGATCATCCGGGGTGATGTGCCCGGAATCCACCAGCGTTTGCCCAAGCCTGTTGCCACCGGATGCGAGCATGTCGTGTCTGCCGCTGCCTTTTCAACGCTGTCTGACGATCGGTCGGCGCATTCACGCCCGGATCAGATGAAGCTGCGCACCGCGCTTTCCGCGGAGTCGAACAGATCCAGGTGTGCGGTGATGCCGGTCAACTCGAAGATTTCCCGGCACAGTTCGGAAACGGCGGCCAGCTTGGCGGGCTGACCGTTCGTACGCAGCCGGTCAGCATGGTCCCACAGGATCTCGATCGCCCGGCTGTCCACGACCGGCACCTGAGAAAACTCGAGGACGAAACGCCCGTTGGTCCTGAGGCGCTGCTCTTCCAGGAGGTGGGCAAACTTCTCCGATTCCTCCAGGGTGATGGCCCCGCGCGGTGTCAGCACGGTGACGCTGCCGAGCCGCTGGATGTCGACCTTCATGGCGCCACCTCCGGGGGGGCGTGGCTGTCGGGCGTGCAGTGGGTCGTAGCCAGGGGGGCCTCGCGTTTTTCCAACCGCGCCTGGCGCAGAGCCTCGAAAGCCCGGGCCACGCCAGATTCAAATCCGTCCGACCCGGCATCGGTGAGACCGCAGCGGATCCGCACCACTTCGGCCAGCGTCGGCTGCTCCTGGATGGTTTCGGCGACCGCAGCGTGCAGTTTCTGGGCGATCAATTCCCCTAAGGCCAGATCGAGCCGGCGAAGGACCGCCACGAACCGGTCTTCGCTGAAACGGCCGATCACGTCGTCGCTGCGCAGTTTGCGGCGCATGCCCGCGCCGATGTGCCCCATGAGCTCGTCCCGCAGTCGCCAGTGACCCTGATCGTCGAGGCGGCGGACACCCTCGACCGCCAAAGCCAGCACGACCGCCGGCTCCCCGTCACGGCGCGACTCTTCCAGGATCCGCTCCGCACGCGCGGTCAGGTCGACCCGGGTCAGCACGCCCGACGCGCGGTCGGTCTGTTCAGCGCGGGCCAGTGCCTCGGACTGGTCCACGTGGCGCCAGAAGATCTCCAGCACGTTGCCAATGGCATTCAACGAGAGGAAGTCGTTGCGGACCTCCGCGGGCAGTTCCCCCGCAATGACCACACCGATGGTGCGGTTCCGGGCGCGTACAGGGATCAGCCAGTCGGGAGCGCGCTGTCCATCGGGCCATTTAGCGGCCAACTGGTTGACCAGCTCACCGTTGGAGCGAGCGCCGGCGACATACCATCGCCCGGTCGAGACGACATGTTCCAGGAGCGGGGGCATGCCGGTTTCCGGTCCGTTGGCATCCTGGGCATCACTGGTCAGCGAAACGAGGCGCTTGCCTTCGCCCTCCACGCGATAGCAGCGCACGCGCCGCCCGCGCAAGAACTGATGGAGAACATCACGGACCCAGCGGTCAAACGCCGGCCAGAGGCTTTGCATCGGGTCCTGCTGATCGAGCCAGCGGGCGAAGCAGTCGGACAACTCGCCGAGCTTCTGGCCGGGGCAGTCACCGCAGAAAAGGTCGGTGGCATCGGTCCGCTGCTCCGCCAGCGGTCTGTCATCGGCTCCCGCGTCGGCGGAACTCGTGGTCCGCTGCGGCCGCTGGACGCCGGGCGCCGGCCAGGCCAGCATCCCGCCGGATGCACCGCTGCTGCCGGCGGGCAGCAGCGTCGAAGCGGTCACCGCCAGCAAGCCGGCGATCACCGCCGATGTTCCCAGCCAGGCGGCCGACATGGATGAGCCCTGAAGGAGAAGAACCACGCCGAGGATGGCGATGAGGCCGCCTCCGGTCAGGAGGGTGATACTGATTTCCCTTCCGGCTGGCCTCATACGGACACCTCCTTGGTGGCGGCGAAGAAACGCTCGTACTGCTCCGGGTGCGTCTGCGGGAGCAGTGCCCATGCCTCCAGAAACTGGGACACAATGGTGGCGTCCAGTTTGGTTCCCGCGTCGGCCTGGATGATTTCAATGGCCTTTTCCACGCGGAACGCCTTGCGGTACGAGCGTGTCGAGGTCAGCGCGTCGAAGACATCCACGACGTGAATGATGCGCGCCAGCAGGGGGATCTCATCACCCTTCAACCCGGCGGGATAGCCGGTGCCGTCGGGGTTTTCATGATGATAGAGCACGGGGTCCAGCAGGGGCTCGAGCGAGACCACCGGCCGCAGAACCTCGTAGCTTCGCGAAGGGTGGCCCTTGATGATGGCCAGTTCCTCGGGGGTGAGCCCGCCGGGCTTGTTGAGCACGCTCTCAGGTATGCCGATCTTGCCGATGTCGTGGAGCAGGCCCGACCACTCCAGCTCCTGGATTTGGGTGGCCGAAAGGCCCATGTGCTCTCCGGTGATGCGGGCCAGGAAGCCGACGCGCTCGGAGTGACCGGCGGTGTACGGGTCTTTCTGGTCGATCGCGTTGACCAGCGCGCGGACGGCCTCAAAGCTGGTCCGCTTGAGCTGCTCAACAAGTCGCAGGTTGCTGAGGATGTGGCTGCCGTAGGTGAGCGCCGAATCGAGCAGCAGCATGTCGCCGGCCACAAAGGGACGGCCGCGGCGGATGATTCCCACGGTGGCAATGGATTTCCCGTCGTCGCTGAGAGGACCCCACAGCGATGTGCCAAAGCCGTTCGAACGGTGATGGTCCTCCACCAGCACGAATACGCGGCGGACACGATCAAGCTGCTCGAGAGCCCGCGACAGCTCCCCGGGCGCCGCCACTCCGTTGAAGTGATAGGAGCGTTCCTGCGGCTGGCGCAAGGCGCCTGCGTTCGAGTCGGCGTCGGACGCGTCGAGGCTCCAGCCACGGGTGACCTGTCCTTCGCGATCCACCCGGGTGATCATCCTCCGGTCCGGAGAGATGTAGAAGGCTTCATCGGCTCCCAGCATATGCCTCAGCTTGAGCAGCAGGTCTCGAAGATGCCGTTTCTCATTCGCGGTTAGA
>BTUC01000004.1:38937-46688 GCA_045863575.1 Phycisphaerae bacterium
GCTGACGTCAAAAATGAAGTTGATCTGCTCATAGCCACGGAGGACTTCGTCGGCCAGACTGTTGTTCTCCTGGCTGAGCCGCCATCCCTCCAGCGTGGCCATGCGCAGGGCGGCGGTGATCTGCTCGGCAACGCCGGCGCACGGCCCACTCTTTGGCGAGAGCACAAGTACGTCCGGTTGGACCTCGTCAGTGGAAAGACTCAGCGACACGCGCGCCCCCTGGTCACAGACCGCCGGAACAGTACCAATTTCATCAGGCGCCCCCATGGCCGTCTGCCTGCGGGAGGCGCGTTCGATCAGCCGCCGCAGCAGGTCGCAGCCGTGGGAGCAGGCCAGCCCCGGGTCCTCCTGCAAGCACAGCCGCAGGCAGGTTGCAGGAAGCTGGTTACCTGAACTGTGGAAGGTGCCCACGCTGCAATTGGCCATCGAAGCGTGCACAGGAGGGTCGCTACAGGCTTCCACGACAACGCCTTCAGGCATGGCTGCCTCCCCGGTCCCCGGTGCCGACTGCGGCTGGCTCCGGCGCTTTCGCGCCGTCGGTCAGCGCCCCCTGGATGGTTTCCATCAGGTGCGTCGGACTGAACGGTTTGGGATGGACGACGGCGCCCAGACTGCCCACACGGGCCTCGATCTCCGCCTGGTCGCACCGCGAGGTGAGCACGATAGCCGGTCGGGTAATCAACCCTTCGCTGCGGACCGCTTCGAGCAGGTCCAGACCGTCCATGCAAGGCATGTTGACATCCGTGACCAGCAGGTCGGGTTGCGATGCGCGGATGAGCTCGAGGGCCTTGCGGCCGTCCTCCGCCTGGATGACCTCGTGGCCGTTGCGCCGCAGCCAGAGAGTCACGACACGGCTGATGTGGCTGTCGTCTTCTGCCAGGACGATTCGGGCCATTACGCCTTCTCCCTTCCCGCGGCCGCGCCAGCGGTTTCCTGCGTTGCGCTCTCGTCCGTGGCTACCGTCGGCAGCACCACCGTGAACGTGGAGCCCTTGCCAGGCGTGCTGGTGACAAAGACGCCACCCCCGTGCAGCCGGACGGTTTCCTTGACGATGGCCAGACCCAGGCCGGTGCCGGTAATGCCGAGTACGCGCTCGTCATTGACCCGGAAGAACTTGTCAAAGATCCGCTCGTGGTTGGCCGGATCAATGCCGATGCCGCTGTCGGTCACCGCAATGCGCAGCCGGTCGCTCTCCGGCGTGCAGGTGACTTCCACCCGTCCGCCTTCCGGCGTGTATTTGATCGCGTTTCCAACCAGGTTGATGAACACCACCGACAACCGTTCGCGGTCGCCGCGGATTTTCGGCGTCTTGGCCGGCAGGCTCAGTACCAGGTCCAGGTTCTTGGCGTCAGCATGGCCCTGCATGTCCTGGACCGTCTTGCGGAGGAGTTGGTCGATGGGTACATCGCTGGTGGCCAGGCGTGCCGTCCCGACCTCCAGTTGCGAGACGTTCAGGATATCCTCGACCAGCCGGTTCAATCGCTGCGTCTCGCCCATGATGACGTTGTAGCATTCGCGGATGGTCTGCTCATCGTCGATGACCCCCTGGGACAGTGTTTCGGCATAGGCCCGGATGTTGGTCAGCGGGGTGCGCAACTCGTGTGTTACGTGGTACAGGAACTGGTCGCGTGCTCTCTCTGCTTCCCGGGCTTGGGTGATGTCCTGCACGAACAGGATGTATTCGCCCTGGCAGGCCTCGGAGGCCAGCGACCAGAAGCGCAGGGTGATTTCACCGTGCGTGCGGTTGAAGGTGTGGTCCGTCCAGCGGCTGGTGGCCGGCTGGGCGGTTCGGTTGGAGGGTTGTGCGGCGAACAGTTTTTCGCACAGCACCTGGTCGAACAGGCTGGATACCGGCTTACCCTCGATGCCTTCGCCGGCCGCCGAAAGCATGCCGGCGGCCGTGCGGTTGGTGAACGAAACCGTACGTTCGGCGTCGATCAGCAGCACGCCGAAGGGAATCTGCATGAGGATGTTGGTCAGCCGTTCGGACCGGAACCCGTCCATGGCTACGGTGACGTCGCCCGACAGCTTGTTTCGGCGGAGCTGCTCCTGCATCTCGGCCACAAACTCGATGAGGCGGTTCCAGGAGGTGGAAATCTGGTCGAACGAGTCGTTGAGCCGCAGCCCCAGCAGGCCCTCCGCGGTCGGCTCCTGGCAGTTTCGAAGTCGCCGATGGATGGCGGCCAGCGGCTGCACCGCGCGCCGGAAGAGGCGATAGAAGATCAGGTAGGTGCCCAGTACCGCCAGCAGCACGTAGCCTGCCCAGACCAGGATGCCCGACTGCGTCCAGGGGATTTGCGCCGGGAGGATCGCCACGCGCAGCTCCTCACCGCGTGTCTCCGGCTTGGCCCCGGGCATTCTGGCCAACAGGACGTAGCTGGAGGAGGGGGGGGCGCCGTCCAGGACGTGCAGCCCCGGGATCGGCAGTTCCGCGGGCGTGAGCTTCTCCGCGGGACGTCCGATCTGAGTGGAGTCGGAGTGGATGGCCCAGGTCCGATCATCGGCGACGATGCCGCACCACTCGACACTGTCCTCGCGGGCGATGCGGCGCACCTCCGCGGCCATGGCTTCGGGCCCGTTTTCGCGCAGGTCGGTGAGATGGCGGGCGATTGATGCCGCCCAGTTCATGCTGGTCTGCAGATGGTTTCGAGTCAGTTCCTGGCGTTGCACGTGCAGGGACGCCGCGCCTACGCCAGCCACGGCAGCCAAGTATAACGCGGCGAAGGACAACCCCACCCACGGTGAGATCTCCTCGCCGTCCTTGAACATCAACCGTCGTAGCCAGACCACTGTCTACCCCTATGACAGAGCCCCGCGTAGCCTGGGCGCGGAGGCGACCGGTATTGTCCCCTGCGGGTCATATCGTGTTTCAGGCAGCCCGACTTAATAGTCTACGATTCATTCCTGGGAGCTCTATCAGCCTCTGATGGAGGGCATGGACGCTCGCCCGTCCCATAAAAACCGTGGACGGTCGCGCAGGAGCGGGATAGACCGCCGGGACCAAGCCGGTGAGCGCCTCGCGCCGGCCCGCTGGACCATCCAGCCCGCCGCACTGTTCAAGACGGGGGGCCGTCCGGTCGATGCAGGGGCGGATCCCCATGCCCGCTGTGCCAAGGCAGCGCAGGCGCGTGGGGGCGCCCGATAACCCAGGGAGTCCCAGGCATGCCCTCAACCCTTACCGAGCACCTGTTCGAATCCGTTCAATTGCTCAAAACCAGTGCTGAAATCGCGCTCAACGCCGAGTCAGCGGAGGAATTCGAGAGCTTCGAGCGCGAACTCAATCGCTTCGCGGCGCAGGTTCGCGAAATGCAGCAGAGCCTGTGGTCGGAGGATGCCCGCGTGGCCATCGAGCACCTCGCAGCGGGCGCACCGCTGACCCCCGCTGACCGGGAGGTCATCCGCACGCTCCTCATCTGTGATGCGGAGCGCTACCTGGCCTTGGAGAACAACTTCCCCGAGTGGGTCCAGGAACTGCGCCGGCTGTTCTCGGAAATCGAAAGCAAATCCTCGCGCGTGGACCGATCGTCGCTTGCGGACCTGCGTGGCCTGCTCAAGGATGCGAGCCGGCTGGTGCCGGACATCCGCAACTACCTGGACGAGCAGCGCCGGATCGAGCGCTTCCACGCGGCCATGAATCAGCTGGATGATCCCACCCGGCTCATGATGGCCCGGCTGCTTCGGGAACAGTTGCAGTCGGAGCAGTGCTGACCGGGGGTCTCGCCCGGACGGTCGCCGCCACTTCAGATTACCGCACCAATAAAACGCTCGCGGGCGGAATCGGATGTCCCCCCGGCTTGACAGGTCCTCGCGGTATTCCTATATTTCGCCATATGACGAAATGAGGTGTCCGTGAAGGAGCTTGTTGCCATTGCCGGGGCCCTGTCCGATGCCAGCCGGTTGCGCGCCCTGGCTGCCTGCCTGAGCGGTGAGCTGTGCGTCTGCCAGATTACCGAACTGCTGGCCCTGGCTCCTTCGACCGTCTCCAAGCACCTGTCCATTCTGAAGCAGGCCGGTCTGCTGGAGAGTCGCAAGGAGGGGCGATGGATGTACTACCGCCTGCCTGATGAGCCGACTCCGACCGTTCGGGAAGCTTTAGCCCTCGTTCACCGTTCTATGGCCGAGGACCGACAATCGGTTGCGGACGCTCGCCGTCTTAAGCAGATCCTGAAGCTGGACCCGGAGGCGCTATGTCAGAAACAAAGGGCCGACTCCGCGTGCTGTTCCTCTGCACCGGCAACTCGTGCCGCAGCCAGATGGCCGAAGGGTGGGCTCGCCACCTCAAGGGCGACCTGATCGAAGCGTACTCGGCCGGCGTCGATCCCCAAGGCATGAACCCGCTGGCGGTGCAGGTCATGGCCGAGGCGGGTGTGGACATCTCCGGCCAGTGGTCCAAGCACGTGGATGCGTTGGACAACGTCAGCCTCGATTACCTGGTCACCGTGTGCAGCCACGCCCACGAGACCTGTCCGGTTCTTCCCGGCACTACGAAGAAGATGCACGTCGGCTTTGACGACCCGCCGCGCCTGGCCCGGGGAGCAAAAACGCAGGAAGAGGCGCTGGGGCACTATCGGCGCGTACGCGACGAGATCCGGGCATTCGTCGAGCGGCTGCCGGAGGCGCTGGAGGAGAATCAAGGATGAGCAAGGGCATCACCCACCGCCTGAGTTTCCTGGACCGCTATTTGACCCTGTGGATCTTCCTGGCCATGGCTTTGGGGGTGGGGTTGGGCTATGGAGTGCCCGGTGTGGAGAAGCTGATTCATCGATTTCGCGTGGGCACAACCAGCATCCCCATCGCGGTGGGGCTGATCCTCATGATGTACCCTCCGCTGGCCAAGGTGCGCTACGAGGAACTCGGCGATGTCTTCCGCAACTTCAAGGTGCTGGGGCTCTCCCTGGTCCAGAACTGGCTCATCGGCCCAGTGTTGATGTTCGTTCTGGCCGTTCTGTTTCTGCATCGGCCGCAGCATCAGGACTTCATGGTGGGCCTGATCATGATCGGCCTGGCGCGCTGCATCGCGATGGTCATCGTGTGGAACGAACTCGCCAAGGGCGACGCCGAATACGCCGCCGGCCTGGTGGCCTTCAACAGCGTCTTCCAGGTGCTCTTCTACAGCCTGTACGCCTGGGTCTTCATCACCGTCCTGCCGCCGCTGCTGGGATTGAGCGGCAGCATCGTCGAAGTCAGCATGGGGCAGATCGCCCAGAGCGTGTTCATCTATCTGGGTATTCCCTTTATCGCGGGGATGCTCTCCCGTTTCGTCCTGCTGAAGGTCAGAGGCCGCGCCTGGTACGAGCAGTCGTTTATGCCGCGGATCAGTCCCATTACGCTGGTGGCGCTGCTGTTCACCATCGTGGCCATGTTCAGCATCCAGGGCCGGCAGATTGTGCAGAACCCGCTGAACGTCGTGCTGATTGCCATCCCGCTCCTGATCTACTTCGTGGTCATGTTTCTGGTCAGTTTCTGGATGGGACGGCGGCTGGGCGCGGACTACTCCAAGACGGCCACGATCGCTTTCACGGCCGCGAGCAACAACTTCGAGCTGGCCATCGCGGTGGCCGTGGCCGTGTTCGGCATTGGCCACGGAGCCGCCTTTGCGGCCGTCATCGGCCCGCTGGTCGAGGTGCCGGTGCTGATCGGCCTGGTCAATCTGGCTCTCTATTTCCAGCGGCGCTACTTCGGGGGGACCGGCGGGACGGAGATCCCAGCGTCCGTGCCGGAGGTTTGCCCGCGTGCATCGACTCACGGCGTCCGGACCGCCAGCAGTGCATCCGGGGACGCGGTCTGTAAGTGACCAGGCGTTTGGGTCATGTACGCGCGGAGATTGTTCGTTTCCGGCTCGGTCATCGTTCCGGTTGTTCTGTGCTCAAACCCCGCAAGATTAAAGGTTTATGCGCGTCAGCGGTTTTTCGCGGACCTCGCTTGACAGGCCGTAGGCGTGTGCTATACTTACTTCGCCTTAGATGAAGGTTGCGGTTGGAACCGGTTAGTTTTCCTTCTCCCGCAGCCCGTGGCGGTGCCCGGTGACCCGGGTGAGACAACTGCCACACGATGAGCTGCCCGGGGACGATTGACCGGCTTTCTTTTGCGCGGTCCTTGAAGTCGGCGTTGCCGCCGACGGCCAAGCGTCACCTGCGAGTGGGGCATGGCGAGGTCCGGCGACAAGCCGAAGAAAAAGTAAAAAATCGCGAATCGGGCCTCAGAAATGGGTTGACAGGCCCGGACACGATGCTAAAATACGTGGCTCCTCAGATGGGGGCGAAAAAAGCCCTCGAAGAGGAACCTCAAAGCTCTTTGACAAGTGAACAGTGTGAGAACCGCCGTGGGAACGTGAGGCGGTCAGGCCATCTGCTTGAGGTCTGATCGATCCTGAAGATCCATGAGTCGCCGGTCCGAGCGTTAGCCAGTGCGGACCGGCGGCCAGGTGTGACCCTGGTTCCGCAAGGAACCGGGAAACAGTCGGCCGGCTTGCTTCGCCCGCAAGGGACTGAAGGTAGCCGACCGGCATCGGGCACGTTCTCATAGCAGAATGAGAAGTGATGCCCAGCGTTGCCTGTTGAAATGCAGGCAGCCAATTCCTTCGAAGCAGATCCGGCCGGGTTCGCCCGGTCGGGAAGCATCGAAATAAAGTGAAGAGTTTGATCCTGGCTCAGAACGAACGCTGGCGGCGTGGCTAAGGCATGCAAGTCGTACGGGGCCACCCGAGTAGCAATACGAGGGTGGTCTAGTGGCGGACGGGTGAGTAATGCATAGGTAACGTACCTCGTGATCGGGGATAGCGTCGGGCCCGCAAGGGCCCTTTGCGAAAGTGACGTTAATACTCGATGATGTTATCGGGTCGCATGGCCTGATAACCAAAGGTGGGGACCGAAAGGCCTACCGGCATGAGATCGGCCTATGTCCTATCAGCTAGTTGGTGGGGTAATGGCCTACCAAGGCTCTGACGGGTAGCCGGCGTGAGAGCGCGACCGGCCACATCGGGACTGAGACACTGCCCGGACACCTACGGGTGGCTGCAGCAACGAATATTCCGCAATGGACGAAAGTCTGACGGAGCGACGCCGCGTGAAGGATGAAGTCCTTCGGGATGTAAACTTCAATAGTCTGCCAGGAAGTAACCTGGCCTAATACGTCGGGAAATTGACCGGCAGATGAAAGGGGCGGCTAACTCCGTGCCAGCAGCCGCGGTAAGACGGAGGCCCCTAGCGTTGTTCGGAATCACTGGGCTTAAAGAGCGTGTAGGCGGAGCGGCAAGTGCTTTGTGAAATCCCCGGCCTCAATCCGGGAATTGCTTGGCATACTGCCGTTCTCGAGGCAGGTAGGGGTCACTGGAACCTTAGGTGTAGCGGTGAAATGCGTAGATATCTAAGGGAACGCCGGTGGCGAAAGCGGGTGACTGGGCCTGTCCTGACGCTGAGACGCGAAAGCGTGGGGAGCAAACGGGATTAGATACCCCGGTAGTCCACGCCGTAAACGTTGTGCACTAGGTGTAGGAGGTATCGACCCCTTCTGTGCCGCAGCTAACGCATTAAGTGCACCGCCTGGGGAGTACGGTCGCAAGACTGAAACTCAAAGGAATTGACGGGGGCCCGCACAAGCGGTGGAGTATGTGGTTTAATTCGATGCAACGCGAAGAACCTTACCTGGCCTTGACATGTCCGGAATCCTGCAGAGATGCGGGAGTGCCTTCGGGAATCGGAACACAGGTGCTGCATGGCTGTCGTCAGCTCGTGTCGTGAGATGTTGGGTTA
>BTUC01000005.1:0-46186 GCA_045863575.1 Phycisphaerae bacterium
AGCGCATCTTCCGCTACGCCAAGCTCAATCGCCTGCTGCACGAGATCGAGTCGGCCGGTCCGGATGCTTTCCGGATCCGCTTCACCGGTCCGGCGTCGGTCCTTTCCGAGACACGTCGATACGGCGTGCACATGGGAGCGTTCCTGCCGGTGCTCCTGACCTGCCGCGGTTGGCGGATGTCGGCGCGGCTAAGGCTGCCGCTGGGGGTGGCCCGCTTTGATCTGTCGCCTGAAGATGGTCTGCAAAGCTACCTGTCTGCACCGGAACAGTTCGACTCGAGTGTGGAGCAGGCCTTCGCCGAGAAATTTGGCGCTGAACGCGAAGGCTGGACGCTGCGGCACGAGGGGGGCTTTCTCGTGCGCGGCCAGCGCGTCTTCGTGCCGGATTTCGTGGCCACGCACGAGGACGGCACGCGCGTCTACCTGGAGGTCGTCGGCTTCTGGACGCCCGAGTACCTGGCGGCCAAGGCACATACGCTGGCCCTGTTCGCCGAGGTGCCCATCCTGGTGGCGATTGCCGCCAAGACGGTCGCGAAACTCCCGAAGCTCACGGCCGAGGTGGTCACCTACAAGACGCGTCTGAAGCTCGGCCCGATCCTGGAGCGGCTGGAGACCATCCGGCGGCGGAAGACTCAAGGTGCCTTGCCGGGCTGACCTTGCTTGGCAATGCGGGGTTGTGGCACCTTCTGGCCGCATTCTGGGCATCTCGACGTGGTCAGGCCGGTGAGGTCGTATCCGCAGCGCAGGCACATGGGCAGTGGCTTGTGACGGGCCGTCTTCTCCAGGAACATGATCAACTGGCCGCGAATTCGAATCAGGCGGTACTGGTAGACTGCGATCGCAAAGAGCCCCCAGATGCACAGGTACCACCAGGTCGGCAGGCCCCGCCGCGGCAGAAAGAGCATTCCCGCCAGACCGCCGATAATCAGGGTCCACAAGCCGGCGATGAATACCACCCAGAGCAGCAGCCTGAGCGAATTGCCCCAGCCGAGGCTTCGCTGCACGATCTGCTCGCGCGCCTCCGGCGGCAGGTGTTCGAGCTCCGGAAATGACTCGATTCGCCAATACATGTTGCCACGTGTTCGAGTGTCTGGCTGCTGCCTCGTCCTATGGACGATCGCCACGTTCGCAGCGCCGGGCCGGCCGTTTCGCACCTGAACGGCCGGCACAGAGGCCGGCCGCTACGAATGCCCCGGCCTCGGGCGACGCGGCTACCGAGCATACTCGGTGGCCCGGATCTCGCGGATGAGCGTGACCTTGACCTCGCCGGGGTAGGTCATCTCCTGCTCGATTCGCTTGGCGATGTCGTAGGCCGTCTTGGCGGCCGTGTGATCATCCACGCGATTGGCATCCACGATGACGCGCACCTCGCGGCCGGCCTGCACCGCATAGGACTGCTTCACGCCGGGGAAGCTGTTGGCAATGCCCTCGAGCTGCTCAAGCCGCTTGATGTAGCGTTCCAGGGACTCGCGCCTTCCGCCCGGGCGGGCCGCGCTGATCGCATCCGCCGCCGCCACCAGGGGCGTGTACGGGCTGATCGACTCGATGTCGCCGTGGTGACCCGCAATCGCGTTAAGCACTTCCGGGCGCTCGTTGAACCGCTTACAGATGTCGGCGCCGATCTGGGGGTGGCCGCCCTCGACCTCGTGGTCCACGGCCTTGCCGATGTCGTGAAGCAGGCCGCAGCGGCGAGCCAGCGTGCCGTCCAAGCCGAGCTCGTCGGCCATGAGCTGGCAGAGATAGGCCACCTCGACGCTGTGCTGGAGGACGTTCTGGCCATAGCTGGTCCGGTAGCTCAGCCGCCCCAGCAGGTCGATCTGCTTGCGATGCAGCCCGCCGACGTTGGCTTCAACGGCCGCCTTCTTGCCGCGCTCGACGATCTGGCGGGCGACCTCGGCGGAGGTCTCCTCCACGATCTCCTCGATCCGGGTGGGGTGGATTCGCCCATCCTGGATCAGCCGCTCCAGCGACAACCGGGCGATCTCGCGGCGGACGGGGTCAAACGCGCTGACCACGACCACGCCGGGGGTGTCATCGACGATCACGTCCACGCCGGTGGCCTTCTCGAACGCGCGGATGTTTCGGCCTTCGCGGCCGATGACGCGCCCTTTCATATCGTCCGACGGAATATCCACGGTGCTGACCGTGCTGGTGCTGGTGTGCTCGGTGGCGAACCGCTGAATGGCCGTCACCACGATCTCTCGGGACTTCTCCTGGGCCGTTTCCCGGGCTTCGGTCAGCACCCGGTCCACCATCTCGGCCGCGTCGTGCTCGATTTCATGCTGGATCCGGGTGAGCAGCAGGTTCCTGGCTTCATCCACGCTCATGCCACTGATGCGCAACAGATGAGCGCGCTGCTCCTCCAGAACCTTGTCAACCTGGCCTTCCTTCTCCCGAACGACGCCTTCGCGTTCCTTGAGCTTCAGGTCGGTCTGTTCGAGCATTTTTTCTTTGGAGGTGAGCGTATCGAGCTTCTTGTCCAGCAGGTCTGTGCGCTTGTCGAGCTTCCTTTCCGTCTCCTTCATCTCCTCCCGAATGGCCGAACTCTGCTTTTCGAACTCCTCCATTCTTCTGATGAACTCGCCTTTGGCTTCGAGTTTAGCCTTCTCCGCGGTCACTTCAGCCTGGCTTCTGGCGTCACCAACGATTCGCTCGGCTTCCTTGTGGGCGCTGGCGAGCTTGTCCTTCCCCAGAAGGAGGAGCACGCCGTAGGTCAGGCCACCGCCGACCAGCAGTGAAACCAGCACCACAAAGGCCATCGTCAGTGGACCTGCCTGAGCCATCAATGCGGGCAGTTCCATGATTCACCTTCCCATCTATGTTCAAAGGCTCGTGTCGCTCTCCCGGAGCCCAAGAGCCTCCGGCCTGCGAGCGCGAGCAACCTGTACGTTGTGCCGCATCGGGAAGATGGTGACGCGTGAAGGCGCTGAGGACTACGGGGGAAAGAGGCAGGGTCAGCCTGCATCTGGCAGGTTCGTGCCATCCGTGGTTATGTCAGGCGCGCAGTCAGGGGGGGCTCAAAGCTGAGCGGTCACTCGTCGGCAGGTTTTACCCGCTTTGGGGTCCGGTAAACTCCGAGGTTGTATCCAGAGCATAGCGTCCCTTCAAAGTGCCGCTGGTGTAACCTGCAACAGTTGCTGCCTCACTTCGGCTGCCAACCCTTGTCTGCCCCACACACCTGCGGCGAAACCGGTTGCGAAAAGTTGAGCGACGCCGCCTCACTCAGCTCCACCACTGGATGGCTTGTTGACACGACTCAAGGTCAGGCCGGGCGCGTGGCGCCGGCCCATCACCTTGGGATTTGTCGCGTCCGGCCGTCTGCTGGACGACCGATGTAACCTGCCGTTCTCCTTATCCAAGCCGGGGCTGCATGGCCGCCCACAATACCCGATCCGCAGCGCTGCCGGCCGGAGGAATACCTCCGCCGCGCGACATAACTTCCCGAAAAGTATGAATTTGTGCGCCTTATTGACGCACGGATAATCTAGCCTTCATTATAATGCCCCGGTCCCGGGCGTCAATATGTGGAACCCGCCTGCAAGTTTTCAACATTCAGCGGCCCAAATGGTTACACCCGGCGACGCTCCGGGGGGAGAGATACCGGGAACTCGGCGTGGGGACCAGTGTCAGATTTCTGGCGACGACAGCGATTCCGACGCACCTGAACCCGGTGCTTGTCGGTATCGGTAAGAAGACCAGTGGGCCTCTGATCCGCTGAGCAGAGTTTGGACTCGACTCTGCACGGACTAAAATGTCGTCTTACTCCGGCGAGGGTAGACCACACATGGATCTGAAACGACCGTTACTCTTGGGCATTCTGCTCGTCACAGGCTGGACCGCCGCAATTTGCGTTGCATCTTCCGGCGACCCCCCCAAGGCCGAGGTCGAGCTGCTGGCGGGCCAGACGGCCATTGTGCCGGGGCAGAGCGTTCCGCTGGCCATCCATTTTCAGATCGCGCCTCAATGGCACCTCTATTGGCGTAACCCAGGGGAGGGAGGTCTGGAGCCGACTTTCAAGTGGCACTTGCCCGAGGGCTTCCAGATCGGTCCACTCCGGTGGCCTGCGCCGACGCGGTACGTCGATGCTGAGATCGACGCCCACTCGTACATTCTCGAAGGCCGTCCCACGCTGCTGACCGAACTGAGTGCTCCGGCGAATGCCCCTCCGGGAGAGACGGTCAGTATCGGCGTGGACGCAAACTGGATGGCCTGCAAGAACGTCTGCGTCATCGAAAAGAAGTCGCTGGCCTTGAAGCTCCCGGTGGTCGCGGACGCCGCCGGCGCAGAGCCGGCTAACGAGGTGATTTTCCGGTCGGCCAGCCGGGCGATCCCCGCCCCTGCGGACAAGGCTAAGTATCTCGAGTCGCTCACCGCACAAGCCAGTGTGGACAAGGTCAGTCCAGGGGCCAAATTCGAAGTGCACGTCGTTGTTGAGGTGAAGGCCGGCCATCATTTGAACTCGCATCAGCCGCTTCAGCCCGGCCTGCGGCGCACCGACCTGTTCCCTCATACCAGCGAAGGAGTGCAGATGGGTCGACCTCGCTTCCCGGTCGGCCATCTGGAGCAACTCCCCACCGGCGAGCGGCTTTCCGTCTACCGGGGCAAGACCACGATCACGATTCCCGTGCAGGCCGACAGGGAATTGTCCGCCACTGAGCTGGTGGTCAGCGGTGTATTGACCTATCAGGCCTGCAATGACCTCACCCAGCAGTGCTTCCTGCCGACGGCCGCGGAGTGGTCGGTGACGCTGCCGGTGGCCAAGCCAGGCGAAGCCGTGCACGTCGTGGAGGCGACTCAGCCGGCGAACGATCAGGCCAGCGCCTCCGCGGAGCCCGGCCACTCAGAAGCAGCGGGTGGGGAGGAGCCTTCGAGCGATCCGCCCTCGCCGGTGGCTTCCACCGGCGACGCGCCGGCGGCGTCGGCGGGCGGAACAGGGTTCATCGGCTGGCTCATGAATCTGTTGCTCTCCATGGGGGTGGTGGGGCTGCTCGTGCTGGCCTTTCTGGGCGGGCTGCTGATGAACGTGATGCCGTGTGTGCTGCCGGTGATTTCCATCAAAGTATTGTCTTTTGTGCAGCAGGCCAAGGAAAGCCGCCTTCGCATCATGACTTTGGGCCTGGCTTTCTCGGCGGGCATTGTCGTCTCCTTCCTCGTGTTCGGTCTGCTGATTATGGGCTTGCTCGCGGGTCTGGGCCTCGAGATGCAGTGGGGCGGGTTGTTTCAGGAGCCGATCGTGGTCATCGGTCTGGCCGCCTTGCTGACCGCCATGGCCTTGAGCCTGTTCGGGGTGTTTACGCTCTCCCCTCCCCGGTTTATTCTGCAATTGAGTGGCAACCTCCGTCAGGAAGGGCACCTGAACGCCTTTGGCACGGGTTTGCTGGCCACAGTGCTGGGAACGGCCTGCACGGCTCCGCTGGTCAGTCCGGCCGTGGCCGTAGCCGCGAACCAGCCGGCCCTCATCGGAATGCTCACTTTTCTGGCCATGGGGCTGGGTATGGCGGCGCCGTACGTGCTGCTGGCCGCTAGACCGGCGTGGGTACGCTTCATTCCCCGGCCTGGACCGTGGATGAAGACTTTCGAAGAGGTGATGGCTTTTCTGCTGCTCGCGACGGCGGCCTTCCTCCTGAGCATCGTGCTCAGTCAACTCGGCGGCGAGGGCGCGTTCTGGACGCTCGTGTTCCTCCTTTTCGTCGCGGCAGCCATGTGGAGCTACGGCAAGGCTGAAGCGGGCACGAAGCCGGCGCGTCAGGCGATCGCTTACACCGGTACGGTTTTGCTTTTTGTCGGGGGCTGGTGGTTCAGCTTTGTCCTGATGGCGCCGCTGCACGAGTTGGAGGCTCGTCAGCTCGCCGCCCGTCGCGCCGCAAACGTACCCGTGCAGTTGGCATGGCCCGATGAGAATGAGATACCCTGGGTCCCCTATACCAGAGAGCGGGCCCGCGAATTGGTTCGATCGGGCCGCACGGTGTTCATCGACTACACCGCCGACTGGTGCATCAACTGCAAGGTCAACGAAAAGCTGTTCATTAATACGCCGGCCGTTCGACAGGCCATGCGCCATCTTGGCGTCGTGCCGATCAAAGCGGACAACACGCTTGAAGATCCGGAGATCGAAGCGGACCTCAAGCGCTTCAACCGTTCCGGGGTGCCCATGTACGTGATCATCCCGGCCAACCAGTGGGATCAGCCGATCCTGCTGAACGAGATCCTGACCCAGGGGGCCGTTCTCGAAGGCTTGCAAAAGGCCGGTCCCAGCCTGGAGCCGGAAATGCGGGTGGCCGCATCGGAGGGGTGAAACCCGGTGACGAGCCGCGACCCGTAGCACGATCGGCGGGGTATCAGAGCCTCGAGCGCAAGCGAGGGGGATTCGGTTGCAGTAGAGCCCTCGGCGCTTCGGCCCCTCGCTGGCGCTCAGGGCTCTGAAGGGCCTCATCGCCCAAGTTGTGACGCCCCCGGCGAGCCGCGACACCCGTTCATCCGCTTGACAGCGTTTTTCCTGGACACGAGACTCAATGGGTCCGGCTGCCCTGGTGGGGTCCCGGTGGCCGTGACGGTGGATGCGGACCCTGTGCCCAACACGGAAACCGGCCATGAAGAACACCGCCCCCTCGGCTTCGTCACGTCGTCAGTTTTTGAAGAACAGTGGGCGTGCGGCGGCGGCTTCCGCCTTGGCCGGTGTGGCCGTGCCCTCAGCCTATGCCGCCGGCAGCGACCTGATCCAGGTAGCCCTCATTGGTTGCGGCGGCCGCGGCACCGGCGCCGCCGCCAACGCCCTGTCTACCAGGAGCGGTCCCATCAAGCTGGTGGCTATGGCGGATATCTCCGCCGGCCGGCTCAAGGGCAGCTACAACGGTCTCCATGGCAACGAGAGGCTGCGTAGCAAGGTGGATGTGCCGCCAGACCGCCAGTTCCTCGGGTTCGAGGCGTACAAGCAGGCCATGGACTGTCTCAAGCCCGGCGACGTAGCCATTTTCGGCACGCCGCCGGCCTTCCGCTGGGTGCACTTCACCTATGCGATCGACAAGGGCCTGAACGTCTTCATGGAGAAGCCCGTGACCGTCGACGGCCCCACGTCGAGGCGCATGTTTGCGCTGGGGGAGGCCGCCAGCAAGAAGAATCTGAAGGTGGGGGTGGGGCTGATGTCCCGGCACAGCCGGGCATTGGCGGAACTGGCCCAGCGCGTGCACGACGGCGAGATCGGGGACATCATTCTGCAGCGCGGTTACCGCATGCACGGACCGGCCGGCGCTTTCGCCTCCCTGCCCAAGCCCGCGGGGGTCAGCGATCTGCTCTACCAGGTGCAGCGCTTCCACTCCTTCCTCTGGTCGGGTGGCGGCAACTACAGCGATTTCTACATCCACATCATCGATCATCTTGGCTGGATGAAGAACGCCTGGCCGGTCAAGGCCCAGGGGCTGGGCGCGCGGCATTACCAGCAGAATGCCGAGGGTGTCAGGTACGTGGACCAGAACATGGATGTGTACGCGGTGGAATACACGTATGCCGACGGCTCCAAGTTCAACTTCGATGGGCGGTGCATGAACGGCTGCACCGACATCTACTCGAGCTACCTGCACGGCACGAAGGGCTCGGCCATCGCCTCCCGGGGCGGCGACTGCGGCCAGCCCTCGGCCATCTTCAAGACCCAGAGCATGCAGCCGTCGGACCTGGTCTGGGAATCCAAGGCCAAACCCGGCGAGGAAGATCCCTATCAGAACGAGTGGAACGACCTGATCGACGCCATCCGCAACGACCAGGCGTACAACGAGACGAAGCGCGGCGTGGAAGCCAGCCTGGTGACCTCCCTGGGGCGCATGGCCGCTCACACCGGACAGGAGATCACCTACGAGCAGATCCTCAACTCCGACCACGAGTTCGCCCCGGGGATCGACAAGCTGACCATGGACTCGCCGGCGCCCTTGAAGCCGGGCCCGGACGGGAGATATCCCGTTCCGCTGCCGGGGATCACGAAGGATCGCGAGTATTGAGGCTTGGGTCTGGGGGGAACGCACAGGAGCAGGAGTAAGAGAAAGAGTAAGAGCAGGAAGAGGATTAAGATCAGGAGCAGGATTAAGAATAGGATCTGTACAATCCGGAGTTTCCCACCACCCGTTGGATCAAGCTGAAGACGTACAGCCAGACGATCGGCCCGCAGGCTGGGCCGCGCGCAGCCGGGATTCTCGCGGTGGCCGACCTTGATGTGACCCACGTCGTCCATGCCGGAGACAACACGGTGGTCTGCGCCGTGGACAACTCGGACCAGGCCAACACAGGTGTGGGTGGGTTGATGCACCCCGTAATCTTGTACATTGCTGCAAAGGATCTCCAGGAGCCGCTCGATCGGGAACAATGACCCTGCTCGTCATCTGGGCCGTCCTCAAAACCATTTTCACCTCCCCATCCGTGTCCATCCGCGCTATCCGTGGTCAACATCAGCAAACCACGGATAACACTGATAGCACGGATTCGCTATCCAGCCTTCATTCCTGGCCAGGGCCGAGTTGCCTGTCCACGGCAGGATCCCACCTGCACGTTCGCTGTGGCACTGGATTCCGGGATGTGCAGTGTGGGGAGGGTGCCGAGCCACCCTTTGTTTGCACGGCTTGAATTAGCACCATTGCGGTCCTATATTGCAGCGCAGGTGCAACGCGGCCTCATGGGAGAATCTCACGCATGGATGAAGCACGAATCGAGCAGTTCCGGAACATGGCTCAGGCGGATCCGGACAATGAGCTGGGGCACTTCAGCCTGGGCAAGGCGCTGATCGACGCCGGACGGCATGAAGAGGCGATTGCCAGCCTCCAGCGGGCCATCGATATCAATCCGCAGAACTCGCGCAGCTATCACCTGCTGGCTCTCGCCCAGAAAGGGGCGGGCCAGCGCGGGGAGGCGATCTCGACGCTGCGCATGGGCTTTGACGTAGCTCATGGGCGGGGCGATCTCATGCCGCGCAATGATATGGGTGCACTCATGCGAGAACTGGGCGAGACACCGCCCACCGTCGTGGACGCCCCGGCGGCGCCGGTCCCCGCGGCTGCTGCCGTCGGCGCGGACAGCATCGTCTGCAGCCGTTGCGGCAATGCCCGGCCCAAGATGGCCGAACGGCCGTTCAAAGGTCCGCTGGGTGAGCAGGTGTGGGCCAACGTCTGCCAGTCCTGCTGGGGTGAGTGGATCCGCATGGGCACAAAGGTCATCAACGAGCTGCGCCTCAATTTTGCCGACCCGCGTCATGCCGACACGTACGACCAGTACATGCGGGAGTTCCTGCAACTCGAGTCCAAGCCGGCGTGAGGCCGTGCACGATCTGCGGCCCCACCGTACAATGCGGCCGTCCGAACGAAGAAAGGCGACCCGAGCACAGGAGCACCTTCATGGCTGACGAGAAACTGGGTCCGCCCGCGCCGGTCGTGTTGGCGATGGTCATCTGCGACATGATTTACCAGGACCCGGCCACGCAGAAATGCACGTTGTTGGGCACCTTCTCGACGATCAACGCACGGCAGTTTCCAGTGGTTCACCGGACACTCTCCGTGCACGTGGCATTGACCGACGGCCATGGGCGCGCGCGCATCCGGCTGACGCTCGTCTCGGCGGACGAAAGTCAGGCGCCCATCTTCTCGCGCGAAGGGGCCATCGAGTTCGCCGACCCCCGCATGGTGGCCGAGCTCAACTTCACCATCGGCAACATCACCTTCCCCTCCGCGGGGGAGTATCGCCTGCAGGTCCACGGCAACGACGAACTGCTCATGGAACGCCGGCTGTACGTCAACGAGATGACTCAGCGCCGCCCGGGCTGAACCGCCATCATTCGAGTCCTTTTCCGCTGATCGCGATCAGACGTAGCGTCCGGCCTCCGTGCCGGACGTTCTGCGCTGTAGCCGTTCAGCAGACCAGGGCGACCGCAGGCGCTTGTGCTCCAACGTCCGGCACGGAGGCCGGACGCTACCGGCTGCGGCGGTCATCAGCGGAGGGCGTAGCGGGGCGGGTTGCGGGCGTGGTTTTCTCGAACACGATCACGTGTTGCCGGGGGAGTGTGCGGAGCGTTTCCTGGTGCCGCAGCGGGTGCGGCCGCATCTCGCGGATGACCTGGGCTTCGCTCATCTTGTGCAGACGCTTGATGGGGACAAGCGGATCCTCCAGCCGGAACTCCACCAGCACCACGCGTCCACCGGGCCGCAGGGCCTTCGCGATCTGTTGCATCATCTCGTACGGAAAGGCGAACTCGTGATAGACGTCCACGAGCAGAGCCAGGTCCACCGAGGCGGGCTCGAGCCTGGGGTCATCTTCGCTGCCCAGCACCAGGTCGATGTTGGCCAGCTTCTCCCGCCTGGCCTTCTGATCGATGATTTCCAGCATTTCGGGCTGAATATCGACCGCTTTCACGCGTCCACTCGGGCCGACGATCTTCGCCAGACGGGTGGTGTAGTAGCCGCTGCCCGCACCGATGTCGGCCACGATCATGCCCGGCCGCAGTTTTAAGGCGGTCATGAGCTTTCGGCCATGCTCCTCCTCCTCTCGCTCCGGCCGGTCCAGCCAGGCGGCGCCGGCGTGGCCCATCACCTGGGCGATTTCGCGGCCCATGTAGAACTTGCCAATGCCGTCGGGATCGTGATGCGGCCACCAGCGGTAGCGTGGCCTGTCGTCCCTGGGGGACGAGGTTGTCGCCGGTGCGGAAGCGACCGGACGGTCGGCGCTTACGGCCGTAACGGTCATGGCGAGCCACGCCAGAATGCTCCATAGCGGTATCGGTCGCATCAGGTCGACTCCGGTCCAGAGCTGTGCATATGGCTTCATCATAGGCTTGGTATTTGCCATAGAGCTCGCTGAGGTCGCAGAGGGAGAATCTGCTGGATCAGCGGACGAACAGCAGCACCATGGCCTGGGCACAGATCACGCGCAGGAGCATCACCAGCGGGTAGACGGTCGAGTACGAGACGGAGGGGGCATCGGAATTTGCCAGCGACGTCGCGAAGGCCAGCGCCGGCGGGTCGGTCATGCTGCCCGCGAGCAGGCCACACAGGTGGAAGTAGTTGGTCTGGAGAAAAATGCGGGCGACAGCGGCCACCACCACCAGCGGCAGCAGCGTGATCATGGCCCCGGCCGCGATCCACAGCGGACCGCTGCCTCCGGTCAACGTGGTTACGAACTGGTCACCCGAACGCAAGCCCACGCACGCCAGGAACAGCACGATGCCGACCTCCCGGAGCATGAAGTTTGCGCTGATGGGCATGTACCAGATCAGCGGGCCGATGCGGCCGATCCAGCTCAGGAGAATCGCCACCAACAGCGGCCCGCCGGCCAGGCCGAGTTTGACCGGTGCCGGCACGCCCGGGAAAGACACCGGCCAGCTTCCCAGCAGCACACCCAGGGCGATGCCCACGAAGATGGGCACAAGCTGGGGATGGTTGAGCTGCTTCAGTGAGTTGCCCAACTCGTCGGCGACGTGGTCGATGGCCGCCGGGTCGCCGACGGCCAGAACCGTGTCGCCGAATTGCGTTCGGAAGTGGGGCGTCGGCGTGAAGTCGATCTCCGCGCGGCTGACCCGCGTGATACTGACGCCGTAGCGGCTGACCAGATCGAGCTCGGGAATGGTTTTGCCCAGTGCTGACTTCTGCGTGACGATGATGCGGCGGGTGACGATGTTGCTGGGCACGAGACGCAGGTCCACGCTGCTCTCGTTGCCGACGATGAGCCGGAGCTGGTCGAGGCGATCCTTGGGGCCGACGGCCAGAATCACGTCGCCGATGTGCAGCCGGGTGTCCGGCCGGGCGACACGCAACTGCTCCTCCTGGAGGATGCGTGAGATGACCACGCCATACTCGCCCACGATGGGCAGGTCGCGAATGTACACGCCGTCGAGGTTGGGGTTGCGTACAACCAGGTTGACGGTGGCCAATCGCGAACCCGTTTTTTCCTGCAGCGCCGAGAGTGCTTCTGACTCCTTCCGCATGCTGATGCGGAAAACGGCTCGTGCGCCGACCATGGTCAGAATGATGCCGATGATTCCGAACGGGTAGGCGATGGCATAGCCCAGCCCGGGCAGCTTGCGCACCTCGCTGGCCGGCTCCACCAGATCTTTGAGCGCCTGCTGGGCGGCGGCCAGGCTGGGTGTGTTGGTCGTGGCCCCGGAGAACAATCCAACGGCCACGGGCATGTCAATGCCCGCCCACAGGCTCAGGGCCACCGTGGTCAGGGCGCCCAGAATGACGATGGCGGCCGCCATCAGGTTGAGCGGCAGCCCTTGGCGCTTGAGGGAGGCGAGGAAGCCGGGGCCCACCTGGAGGCCGATGGTGTACACGAAAATGATCAGTCCGAACTCGCGGGCGAAGTCGAGGACTGATTCGTTGATCCGGATCTTGAAATGGCCGAACAGCAATCCGGCGAAGAGCACGCCGGCGATGCCCAGATTGATGCCCAGGATGCGGATGCTGCCTATGGCCAGGCCGCCGGCCGCCACCAGGCTGATCACCAGCACGGCACGGGCCACTGATTCGTGATCTTGAAAGAGCTGGGTGAGCCAATCCATCGGGGTGCTTTACTCCAGTTGGCGCCGCGGGCAGGTGAACTCCAGCCGCGTGTCAGCTTGCAGGGCTGCGGCCCGCGTGGACGGGCAACTATTGGGTGCGTGCCGGTGCGGCGGTTGTCGTTGCGGCGGGCAAGGATACCGGCGGCTGCGCCGGCTTGTCCATCTCCACCGGCAGCAGAAACAGGCGGCCTTCTCGAGTGGTGAAGTAGATCCTGGCCGCATCGACGGCACCCGGCCCCGTACCGGTCCAGAAGGCATAGAAGCCTGGATCGGAGTGGACCGGTTTTTGGAGGCCCACGGGCCCCAGCTTGCCCAACCGGGCGTCGAACTGGCGGTACCACGAGCGGCCCTGGTCGTCGCTGAACCACTCGGTCAAGCGGGTCCCCGGTCCGGCCGCCTCGGTCGTGATCAACAGGCGCCAGCTCCGGTCGGGCTCAACGTAGAGCCGGCCATGGTCCGCCTCGCCGTCGGCCGGCAGCACCCCGGTGGTCTCCCATTCACGCCCGATCCACCGCGCCGTGGTCCACGTGCGGATGGCTGGGGCTCCGTTGGTCCCGCCGCGGACCACGATGTACAGGATGGTCGGATTGCCGAATTTATCGAAGGTGATGTCCTTCAGGTGCAGTCGCCAGGCGATAGAGGCGTAGTCTTTGACCAGCGTCGGACTGTCCGGTTGCTTCAACGGCAACGCGACCGCCGCCCGGCGCATCGTCTGCCAGGTCTTGCCGCCGTCGGACGTCTCGAGGTAGTACAGGCTCGTTCCCTCACCGGAGTTGCCGCGGATCACCGGACCGCGTATGGCCGCACCGATCTTCGTGCGATGCTGCCCGGTGACCAGCTGGTGGTCTCCTTCCAGCACAGACAACGGTTGAGGTTGCTGCCACTCCCCCGGTGTGTCCGTCACGGTGAAGACCGGATGCACTGCCGACTCGTGCGGCTTGATGCCCAGCGCCAACAATTGACCGCCCATCGGCGCCCAGAACTGAGCCAGCTCGGGAGCGGGGCCGTCGAAACGGGTGAACTCGTCGACCTCGTACGGCTTTGTGCTCTTGAAGAGCTGCGTAGCCCGGTCAGCCGCTCCAGAGGCTGCCAGAATCCAGAGGTGCCCTCGTTCATCGAGCGTCAACGAGGCCCGGAGGTGCTCACCCCGGAAGGGCAGCAGAACGGGCTGCAGGGCCACGCTCTCCTGGTGGTCGAAAGCTCCGACGGCCAGGCACGCAGTCGCCTCCCCGGAGCCGGCCGGCACGGCGTGCTCGTAAACGAAGAACGTTTTGCGCGGCTTCTCGGCAAACCAGGCAGCCGGCAGCGGATGCAGCGTCAGGCCTTTTTCCGCTTGAGAGGCTTCTGCGGGCACGGCGGGAGCGCTGCCTGGAGGCATCTCCGGATCGACCGGCAAGTAGCCCGAAGCTTGCTCGACGGCCACAGGTGAGCCACCGGCCTCGGCCGGCTGCGTCGCCTGAGCCGGTGACAGCATACTGGTGCAGACCATGAGAAGAAGCAGATTCGTCACAGCAGTCCTCCCGCGGAACAAAGACGCTTGAGTATACGAGCGGCAGTGCCTCAGGAGAAGCCATCCAAAGTGCTGAGGGCCCGGTGCTGAGTTTTGAGTCTCAGAGCCGGGGGTTCCGAGTTGAACTGGGTGTGGCCGGAGGGCTGATCCGTTCACCGGCTTTCGCCGGCGGGACCTACAGGCAGGTAGCCGAGGACCACGGGTGGGGGCGGGCTCCTGTCCTGCGTGGCGGGAACCGTGAACGTCTGCTTGAGAACACCGCGGAGTTGGTTGTAGCCCGCATGGATCAGCGGCTGTCCGAATACTACGCTGACCAGCGGTTTCTCGAAGACCTCTGCTTTCGACAGCGGATGCTTGAAGACTTCAGCCTCCAGCGTGTACGTGGCCGTCGGCAGCGCCGGCAACACGAACGAGCCGTCTATGTCGACAGCCACGCTGCGCGTGAAGGGCTCAAACTCCCTCGAGGCGATGAATTGACTGTAGTGCTCCGACACCTCTTGAAGATTCTCCGCTGAACCTGACCACGCCGGGTAGGGTGCGACGGCCACAATTCTCAAACGCGTGTTTTTCGGCGTGATGGTAATCCCTGAGCCGGCAGTGGCAACCAGCCGACCTCTGACTGGTGCGTACAGGGCGATGTACTGTCTTGAACCCGCTGGAACTTCGATCTCCGGGTTGTCACCGGTCACCATCCAGGAGAGTTTGCGGCGGATCCAGTATCGACCGGGGGCGACTCGGTCGAAGCGGAAGTTTCCGTCCGGATCAGTGGCCGCTTCGTACGTGTGCAGAATCTCCTGCGGATCCTGGAGCGTCGAACTCCCCACCGGGCGGGCCGCGGTCAGCGTCGCGTCGGTCGGGTTAGGTTCCGGGTGGTCGGGCGGAAACATCGCGCCTTCCACCCGGCCCCACGGCTGGAGCCGGATCGGCTGGCCGGTGTTGAGCAGCGCTTCCGCATAGCCGCTCTCATGCGTGACCACCAGTGGATGGAGCCCCAGGCCCGCCGGCAGCGTGAAGCGGCCTGCGCTATCAGTCGTGGTGGTAGTCGGGCCGGGGGGCGGCTTCTCCGTGCGCGCGTGAAGCTGACGGCTGAACCGGCCGTTCTCGAACCGCACCTGGTGATCCGGCAGCACGAGGGCCACCGTGGCTCCCGCCGCCGGTTGTCCGTCCGGCAGGAGTACACGGCCGACGGGACGGTTCACGGACTGAGTTTCAGCGGGTTGGCTGGTCTGGGGTGCATCGTCCGCGGGTTGTGTGGCCGGAGGAGTGGGTTTTCCCGTCAGTGGCCTGAGCATCTCGGTGCGCGGCTCGGGGTCAATGCGCTCCCATATTTTGGCCAGCCCCTGGGCAGGCCCGCTGCGTTGAATCAACGAGCCGTCGGGCAGCGGTGACAGGGCGGTCTTCAGGCCGTCGTACTCGGCCAGTTCAACCGTGCCATCCACCAGACGTGTCTCATCCCTGTGGCCGTTGCTGTAGAGGACCACGACCCGCCCATTCGCGAAGATGGCCATCTGCTCGTCGTCACCCTCCGGGTTGTGGAAGAACCAGGTGCCGGTGATCGATGCCGGGTTCAGGTTTTCCGGCCGTTTGGCAGCAGACCCTTCAACGGAAGAATCGCGCCTGGACCGATCACCCTTGCTTCGCATCTTCTCCTGATGCTCGTTCAGCCGCTCCTGGACGGCCAGCATCACCTGTAGCGCATTCAAATAGGTTTTCTCTGCACTGCTTAACTCGTATTCGCGAATGGAGCGTTCCTTCTCGGCGATCAGCTTGTCCAACTGAGTGGCGACCGTCGCGATCTTCTGGCGCAGGCTGGTCCTGCCGGGATGGTTTTCTCCCCATGGGCTCGTCTGGACGGCCAACTCGCGTTCCAACTCCAGCTTGCGGCTCCTCAGAGCCATTACTTCCGCGTCCTGTTGGATCAGTTCCCGCGATTGAGGACTGATGGTTATTTCTTCGGACTGTCGAGTCTTCAAGTTCTCATAAGCTGCTCTGAGTTTTGCGACCTCAACTTCCAGACTCGCATATTCGGTTGCCAGCGCGTTCAGGACCACCAGGTCGTGCTGCCGCTGGGCTTCAGACGCAATCCGATCGTCTCTCACGACCCCGGGCCAGCCCGATTTGAAGCGGATCTCGTCAGCCTCGAGAACTCCATCGGCGATTAATGCTCGCGTTTCTGAGGAGCTCACGATCTTTGAGGGTTCCGCCTTCAACTGTGCCCACTTTCGTTTGAGGTCGTCGCGCTCTGCCTGAGCCCGGCTCAAGTCCTCCTCAAGAGCACGGTAGGCCTGCAGGTCTGACTCAGTACCGCTCTCGGCGGGCGGGGTGGCGGTGGTGTCGTCTGCTCCGCGAGACGCCGGTGCGGAGAATTCGATCCTCTCGGCTTCGATGATGTTCTCGCCGGAGTGGATGCGAACTTTGCCCTCGTGGACATCAATCACCGTCGACGGCTGCGAAGCTATGGCCGCGGGCGGCACGGCTCGGGTTCGACTCTGTTTCTGCTCCTCGGCGAGCGACTCTGCCTCTCGAAGCCAGACGCGCAGGCTCGCTTCGGCCTTGATCGCGTTCCGATGAGCCTTCTCAGCTTGACCGAGGAGATACCCATTCAGTTCGTCCGGGTTAAGGTGGAAGACATCCTTCAGTTTCTGCTCGAGCTGTGCGACATCCTCTTCGATCGTCGTGATTGATGGGTGGTCAGGCGCGAACTGAGCTGATAGCGACAGGTGTTCTGCCTTCATCTTCAACAAACGGTCCCCAATCAGATCGTCGAGCTGAGCTGCGACGTCCGGGCTGGGGGCGGTGCTGGTTTTTGTGCGTTTGAGTTGCTCCCGGATCGCATCGAGCGACTCCCGTTCCTTGTTTAGGCGGGCAAGCCTTTGTTCGAGTTCCACCGGGTTGCCGTGTGCGGCAGGTTGCATGCGGATTCGAACATTCGGCGGGGTAGCGTCCTTCACAACCGTGACCCGGGCGGTTCCTTCGTAGTCGGGGCCGCGAACGCCGCTGTATCGGTAAAGGACATCCCGTTGATCCATGTCCAGCGGCCGGTACGCACGAGCGGTCAGCACGTACTCACCCGGCGGAATCAGCGGGGTCTTCCACTGACCCTCGGCGTCTGCCGCGACGGCTTCCAGCGTGAACAACTCGGGGATTCGATCATTCTCCGCGCGGGCAGGCCTGACCATCACGTATGCCAGGGCCATGGAATCCATGGGCACACCCTGTAATTCTCCCTTGAGGTACTGCCCCTCCTGGCGAACCGCTTCGACACTCAACGCCTGATCAAATCCTATTGCTAGACGCCATTGCTCGCAGGAGAGTCCGACACCCCCGTCGCCTCCCCGGAGGAATGTCTTCATGCGCGTGAGGCTGTACGTGCCCGGAGCGAGATCCGCGATGGTGGTGTGTCCGCCGTTGGGCACCTTCACGGTGAGTGACCCATGGTCATATGCAAGACGACCGCCGGTGCTCGAATCAGCCGGTTGACGCCGGATCCCACTCGCATTCCACAATTCGAAACGCGCCTCTGGTTCCGCTCCTGGAATGTCGAAATGGATGGTGAGTGTGGCCGGACCGGGCAGCCGGACGTCCAGAGGATCACCGTGCCGCGGTAGCGGCATCACCGTCGCGTAATCGGGGGCGATGAGACCCACCCCGGTGGTCTGGGGCCCTGCACCTTTCAGCGTAAATCGCCCCTCAGTATCGCTTCGTGTTTCCGATGAGTTGATCGCCGGTGCCTGGCTATTTGCCCCGTCCATCACCCTCGGGTCGATCAGGTAGACGCGCACGCCCTCCACCGGCTTACCGGTGTGATCGACTACCCGGCCGTGCACTTCACTGGCGAGCGCGTTCGAGGCAGGTGGAGACTGGGCTGCCTCCACCCTTTGAACCGCCCGGTATCCGGCCACGCAGCCGGCCACGATGAGCAGGCCGACCGCGCCGGCCAGCCAGGGCGTGGAACGGGCCTGTCGCGGGGTCGGCATGCCGACCAAACGATGGATCCGCCGGACGAGCGATCCGCTGGTCGCCGCGGCCGCATACCGCGGCGTGAATGCGCGGAGGCGTTCCATCTCGGCCAGGGCTCGTGCATAGAGCAGCGAACCGCCGCAGACCGACACGGCCACATCGTCGCAGCAGTGTTCTCTCTCCGCCCGGATGCGGTGCGAAACCCACCAGACGGCCGGGTGGTAGAAAAGCAGCGTCTCGACGACGCTCTGGAAGATATTGACCAGGTAATCGCACCGGCGAATATGAGCCAGTTCATGCGCCAGGATGGCCCGCAGTTGTTCCGGCGTGAGCCCGGTCAGGGCGCTGACCGGCAGGAGGATTACCGGCCGGATCCATCCGATGGTCATGGGCACCTGGGCCACCGGCGAGAGCAGCAGACGAACCCGCCGATGCAGATCCAGTCGGCATGATAGATCCGCCAGGAGGGTCTGCAGAGCGTCGGTTACCGGCTGCACGAGCCGGTGCCGGATACGCTGCACTTGTATCCAGCCGGCCAGCAGGCGCAGGAACAACGCCATCATGCCAACAAACCACCCCGCGACCACCCAGGGCAGGTAACGCTCACAGGCGGCCGAGAATTGCTGCGGCCAGGGTGCTGGGCGCACTCTCGGTGGTGCGGCGGCCGGTGTCACTGGGCCGCGGGGTTCAGGGGCCACGACCTTTTCCGAGGAGAGCACAGCAGGCTCTGCGGATCCAATCGCGCTCGCGACGGGCCCGCTTGTCTGATTCCCTGCCGGGAAGGAAGTATCCGACGCAATCGGTGGCGGCATCACGGGCGGCGATGGGATCTGATCGGCTATCAGCACAGGCCGCGGCGGCGTCAGCAGGCAGAATGTGCCCACAGTGGTTACGACCATCGCCAGCATGCCCCCACATGCCGCCCCATAGCGAGCATCCGAGGAGCGCCGCCGCAGCAGCCACATCAGGCCGGCCACGATCACTGCAATCGCTGCGCCCTGCCAGACGAAGTGCAGAAGGGCCCAGCCGAGTCGCCATACGATCGGGTTCATGACTGCTCCCTCTCGAGTTGATCCAGCAGGCTGCGGATTTCCGCGAGTTCTTCCGGGGAGGCCTTCTTGACGGACAGGGCCTGCAAGATGAGCTTTCGGGCGGAGCCGGAGAACGCCCGGTCGAGAAGGTCGCGGACGAGCTGCCGCTGAGTTTGGTCCTCGGCGCGGCGGGCCTGGTACACGTGCGTGCGGCTGCTGTCGTCCCGCGTCACAAGTCCTTTCTCGGTCATGATCTGGAGGAATTTCAGAACGGTGGTGTAGCCCGTGGACTGGGCCCGGTTCAGCTCATCGTGCACCTGTCGGACGGTGCTGGGGCCACGCTGCCACAGCACGCGCAGAATGGCCAGCTCGGCGTCGGTGGGTCGCGGTGGACGAGTTGAAGACATCGAAATGGACCTCCTCTTCCACTTAGATGCGCGAGTATACGAAAGGTTTCGTAAAAATCAACGAAGTGTTTCGTAGTTTTTGAGAAACGCGGTGCTCCGCGGGTGCCTGCCGGTCCGGGCGGCCTGAAATCGGGCTATCAACTGTGGGTCTGGCTTACCTCGAGAGGGGCGGCTTTCTCATGCGGGGGGCCGGCAGACAGGAGGCGCTGCAGAAGCTCCGCGAGGTCGCGGGCCATGAAGGGCTTGCGGAGTACCACCGCCGGCGCGCTGGACAGGGCGTCGGAACTCCAGTCCGTTCGCCCGCTGATCAGGACGGCCGGTGCGGCGGCTCCTTCCGCACGCATCGTCTGCAGGCATTCGATGCCGCTGCGCCCGGGCAGATCCACATCCAGGATGGCCACACGGATTCGTTCGCTGTTGGCCCGCCACTGGGCGGCGGCCGAGCGCCCGTCAGGTGCCAGAATGAGCTCGTAGCCCAGCGTCTGCAGCAGTGTGCTGATGGACTCCCGCACAAACTGGTTATCCTCGGCCAGCAGAATCGTCTCGCCATGCCCACGCGCCAGGTTTGCGGACTCATCGCCGGCCAGTTCCATCGCCGGACGCGGCGCGCAGGGCAGGCACACAGTAAACGTGGTTCCCTGGCCGAGCTGAGACTCGACGCGGACCCGGCCCTCGTGGTTCTCAACAATCCCGCGGACAATTGCCAGGCCCAGGCCCGTTCCCTGGCCCTGGGGCTTGGTGGAGAAGAACGGCTCAAAAAGCCTGGGCAGCGCTTCCTCGGGGATGCCGGTTCCGGTGTCGCTGACCTCCAGGCAGGCCCACGACCTTTCACCGGGGGCGGCCTGGCCGGGCAGGTCGTCGTCCGCACCGCCTGACCGGATGCGGATCTGCAGGGTCCCGCCGTCAGGCATGGCATCACGGGCGTTGATGGCCAGGTTGAGGATCACCTGCTGAAGCTGAGTGGGATCGGCCTCGATCCACAGTGGCTGGTCGGCCGACGCGTCGATGTTCATTTCAATGGATGCCGGCAGCAGCCGTCGGAGCATGCGCGTCGTTGTTGTGATGACGTCCTGAAGCCTGACCGGCTTCTTTTCCGCGGGCAGGCGGCGGCTGAAGATCAGCAAGGAGCGCGTGAGCCCGACGGCCTGCTCGGCGGCGCTGCGCACCGTGGCCGTGGCTTCGGCGGCCACGGGACTTCCCGGGAGCCGGTTCTCCAGGAGGTCGACGTTGAGGAGGATGACTGTCAGCAGGTTATTGAAATCGTGGGCCACACCGCTGGCCAGTTGTCCGACTGCCTCCATTTTCTGAGCCTGGTGAAGCTGCTCCTGGAGAGCGGCTCGCTGCCGGGTCGCCTCCTCTCGTTCGAGAATGTCACGGCGGAGCTGCCGCCGGCCCAGCCCGAGCCCGAAGACGCCCACGAACCACAGGAGGCCATGAATCAAACGCGCGCGGGAGAGCTCCGCACCCATGAGCGCCTGGAAGGGCTCCAAGGGCACGGTCACGCTGATGCCGCCGCGGACGTCGCCCACCTGGTAACCCTGCGCCGCATGGCATTTCAGGCAGCTTGCATCCGTGATCAGTGGCCGCATGAGGCGCAGATAAGGCTCATGGTCATGCCATTCGATCGTGGTCGCCTCTTCCTGGCCGTCTTCAAAAGCCTTGAGGCTGGCTGTTTCCCAGGCGTCTGCCGCGTTTTCCGGTCGGAGCGGCTGGAGGCTGGTGATGTGGTGTCGGGGTCCGGGCCGTTGTTCGTTCAACTCGGCCACCTGCCGGCTCATGTAGGAGGAGTTGACCAGGGTCAAGCGTTGGCCGGATGGCGTTTGGATATCACGGTCGGGTACGTGGGCCAGGTAGGGGCTGGGCGGTGTTCCGGGCGTTACCGGAACATACACGCCACCCAGCACCATGACCCAGCGACGGTAGGCCATGTCGGTCTGGAACCTGGAACGCGCCTCCTCGCGGGCCAGGGCCCGTGAATGCTCCTCGAGTCGTTCCCAGGTCTTGGCCAACGAGGCGACGATCAGGATTGTCCAGCCGGTCGCCAGCAGAATAGCGTAACGGTTGAGGCGCCGGACCTCGGTAATCGCTGTCAGCTTGCTGTGGAGTTGCCGCATACCTTGCCTGGTGATCGTCCGGCTGGCGTCGGGGGCGTCCTATCCGCGATCCGCACTGCCGGTATACAGTACCGTATCTGCGGAATTCGGCAAGTCTCCAATGAAGCTCAGGAAGCGAGTACCGCGATGGTCTGACCGCGCCTACAGCAGGGCGGTGCTGAAGTAGCGTTCGGCCCGGTCGGGCAGAATGGTGGCGATACGGCCGGAGGTCTTCTTCGCGAGCCGGCGTGCGGCCCATACATTGGCCCCGGACGAGATGCCCACCAGCAGGCCGTGATCGCGCCCGAGCTGGCGGGTCGTTTCGATGGCATCCTCGTCGCTGACTTCGACCACATCGTCAATCAATGACACGTCGAGGATCGCCGGGATAAAGCCGTCGCCGATGCCCTGGATCTGGTGCAGACCGGGCTCGTGGCCCAGCAAAGCCGAGACGCCCTTCGGCTCGACGGCCGCAATCCGGATATGCGGGTTGCGTTCCTTGAGGAATCTGCCGACACCCTGCAATGTGCCCCCGCTGCCTACACCGGCAACAAAGCAAGCCAGGTCGCCTTCCATCTGCCGCCACAGTTCGACGGCCGTCTGGTCGTAGTGGATGCGCGGGTTGTCGGGGTTCTCGAACTGCTGCGGCACGTATACCGAGCGGTCCTCCTCGGCCATCTGCCGCACGCGCCGCACCGCGCCGGCAATCCCTTCCGCGTCGGGCGTCAGCACCAGGTCCGCGCCCAACGCGCGGATGAGCTTCTTGCGTTCCTCGCTCATGCCCTCGGGCATGACGATGCGCACGGCATAACCCTTGAGCCGCCCGACGAGAGCCACGCCGATGCCCGTGTTACCGGACGTCGGTTCCACGATAGTCGAGCCGCGTGTCAGCCGGCCACTTCGTTCAGCGCCCTCGATCATGGCCACGGCGATGCGGTCCTTGATACTGCCGCCGGGGTTGAGGTATTCGGCCTTGGCGAAGATGTGTTCGCCGTTGAGGCGAAGCAAAGGCGTGTTGCCGATCAGTTCAAGAACGCTGTGGGTTACCATAGATTGCGATCCGCTTCAATCATGTTGCTGGCGTCATGTCGCTCCTGCCCGAGGGCAGGGAGCGGTTACACCATTGTATCGAAAGCGCCAGACTGGATCGACGGGGCGACTGCCCTAGATCCGCACCCGCGACAGCAGGATCTCGAGCGGGCGGATCAGGCGGCTGAACAGGGCGCGGCCGTCAAGCTCGATCACCGCCCGACCTGCTCAACGGCGCCGCGAGTTTGCCTTCCGAGAAGGCTGCTTCCCACTTCTCCGTGCTTTGTACGGTCGATCGTTCCCACCGCTCTTTTACCAGGCGGCGTTCATGAACCGTGGTCTTGGAGAGTTCCAGGTCAGCGGGTACACTCCGGCCCGATGAGTACCCCGATGCACCATTCGCCGCGGTTGCCGCGCATCGCGCTGATCCTCTACTGGATCGCCATGTTCGTGGCGACGCACCTGCCGGACATCGACCGCTACGAACCGGAGATTGCCCGACTCATACCGCGGCTTGACCTGTTTGTGCATTTTGGGATGTACGCGGGATGGACGCTGTTATGGAGCTGGCTGCTGAGCGCAAACGGCGCCCGCCTGAGCCGGGCGGCGGCCGGATGGCTGATTGCAGGCGGCGGGGTGTATGCGCTTTTCGACGAACTGACTCAGCCCCTCGTGGGGCGCGAGACCTCCATGGCCGACTACGTCTTCGATGTCCTGGGGATCTGCGCGGTTCTGCTCGTGTTGCGCTGCCGCCAGACGCGCCGCACAAGTCGCGCGGTTGCGCCGGCCACGGACGGCCGCGCCGCTTCTATCTAGGGGAGCGATCGCTTCACAGGCATAACTTCTATCATCGTTTTTTCGGGCCCACTGAACCGGGAAGTATCACTGATTTGCTTTGGAGTCTTTGAGAGGTAGTGCGCCTGGTAGCGCCTTGACAGACGGGGCAGTACAGTTATCCTGTCTCCTTCAACGGATCTGCAATGCGATTCGAAGTGGGCCGCTTGCATACCGCATTCCTTCTAACTGGTGTGTGTGGTTCTGCCGAGGAGGCGGCCATCCGAGCGTGGACACCCATGGGGGGACACTTCGCGGTCATGGCGGCTGAAAAGAGGAAAGAGCGATCATCGGTACTTGTCGCACGGTGATCGTGTGCCTGGTGATTCTGCTGGCTTTCACAAGTCAGGCTCCGGCCGCCGGCGAGGCCCAGGGCCGGCTGTACGACGCCCGGGGCGGCTGGAAAGAGTTATTCCCCTGGTGCACCCGCGTCGGCGACGGGCATGGCGTCCGCCGGCCTGCAGATTCGCGGGGCGGATGCGGCGCTGTCCGTCAGACTGTCGGGTGAGTGGCAAACGCTCAAGGCGGGATTCACGGCCCAGCGTCCCGATAGCGAAATCGTTCTGGTCGGCTCGACCGAGGGCAGCGGCGAGATTCGCTTCGCTGACGTTCAGATCCGCGACGCGACGACCGATGTGGCGGGGCTGAAGCGCGGACCGAAGCTGTCGGCCAGCCGCCGGTGACGGCGTGTGGGACCGCCTGCGGCTGATTGAGGAGAGGTGTTATGGTCAAGGTTACGTGTCTGGTAGCTGCTGCCTTGGGTGTGCTGCCTGCGGCAGCGGCCCCACGCCCCAACATTGTCTTCATCCTGGCGGACGACTTGGGCTATGGAGACCTTGGCTGCTACGGCCAACAGCGCATCCTCACGCCCCACATCGATCGGCTGGCTGAGCAGGGCACCCGGTTCACGCAGTTCTACGCAGGTTGCACCGTCTGTGCCCCCACGCGCAGCGTGCTCATGACGGGTCAGCATACCGGTCACACGCCCGTTCGAGGCAATGGCAGTCCCCTGATCGGCCGTGTGCCCCTGCGGCCCCAGGACCTCACGGTGGCCGAGCTGCTGAAAAAAGCCGGATACTCGACCGGCGTCGTCGGCAAATGGGGGCTGGGTGAGCCGGACACGACCGGTGTGCCCAACAGGAAGGGCTTCGATTTCTGGTTTGGCTATCTCAATCAGGCCCACGCGCACACGTATTACCCGGACTACCTGTGGAGGAACCAGGAGCGCTACGCCATTGACGAGAACAAGAACAATCAGCAGAAGGTCTGGTCACACGACCTGATGACCCGCGAGGCGTTGGCCTTTGTCGAGCGGAGCAAGGATCGACCGTTCTACCTCTATCTGGCCTACACGACGCCGCACGGTAAATACGAGATCCCCAACGACGAACCTTACTCTCAACAGAACTGGCCGCCGACAGCCAGACGTTACGCGGCCATGATCACGCGTATGGACAGTGACATCGGCAAGCTGATGGCACTCTTGCAAAAGCTGGACCTCGACGAGAACACCCTGGTCATGTTCGCCAGCGACAATGGCCCGGAAGCGGGCGGCGGATTTGATCCGGAGTTCTTCGACAGCAATGGCCCGTTGCGCGGCAAGAAGCGCGATCTGTATGAGGGTGGTATCCGGGTGCCCATGATCGCGCGGTGGCCCGGCAAGATCAAAGCCGGTGGGGTCAGTGATTTTTCCTGGGCCATGTGGGACTTTCTGCCCACAGCCGCGGAGCTGGCTGGCGCCCCCAATCCCGAGAACATCGACGGCCTGTCCGTGCTGCCGACGCTGCTCGGTGAAAAGCAGAAAGGTCACGAGTTCCTGTATTGGGAGTTTCACGAAGGCGGTTTTGCGCAGGCGGTGCGCATGGGGGACTGGAAGGCCGTGCGCAAGAAACCGGGGCGGCTTGAGCTTTATAACCTTCGGGAAGATTCAGGCGAACAACGCGACGTCGCCGGCCAGCATCCGGCCGTCGTTGCGCGGATCGAGCAGTATCTCAGCACGGCTCGAACGGATTCGCCGTACTGGCCCATTAAGGATGGGAATAAGCAGGCGCTGTTGACGCACTGAAACAATGCTCCTGGCTGATTCGGCGTGATACGGAATTAGCGTTTTTTCCGCAGAAAAGAGCAGATTATCTTGCGTTCTCGATGACCGCCGGGTACATTTCAGTTTCATGTTCTGCGCTTCTCGGATCGCGGCCGGACGAATACGAAACTGCGCGTAATCCCCGATCGGGGGGTGGAGGGGCTCACCCAGATACTCGATGAGCATGGATTGGCGCGCCCTTTCTTCTGAAGGAGGATCGTCATGTCTTTTCGCGGTTCTCGCAGGGTTGGTTTTTTGCTCGGGTTTTCAACGGTCTTGAGCGCCCAGGCGGCGCAGAGTCTGCTGAACGGCAGTTTCGAGGACGGTACCAACGATGGCTGGACCATCTGGGCTCAATCGTGGTCGGTCGGGCCGACATGGTATCACGACCCGCCGGGTCAGACGGACGTGTGCGGGCATAACCTTTCCGCGCCGGATGGTCAGTATTTCGGGGGCATCTCTTATCTGTTGAATACGACGCCGGCCGCGCACGGCCACGTCCTTTATCGCCAGGCGATTGAAGTCCAGAACTGGAGCCCGGAGGCGGACCGGACGAACTTCCATCTGGAGCTCTGGGCGCAACTTGCCCACTCGCGGAACTGGGACGGCTATGAGCCGCGCCAGGAACACCTCATCTGGTGGGCTCCCGATGGGGAAATGCCCCGGGATACCGCTTTCGTACGTATCGGCGGAAGCGTGGCGGAAGGCGACACGGTGGAGATCGACACCGGCGGCGTGTTGCGCGTTTACGAGTTCGACACGGACTCCGCGCTGCGGGACCCTGGAAACGTGCCGGTGAGCCTGGCGACCATGGACGTCAACACGGCCAAGGCGGCGCTGGCGGATGCCATTAACGACGATGCCTCGGCACCCTGCACCGCAACCGTCGGCGACAAGACGGTGGTTCTGCTCTGGAAGCAGACCGACGCCCAGGGCGCCGCCAATTCCAACCTGAACGACACGAACAATGTGATTGAAGTGACCGGCTTCTCCCACCTGCCCGGGACGCCTCAGTACGAGACCAACCAGAACCGCAACTACACGGAAGACGTGCCCATGCGCAGCGTCATGCTGACGCACGTGAAGACGCCGTTCTTCATGAAGGGGGTCACCCAGAATTTCGAGAACTGGCGGAAGTTCGTGACATCCGGGAGCATTCCCGACAATCCCAAGGTGGTGGTGCTCGAGATCCGGCTGAAGACCGACGCCCGCCTGGAGCAAGTCCACAATTTCTTTGATGGCGTGGTTTTCTCAGTGGCAGCCTCCACGGACAGCCAAATCGGCAGTTTCGCCGGCGACATCGCCAACAGTGACTTCGAAATCGAGCCGTACAACACCCGGCATCACGGTGACAAGACGGGCGTCAATTATGACCCGCCGGCGGGCTGGGGTGACCTGGTGGAGCCAAGCCCTGCTGGTTACAGGAACTACCTGCGCGACTGGGGCCGTGACGGCGCATTGCGCGGCCCTATCGAAGGCTATACCAACGGCGTGACGTCCCCTACGGATCCGCTGGGAACGGTGACGCCTTCCGGCGGGCACTTCTGGGGCCGGGCCAACCCTGGCGCCGAGGGGGCGACTCCGGAGAACCCGGCCAGCTACTTGCAGGGCTGGTGGGGGCACGTGGTGCCCGTGCGCAACTGGTCCCCCAAGGCCACCCGGCTGCGGTACGTTCTGCGTTACCTCACGCTGATGACCGACTTGGGCGGTTCCGCGCGGCAGACCATGGAACTCGCCTGGGGGGATGAGGCCGTCCCGCAGATCCCCGGTCCGCCCAAGATCAACGGGACGCGGTCCATCCTTGAACAGCCCAGCGACGCAATGAACTTCGACCTGATACAGTCCTACGCGTTCCCATGGATGAAGATCCTGGATCTCTCCGACGATGTGATCAGCGAACGGTCCGCGGTCCAGGGCTTTGTCGAAATCGAGCGCACCGGCGAGTTCTCTCCGACCGATACCGATGGCAATCCGTATGCGCCGCAGTATGTCCTTCTGCGGAACAATACCATTGCGAACGCTTCCAACGGGACGCTGCCGTTCAAGCTGTTCTACGACCGGGTAGATTTCTACGTGGAAGCGGTGCCTGGCTGCGGCGAGATGCGCCCGGATCAGGACGGTGATGGGGATGTCGATCAGGAGGACTTCGGACTTGTTCAAGCGTGCCTTACAGGCACACCAGGCGGCATTCCGCAGAGCATCGAATGTGTGTGTGCGGATCTGGACCGGGACAACGTGACTATCGGTACGGCCGATCTGACCATGTTCGAGGCCTGTGCGAGCGGACCGACCATTCCCGCCGACCCTGCCTGTGACAGACAGGCTTGCTGTCTGCCGTTTATTGGTTGTCGGGATCTTCATCCGGTTGAATGCGTCCACCGCGATGGTACGCCGCAGGGCGAGCACACTTCGTGCGCTTCGGATCCCTGCGCGCAGCCGTAGAGCCGGAATCTGGAGGCCGGCCGGATGAGGGTCGCGGGGCACGTGACTGGTCTCGCCTTACGGGAGAATCTATGCCTGCACAGTTGTTCCCTCGGGCACGGAGGTGTTCCGTGAATGGAATGCACCGCGTGCTGGCCCGGCATCCCGACCGGCAAACCGTCGGGGCGGCGTTCGCGAGCCATACCCCCGAGTTAAGGCCTATCTGCTCGAGCCGGCACTGGGTATTCGGTTTTCCACGGGTGAAGGGCAGATTCAGTCAAGTGGATCAATAGAGGGAAACCCGAAATGCGACTTGTGCAGGTGGCTCTGATCTTGCTTGCGCCGCTGGTGGTGTTTGCCGCCGAAGAGGGTGGGGGTATCACCATCTATGGATCAACGGGGACCTCAGCGGGAAGTGCCGCCGGGCTCACGGCTTACCTGGCGGGTGGCGCGGCGCCCCAGGCACCCATCGCTGGAGAGCCAACCGACGATCGGAGCGGGCAGTGGATCGCGCAGGTGGAACGACCGGGCGTCTACACGGCCGCCGTGGAGGAGGCCTACGGTTTCGGCCCGGCCCTGCGGACCGGCGTGACTATCGAGCCGCGCCGATTCAATCGTGTCGAAATCACGCTGCCTTACCAGTGTGAGCTGGTCCAGGCGGGCCAGCCCAACGCACAGGAGCACGCGGAATTCGGCCAGACTTTCGTGGCCGCCGGGACGGCCGTCACCGGCATCGCCTTCAAGGACGCGGCACAGGTCATGATCACGCTGCATGACGCCGCCGACCCGGGCCGTCAAATCGGGCCGGCCGTCCGCGCTGGCGGCTACTATCCCGTCGAGACGCTGCCGACCGTGCCCGGGCAGAAGTACCTGCTTCGCTTCACGCGAAAGGACCACGCCCCGTTCCGCATGCACGTGGTAAAGGGGAACCCGTACCCCGACGGCACGGCGGTCATCGACGGCAAGAACCAATCGGCGGTCGATCTGGCTCTGCGGATCCAGTACAACCCGGTCGGCCAGATTCTTCGACATAAGCCCGGCTTCGGGCAGGTGTATCGGCCGGCGGTGAAGTCCTACGGCCAGACCTTCGTGGCACGCGGAACCAGCCTGGCCATGCTGAGTGTTTTTCCCGCTTCCGGGGAGGATCCTCCTTCTCGACCCGTCATCCGGCTGCTGGAGTCGGGTCCGGAAGGCCGGCCGGTGTGCGCGCCGATCGCCAGCCGGGTGCTGGTCTTCAATCCTGGCCAGGTGCCCCTTTCCTCCGGCAGCCGCTACTACATTGAAGTGACTTTCCCCGGCTTTTCAGGTGGGCCGCGTCTGTGGACATCGAAGGAAGACGATTTCGGGGACGGCGAGCTGCACGTCGACGGCCAGCCGGTTCCCGGCCGCGACCTGTCCATGATTTTGGTCGAGCATGACACCGACACGCTCGCGCCGCCCGCGCCCACCGCACCCGACTGGCACCCGGGATTGTCCGCTTACGCCAGGCGGTTTCCGGCCGATGGGAGGGCGAGGATGGTGTGGGACGTTCCCGCCGACGCCGATATCAGCCGGCTCATCGTGCGCCGGTTCGACGGCACAGGAGGTGGCGAACAGGCCGCCGGCATCGTGGTGAGTGAAATGCCGGCCACTTCTTCAGGTCGATACCATTACAGCGACGCCGGGATCGTCAACGACGTGTCCTACCGCTACACGATCCAGACCGTGGACAGCAGCGGCAACGAGTCCAAACCGCTGGTTGCATCCGTGGTGCCGCGGCCCGGCCTGCCGTTGGCCGCGGAGTTGCTCAACGGCGACTTTGCCGGCCCTGCCGACGCGGGCTTGCCTTATGGCTGGATGACCCGTACGCTCGCGGGCTCCGTGCCGGCGTTCAGGCGGGAGCCGGCGGATGGCGATCGCAATCCGGTGGCTGCGGCTGGCTGGGAGATTCTAGAGGGCAATGACAGCACCGATACCGTGCTCTTCCAGCAGGTACCGTGCGAACAGGGGCGACGATATCGCCTCATCGCCCAGGCCCGGCTCTGGAACCCGTGGAATACCCGGCAGATGATCATTTGTGCGACCGCGGGGATCGATCCCACCGGCGGCGATGATCCCTCGTCGGAAGCGGTCGTATGGGGCTCACCGACATTCGAGCGGCAGAACTGGATACCGCTGTCTGCCAGTGCGGTCGCCCAGTCGGACTGCATCACCGTCTACCTTCGTGGATACTCGCACTATTCGCGATTCATGAACACCCGTTTCCGCGGGACGAGGCTGATCGATGTGACCCACTCGGAGTAGCGATGCCGGCGGTGACTCCCGTGCTGAAGAACCGCCGCCGCCCTGGAGTGCCGCCGGCTTCGGGCGAGCTACCGGGTCATCGCGTTGCCACTCGCGTCGTTGGCGATCTGCTGCTTGTCGGGATCGAAGGTGAACATTCTTCCCTCGCGCCAGCTCCGGACGGCCAGCCCGAGCACGACCATGACTTTGTAGCCGGTCGATGAATCGCAGTGGGGCTGCTCGCGCGTGCGCATGCAGTGGATAAAGTTCTCCTCGTGGCCCATGCGCGACTCGGCCTCGATCGTCCGCTCTTCGACCTCTTGGGCAAACGCCGGCTCCGGTGTGATGAATGCGCGAGTTCCGCCGTCCGAGCCCCCTTCGAAGGTCAGTGTAGCCTTCTCGCCGCGGATGGCCGTCTCGATGCCCCGTTCGGTCGTCTGCGTGCTGGCCAAGGTAGCCATGTACCGGCTGGGGTACTCGACCGTAATCTGGAACGTATCCGGCGTCTCCCGGTCGTAGTGGCGATACACGCCGCCGCCGGCGCTGACCCGCAGGGGGAACTCGGCCCCCAGGCAGATTTGCAGGCAGGACAGCAGGTGCACGATCAGGTCGTGGGCCAGACCTCCCGAGTAATCCCAGTACTTGCGGTAGCGGAAGTAGCGCTCCGGATCAAAGGGCCGCCGCGGGGCCGGTCCAAGGAAGCGTTCCCAGTCCAGGTTCTGAGGTGAACAGCCTGGATCGATGCGATAGTTCCAGTCGCCTTCGGGATTGTTGCGATGCAATCCGCCGCTGACCCAGACCACCTTGCCGAGGGCGCCTTCCCGGATGGCCTTGCGGGCCTGCCACCAGATATCGTGAGAGGTGGCTCCCGCGCCCACCTGCACGATGCGTCTGAGCCGCTGGGCGGCGCGGTGCATGTCCTTGGCCTGCTCCCAGGACAGTGCCATCGGCTTCTCGACGTGGACGTCCTTGCCCGCCTGCATTGCGTCCATGGCCATCTGGTGATGCCAGTGGTCCGGCGTGGCGATGATCACCCCGTCCACGATGTCACCCTCGAGCATGTCGCGATAGTCGTGAAAGACTCGTGCCCGTGACCGGGCCTGGGCGGCCTGCTTGCGCGGTTCGTAGATGTCACACACCGCCGACAACTCCACGTTCCATTGGGGGTCGCGGCTCAACTCCAGTGCCTTGGGCACGTGGTAGTTGAGCCCGCAGTCACCGCAGCCGATGAGGCCCAGGCGGATCCGGTCATTGGCTCCCAGAACGCGCGCATCCGCCCGGCGGGGCCGCGGCGCGGCCGCGGCGCCACGGCCGCCACGGATGTACGCAGGAATTCTCGACGCGCTACTCGCCGCTTATGGTTTCCGTGGTTTTCCGCCATGATCGAAGTTCTCCCGGCTGTTCTATGGACCGGTCGCTTAATTGGGCTTCTCTGACTGCGATCGGGACTCCGAGCGCAAGGAACCGAACTGACCATAGATGGGATAGTACTTGACAGATCCGCGGCCGGTGCGGACCTGGCCGGTCACGGTTTCCCGAGGCTCAAACGTGACGCGGTTTTCGCGGACGTCCGCCACGATGAACTCAACCGGGGAGTTGATGCCGTGGACCGACGGCGGGGTCGCATACACATCGGCCCCCAGGTTCTGGCCGCGGGACCAGTTCTGCCCGTAATGCCAGTGTCCGCCGAAAACGGCCCGGAGGGTCTGCCGGTCCTGGCACCCGGCCAGCACGCGGTAGAGCGGCCGGCTGTCCATGCCTCGGTCGCCGGTCATGTACTCGGGGTGGTGCAAGAAGGCGATGGTGGGATAACCCTCCGGATTGCTGGTGTCCCGGCAGAAGTGGTCGATCATCCATTTCTGCTGGGCCTCCCACCGTGGCCGGGCTTTATCAATTCGCTCCTGTTCCCATTTGTCGGAGGGAGGATCGACATTGGAGTCGACGATCGCGAAATGAATGCCACCGGCGGTGAAGGCGTAGTTGTAGGGACCTTTGTCCATGAAGGCGCGGTATGCGGGGTGGTTGGCCGTCGCATCGAACAGGCGGTTCAGCGGCAGCGGGGTCTGTTCGCAGAACCAGCGGACCTTGAGGTCCTCGACCCGGTGATGAACGTCGTGGTTGCCCATGACCGGATGAATTTCGATGCCCGCTGCGCGCAGGCGGCGGAAGGCCTCACGAACGGTCTCGATTTCCTTTTCGCTGACGCCCGGCACGGCATCGCCGCAAATGTCCCCGAGCACCACCACAAACGCCGGCTGGAGTGCGATCACGTGGTCCGCAAGGATACCCACCTGGTCGTATGCGTTTGGATGCGGATGCAGGTCCGAGATGATGATGAACCGGTTGGGCAGTGCATCGCCCGGAGTGGCGGGGCGGGCCGGCGCCTCCGCGGCCTGGGCGGCAGGGATCGTCGGGCCCGGGCCCAGCCCGGCGGTGACTCCCCATACCTGGAAAGCCAGCATTAAAGCGATGGACTTCCGTCGGGCGGAACCGCGGGCTGGGCCGCTCGGCCGAATGCTCATTTGATCACTCCTTCCTGGCCGGCCTTGATCCGGACCACCGGTGAGCACACGGTCTGGCATCCGCCGTCGATTACCGTTCGGGACAGGGCCACGACATGCAGTTCGGCGGCATGGGCCGCAAAGTCCAGCTTCTCGATGGATACCCAATGATCCTTCGCGGCGCGTTCGTAGACCACGGGCGTCTCGAAGGGAAAATCGCTCAGCCGCACTTCTGATGGCTGGTTTTTCGCGCCCCAGCCGAGATGGTTGACCGCCTGAGAGTCCAGGAAGCGGTAGAGAACCTGCGCTGCGCCGGCCGGCACGGGCGTCTTCCATACGACCTGGGCGGCGCGCAGCTTCGGCCGGACGGTGACCATCGGCGACTTGATTCGCTCGTCGATCTTGAGGACGGCTTCCTCGGGGGCCAGGCGTCGGTGAGGCCATGGGATCTCTTCCAGGCGCACCGAGTCCCAGTTCATCTCGTAAATGGGCTCTGAACGTTGCCGCGGGTTGCAGTACAGGATGGCGGTGACCACGTCTGACTGCGCCTCGGCCACCGTTTCGAACCTTCCCCAGGTGGAGTAGTCGTGCTCCTCGGACCAGGCGGTGGTCTCGGGAAGGTCCGGCCACTTCTGCTCTGGTTTACGAGGATCCTGGCCGACGCATTCGTTGTAGGGGGGCGCGGGGTGCCGGGTGACATCGGCGGCGAACTGCTCCCTGAGTTTCCCGAAAGGTTCGAGACCGATCCGGGCCTGCGGCTGGGGGTCCTTGGCCGTCGGGGCGAACCAGCCGTACGCGCTGAGCCGGTACCAGTGGCCCGGCTCCACGCCGCCCACGTTCTGAAGCACTCCCCCGCGCCAGCGGTGCGCCCACATGTGGATGCGCACGTACTCTTTGCCCGAATGCGGGGTGTCGTTGCCCACGGCGTGCTCGGGCGCGTGATCGCCGCAGGTGAACCACTGATACCATCCGGCCGGCGACCAGCCACGGAAACGTTCGTACCAGATGCCGTTGTCGAAGTTACCGTTGTAGACGAGGTTCAGGCCGCTCGTCGGTGGCTCTTTGGTGGCCATGCTTGCGGACGTCGACTCCGAGGGGATCGGCGGAAACTCCGGCCGGCGGTAGGGCGTGAAGGAGCCCTGGCAGGTCCATATCGTGGTCGGACCCTCCACTGGCGGCATCGGCTCGCCTTTCTTCAGCAGGTAGCGGTCGAGCTGCAACCGGTCACCGAAGACGCGCAGGATCATGGCGTCGCTGTCCCGGAGGGGCCCTTCCGACACGCCGGCGCCGGTGATGAAGGTGACGCCGTGCCGCTCCTGGAGTGCGTAGTTGTGGTCATGGCCATTCAGAACCAGCTTGACGTTGTGCTGGCCCTCCAGTCCCTCGAAGTATCTGGCCACCTTGTCGATGGTATGCTCGTGCTGGAGCAGGATGGTGACGGAACTGTCGTCGGGTTGCACGATGAGGTCGCGAATCCAGTCGCGCTGCTCATCGCTGTAGTAGCAGTCGGCGACGATGAAGCGGATGCCGCCGCGCTTGAAGACGTAGCGGTAAGACCCTTCCGGCGGGGCCGCGGAAGGGCCTCCATCGGGCTGCCAGGTGGGGTGCGTGATCACCTCGGGGTTCCAGGCCGGCCAGAGCGGGCCGGTCGCGTCCACCGTAACCCGATTGTGGTAAAAACCTCTATTGGCGGCGCGCACGCCGGTGTCGAGCCGGTACACACCGCGCGACGCCGCTTCGCGCAAATGAGGCTTGACGCGGCCGCGATCGATGTCATCATGATTTCCCGGCGCCATATGGAACTCCAGCGGCGGCGAGGCGGAACGCAGCAGCTCCATCACGTCCTGCCATGCGCACTGGTTGGCCCACTCGAAGCGCGTATCCCCGGTGTGGATGACCATCTGTGGCTGTTCCTTGCGCAACCGATCGACCAGCGTGGTGATCCACTCGCAGCGCGACGTCTGGGTGTCGGTGATCCAGGCAATGCGCCAGAGAGCGCCGTCGGGTTGCGGTGGGGCGGAGTCAGCGGCCCAGGCTACGGCCGGTGCAGACAGGAGCAGGATCGTCGCCAACATACGGTAACGAGAGTAAGCCGGCATGAAAAAACGTCTCCAACAAGAAAGCTCAACAATGTTGCGATAGCCGGGCAGCCTGATACCGGCGGAGTTCCGGTTGCAGACTGCCCGGTTTCCTTACCATCCTCTGTTCATTCCGGAAGGCAGGCCGGCCGGCGGATCGGCCCCTGTGCCGGACTACCTTCAGGGTTTACGGGCACGGATTGGCCGCGCAGGACGTTCCCACTCCCTGGGGGGTACCGCCGAGCGTGGTGCATTCCACCGGATGCAGATCCTCGCAGCCTTCCGGCAGACAGCAGGCCTCTACGAGGCAGCCGGGATCCGCCGGGATGTCCGGTCCGCTGGCACACGTCTCGAACAGGGTCAGGTCGGCGAGGTCGACATCAAGCCCATCCGCATCGAAATCTGCGCAATAGCAGTCGGGGCCGTCCGGTGGTGAGGAGATGCCGCCAGCTTCGGCCGTCAGGCACGCCTGGACTAATCCGAAGTCCTCCTGGTCCACATCGCCATCGCCGTCCAGATCTGCCCGGGGCGAATTGCAGGGCGCTGGGAACGCCTCGGCGACAAAGTCGATGTCGTCGTACATGAGCTTGTAGGGTTGCACCGCGGCGAGCCCCGCGTACGCCCGGGTATCGTTGCGCAGCAGCAGGTAACGAGGTGCCCCCGCCGTTCCGTCGGCTTTGGTGGCGGAGAACTCACCGCTCCGCTCGAGTTCCACGAAACCGGTCGGTGATGCGTCGGACAGATCGCTGATGTCGCTGTCCGTGATTTCGAGAATACGCATCCACGAGAACCAGTTCGAGTAATTCCACAGCATGTCCGCCGAGATAGGATCCAGCGGCGAGTCGAGTACGGAGTAGCCTGAAGTCTCCTGATCCCAGCACAGGTCGAACGTCTCGCGAGCAAAGCGGTATTGGTCCGGATAGCTTGGTGTGGGCAGTGGATTGGTATCCCACAGGTTGCTCATCTGAGTCAGGTAGCGGAACTTGTAGCGCACCCCCGTGGCTCGCGGCGACCAGTTGCGGACAGGGATGACGTGACCCCACTGTCCGGAGAGCTGACTGCCGCTCGCACCGCCCGGGCTGGCCCGGCCCCAGAAGTGGTCACCGGAAGGCGTGGCCGTTCCCAGTGGATCGGTGGGCGTGGTCACGCCGTTGGTGTAGCCCTCGATCGGCCCTTCGTCGCCATTGAAGCCGCGCAGCAGTTCCCAATCCGTCGGCGGGTCTGGCGCCGTCGTGCCATTGTGGATCAGATTGAACGGGCCGACCTCGAAGTCGCCATTGGGAACATCACTGGCGAACGGGCCGATGCCGCCGCCGGACGCCGACTCGGCGGAGAAGACCACGCCGTCAAAAACGTTGTGGGACAGGTCCGCCCGTCCGTCGATCTTCAGGCGGATTTCCAGGATCACCACCTGGGGATTGTCCGGGATGCTTCCCGAGATCTTCAAGTGGCGCCAGTTGTTGAAGTTCTGCACGGTCGCGGCGGAGAAGAACTGGCTCTTCACGCGCCCCAAAGTGAAGCTTCGCGGCGTCTCGGGGGCCTGGTAGCTGTCTCCGATATTGGTGGTGTGTTGCGGCGATCCCACCAGGTGGCCGAAGTTGCTGACCTCGATATGGCCGTACGCGTCGTTGAGATTCGAGTTGGTTGCTCCGCCGGAACTGGTCTGTTTCCAGGTGAGCAGCGTCGCTTTCAGCATGCTGGTTTCCGAGGCCGTGCAGGGCGCCAGAGGATCGTTGTTGATCGTGGTGATCAGGGCCGCCTTGGCCGCCAGCGCACGTTGATTGACGTAGATAAAGTCGGTGATCCAACTGTTACCGGCGTCCACGAAGGTCCGGGAGTTCACGGCGTTGTAGCCATTGCTCCAGGTGAGCGAGATTTTGTCGTTTGCGTAGTCGGCAGCGACCCAGGGCGCTTGCGGATCGTTGGCGATCGCTTCCAGAGTCTTGACCTTGGCGTTGGCCCGGCCCAGGCCGGCGCTGCAATCGATGGCCACGTCGCTGTCGGGCTGAATGCCGTCGCCGACGTCGAACTCGTAGATGCGCTCGGAGGCGCCGCCGACGTCGAGCGTGAAGCGGTCGCCGTCGCGCATGTTGCGGGGGTACTTCAGCAGGGCCACCACGGGGCTGCTGCCGACGTGGACGGCCACGTCGCTGGTGGGGCGGATGCCGTCGCCGACGTCAAACTCGTAGACGCGGTTCACGCCGCCGGTGTCGATCTCGATAGTGTCGCCATCGGCGATGTTGTCTTCATCCTCGCTGGGGCCGGACATATACACGATGGCCGTATCGTGGGGCATGAGGCCGTCTTCGGCCCACCAGATAATGTGCTCCTGCTGCTGCTCGTAAGCGTTCCAGTCACCGGAGTGGGCCACCTGGGCCCAGATCTCGAAGTCAAAACGGGTCCGGTCCGCGTTTGCACTCCAGTTGCTCACGTCGATGGCCTGGCGGTAGAGGACGTGTCCGAACACGTCATGCCCGACTGCCCCCTTGTTGTACGTGTAGCCGCCGAAGTATTGCCCGTCCGCGGCGGTCAGACCGTGCCCGCAGGTACATTGTTGCACCGGCGGATCGTGGTACTCCGCAAAGTTCGCACCCCACGGCTGTGGCCAGATGATCCAGCCGTTGTTGGTGCCCTCCTCGAAGCTGCCGTTGACAACGGATGCACCGGCTGATGCCGCCGGCGCGATTGCCGTCATAACGAGAACAGAACAGATCCAGATCGAGCGCATCGTTGGCCCTCCCAGTCCAGGAAATGGAAACACGAAACTCGTTCCACCCAACAGTGACTTCCTCAACTCGACTCGCGCCTAATCAATTCAGGCGGGACCACGACGGCCCGCCGGTCTTTCGAGATCACCTGATGGTCCAGCAGCTCGAACATCATGCCCACCAGCGCGCTGGCCAGCAGGTCGTGACGCAGATCGATCGTGGTCAGGGGCGGATCGATACAACGGCCGAACTCCTGGTTGTCGCAGGAGACGATGGCCACGTCCTCGGGCACCCGGACCCCGCGCTTGCGCAGCGCGCAGATCAGGCTGGCGGCGTAGAAATCGTTGACGATGACCAGGGCATCCGCCTGTTTGTCGATGACCAGGTCGTCGACGGCTTCCAGGGCCAGCTCCGGTGTAAAGGTGTCCGTCCAGGGCCTCGAGGTGCGCTGGTTCATCACCCAGATCAATCTTTCGTCAACGCGTTGGCCGGCCTGGGTCAGGACCGCCTCGTACGCCCGTCGTCGCGCCAGGGCATAAGGGAAGTCGAGTTCCCGAAGGACCAGGCCAATGCGGCGGCGGCCGCGGTCCAGCAGATGCCGCACTCCGATTCGACCCACCTCGAAGAAATCCGGGCCCACGTGGCAGACGTGTGAAGGCGTACCGCCCCGTGTGTCGGTGGGGCGCTCGTAGAACACCACGTTCTCCATCCGCAGCAGCTCCGGCAAAAGCTCCCGCTTGTGTCGGGGGTGATGGTGGAAAAAGCTGAACAGGCCATCCACGCCGCGGGCCCGAAAGTCGCTGAGATAGTCCCTGATCCGGACGGCGGAACCGGCCGCATGCCCGAGCATGAAGCGCACGCCGCGCTCGGCGGCCAGCAACTCCATCGGTTCGATGAGCCGCAGGTCAATCATCAGCTCGCTGGTTACCAGCACGCCGACCACGTTGCTGCGTTTGCCTTTCAGTTGCTGAGCGGCGGCATTCGGCCGGTAGTTCAAGGCGCGGGCCGCGGCCAGGATCCGCTTGGTAGTGCTTTCGGCGATGCGGTGCGTTTTGGCCCGGCCGTTCAGCACGACCGAGACCGTGGTGCGCGACAGCGAGAGCTGCTCGGCGATCTGTGCGGCGGTGACGTCCTGGCGTTTCATAACGCGCTCTCGGTTTGCTTCAGCGGTCGATCAGCCCGGCCCACACCTGAGCGGCTGCTGCGAGTAAGCAGCAATGCTCACAGGTGTTAGCTGGAAATGTAATCCGCGATGCCGGGCGCGTCAATGGAAAAATGGCCCTTGGCCGGAAAGCTGCGTTTGCCAGTATTTTAAGTTCATTAGAATTCGTGGTTCATCTGCTGAGTCAACCTGTATCAGTCCCGCGCACGATCCTGATTTGCAGCTAAGCGGCGGCGTTTCAGTAGATATCACGCCAGCGGTCCCCGGGCCGCTCCTTTTCAACGGCGTGTTCTACTGATGGCTTGTGATGCACTAAGATTAGCTGTACGTAAGTCGTGCAAATCGATGAGCGAACCGTCGAGGCTTGAGTGGATTTTGGGGCTCAGTTTCCGAAAAGACCGCATCAAAGAGCGGCTCAGGTGCGCGCATGGCTCACTTTCTTATCATCGGCGCCGGACGCCAGGGAATCGCTTGCGGCTGGTTCCTCCTGAATCGTTTCCCGGAGGCGCGTGTCGCCTACGTGGACCTGGATCGGCAACGCCTGGAGGCCGCGCGGCGCATGGGCGTCGATGCGGACCGCATCATGACGCAGGCGCACGATCTGGATTCCGCATCTACCGGCTTGGAGAGTCTTGTAGAGGATTGTGATTGCGTCGTTGCCTGTGTGCCGTTCTTCCACAACGAGGATCTGACTCGCCTGGCCATCCGGCACAGGCGGCACTTCTGCGATCTGGGCGGCAACATCGCCACCGTTCGCCGACAGCTCGCGCTTGGTCAGGCGGCGGAAGCGGCCGGCGTGACGGTCGTGCCCGACTGCGGCCTGGCCCCGGGTGCGGTCAACGTCCTGGCCGAGATGTGGCGCCATGACTGGCGGTATCGCTCGGTCAAAATCTTCTGCGGCGGGTTGCCTCAGCATCCGCGCGGGGTGCTGCGCTACCAGTCCACCTTCAGCATCCACGGACTGCTGAACGAATACCTCGACGACTGTCAGGTGTCGCGCGGGGGTCGCGTCGTCTCCATCGAGGGCCTGTCCGAACCGGAGACGGTGACGGGTCTGCTTTTGCCGGGCGAATTCGAAGCGTTCGCGACCAGTGGAGGGGCGTCATTGGCTCCCGAGATCTACGCGCCGGCCGGGATCGACTATGAGTACAAGACGCTTCGCTACCCCGGTCACCGCGACGTCATCAAGGCCATGGCCGAGATCGGGCTCCTGGACATCCGGACGGTGATGGTCCGCCCAGCGGCCACCGCCGACGCGTCCCGGGCTTCGCCAGCGGTGCCCATCGCCCCGAGAGATCTGACGCTTTCCCTGCTCGAAGGAGCACTGCAAAGTGATCGCCGCGACCTCGTGGTCGCCTGTGTGCTGGTCGAAGGGGTCAAGGGCAGCCAACCGGTGCAAGGCCGGGTCGATTGGCTGGACTATCCGGATGCGCGTTTCACGGCCATGGAACGCACCACCGGTTTCAGTGCGGGCATCGCCGCGGCTTTCGTGGCCGGGCTTCTCCCTGAACAGGCGCCGCCCGGCGCATTCGCACCCTTTCAGATCCTGCCGCCGCACCGGCTTCTGGAAGAGCTCCGCCGCACGGGCACAAACCTCCAGGTCACGAGCTCCTGCACGCCGGCTGCGGATTAAAGCTCTGCCGCGATAACTCGTTTCCATGAAATGTCTTGTCCCAACCGGAAGCGTTCGATATCCTCACTGGGTGGCTGGAGCCATCGCCGAGGCAAACTGGGCAAGGATAGGTTTTTTCATGGCACCCGACCCCCAACACGCAGTGCTGGCTGACGCAGCACGCATGCAGCCGAACGAGCTCATCAGCGCGCCCGCCGAGATTCCGCTCGATCTGCCCGGACAATGGTATGTCGCCCACACGCGTTCTCGGAACGAGAAGATCCTGGCGAACGAGCTGACTCGCCTGCGGATCTTCAATTATCTTCCGCTCACGCAACGCACCACCCGAAGTGCCGTCACCCGGCGGCTCTCTCGAAGTACAGTGCCGGTGTTTCCAGGGTATCTGTTCTTCAATGGGAGCGAGGACGAGCGGTATCTTGCGCTGCGGACGAACCGGATCGCCCGCGTGCTGGAGGTCATCAATCAGCAGGAGCTGATCGGTGAAATCCGGCGGATCCACGCGCTGCTCAGCAGCACCGACGAGTTCGATGTCTCCAACCGGCTGGCGGTGGGGGACTGGGGACGGATCATCGCGGGTCCGCTACGGGGCCTGGAAGGGGTAGTGACCCGGACGGGGGGGCGGTGGCGCTTGAGCATGAATGTGACCATCCTCGGCCAGAGCGTCAATGTCGAGGTGGATTCCGAGAGTGTCGAGCCGGCCGAGCCGCCGGGCGAGACGGGAGTTGTGCACGCTCCGCCCGGACGTTAGCGATGATCCCAGCAGGGTACGGGACCGGTTTCCCACCGGTGTACACGGGCTGACATTCGGTGTCGCATGGGAACGACGGGGGTAGGCACGTCGTATCGCCTGTGAACTCCCGCGTCTGTGAGGCCGGAGGCGGGCTACCGCCAGCACAGATGAACGTCGGCGAGGGGCCGATCGTACCAACCATCAAGCTGTGGCACTCCAGTAAGTTACATCATCTCGAGTCGCCTGGGTTTCACGGAGGGGCGCTCGGTTGATTCTCTTGCTGGCGTTTTGGACGGCCGATATTATTCGGGCGTCCCCTTCAGTAACGAAGGAACGCCTCACCAGGAGCTGAACGCACTTGTCCGGCTCATAACGCCTGACGGGGACGGAGTTTGCGCAGAGCGAGGCGCTGGATGTAGCCTCCGGCCTCCATGCCGGACGTTCTGACCAGCAAACGGCCGACACGGAGATCGGCCGCTACGGAATAGTCGCTCGGGTCGAGCCAATCACGCGATCGCGGGCCGAAAACACGGCTAACAAGGCTGAGACAGCATATGTCGCATGCGGTGGTTACCGGCGCGGCCGGTTTTATCGGGTCCCACGTATGTGAGGCCATGCTGGCCCGCGGCTGGCGGATCACCGGCGTGGATTCGTTCGATTCGTTCTACGACCCGCAGCGGAAACGCCGCAATGTGGCCGGTCTGGTTGGACAGGAGGGCTTCGCTCTGGTCGAGGCCGACATCCGCGACGCGACGGCCATGGACCGTGTGATCGGTGGGGGGGCGGACGCGATCGTGCACCTGGCGGCCCGGGCGGGGGTCCGGCCGTCCATCGAGAATCCGCTGCTGTACAACGACGTCAACGTACAGGGCACCGGCGTGCTGCTGGAAGCGGCGCGGAAGTTCAGCGTGCCCAAGTTCGTGTTCGCCAGCAGTTCCAGCGTCTACGGCAACAACCCCAAGGTGCCCTTCAGCGAAGACGACCGCGTGGATAACCCCATCTCCCCCTACGCCGCCACCAAGAAGGCCGGTGAGCTGATCTGCCACACGTACCACCATCTGTACGGCTTGAATGTGAGTTGCCTGCGGTTCTTCACCGTCTACGGTCCGCGCCAGCGCCCGGACCTGGCCATTCACAAGTTCGCGCGGCTGATCGAGGACGAGCGGCCCATTCCGTTCTTCGGCGACGGCAGCATGATGCGCGATCATACCTACATCGATGACATCGTGGCCGGCGTGGTCGCATCGGTCGAACAGTGTGGGGGGTATAAGATCTATAACCTGGGTAACTCCAGCCCGGTCTCGCTGGCCGACCTGGTGGCTGGCATCGAGGCAGCCCTGGGAAAGAAGGCGTTGATCGAGCGGCTGGGCACGCAGCCAGGCGACGTCGAGCGCACGTACGCGGATGTCAGCCGGGCCCGTGCAGAACTCGGTTATGAACCCCGGACCGACCTGAAGACGGGGCTGGCCCGCTTCGTCGCCTGGCTGCGCCAGGAAGGCTGACCGTGTGCCACTGCTGTGCTTGCCCCGCCGAAGCCTGTTTGCGCAGGCGGATCAGCAGTGCCGATTGAAATCGAATTTGACGTGTGCCACTGCTGTGTCAGCAGTGGTTGGATGTCAGGGACGCTCCTTTTGCTCCCGGCACTGTTCACAGAGCAGTGGCACACGGGGATGGCTGGCAGGCCCACAGAACGTCCGGCAGGGACGCCGGACGCTACAACGGCCGGGATTGCCGAGTCGCTGGGCGGGTTGATCGAGGCGTGAATGAGTGCGAATCCTTCCTCCAGTCGTCCGGGCGGTGCCGCGCGTAAGGCGCTGATCACCGGTATCACCGGCCAGGACGGCAGCTACCTGGCGGAACTGCTGCTGGAGAAGGGCTACGAAGTGCACGGCATCGTGCGGCGGTCAAGCTCGTTCAGCACCGACCGCATCGAGCACCTGTACAGCGATCCGCACCAGTCGGACGCGCGGCTGTTCCTGCACTATGGCGATCTGACCGACGGCGGGAGCCTGCGGCACGTGCTGTGGACGGTGGGGCCCGACGAGATCTACAACCTGGCGGCCCAGTCGCACGTCCGGGTCAGCTTCGACCAGCCGGAATTCACGGTGGACGTGGACGCGCTGGGCACCTTGCGGCTGCTGGACGCCGTCCGCGACACGCAGGTGCCGGCCCGCTTTTACCAGGCGTCCAGCAGCGAGATGTACGGCCAGGTGGTGGAGACGCCGCAGCGCGAGACGACGCCGTTTCACCCGCGCAGCCCGTATGCCTGCGCGAAGGTCTACAGCTACTGGCAGACCATCAACTACCGCGAAGCCTACGGCCTGTTCGCCTGCAACGGCATCCTTTTCAATCACGAGAGCCCGCGGCGCGGCGAGACCTTCGTGACCCGCAAGATCACGCGGGCGGCCACGCGGATCAAGCTGGGCCTGCAGGACAAGCTCTACCTGGGCAACCTGGATGCCAAGCGCGACTGGGGTTACGCCGGAGATTTCGTCGAGGCCATGTGGCTCATGCTCCAGCAGGACACGCCGGAGGATTACGTCATCGCCACCGGCGAGACGCACTCCGTGCAGGAGTTCCTGGAGGCGGCGTTCGGGCTGCTGGGTCTCGACTGGCATCAACACGTGATGCAGGACGCGCGCTACCTCCGCCCGTCGGAGGTGGACTGTCTGCAGGGCGACCCCTCCAAGGCGGCGGCGCGGTTGGGGTGGAAGCCACGCGTGACCTTCAAGGAACTCGTGGCCATGATGGTGGCTGCGGACCTGAAACACGCCGAGTGCGAGAGAGTGCTGAAGGAAAGGCAGTTGGCCTGAGGTCGGCCTCTTCGTAACTGGCGGATTTGGATCGGCTGCTGGTTCGGAACTGAGAATGGATATGCTTGCGGTTGCTTACCGACCGCCCATGGAGTTCCTCAAGGAGCTCTGGCCGGTGGCCCTTGTATCTCTCGCCGTGGCGCTGGCGGCCACGCCGGTATGCCGGGCGCTGGCCCGCAGGTACCGGGTCGTGGACCGCCCCGACGACTTCCTGAAACCGCACAAGCGGCCCATTCCCTACCTGGGCGGCGTGGCCATCTGCGCCGGCTGGGCGGCGGGCATCCTGGTGGCCTTGGCCCTCGGCGTGCAGGTCCGGCCGGGAGTCCTGGCCGGCATTCTCATCGCCGGAGTGGCCATCATGATCGTTGGGCTGCTGGATGATCTGCGGGCCATGACCCCGAAGGTCAAGCTGGTTCTGAATATCGCGGTGGGACTCTTTCTGCTGTGGGTGGGCATCGGCAGCAACTCGTTCCACATTTTTGTCCGGGCGTCGGTGGCCGCGGGGGATCCCACGCTGGAATGGCTCGAACTGATGCTGTCCGTGCCGTTCACGCTCTTCATCATTGTCGGAGCGTGCAACGCGACCAACCTGATCGACGGCGTGGATGGCCTGTGCAGCGGCGTCCTGGGGATCATCTCACTGGGCTTCTTCGTCGTGGCCCTGCACATGGCGGGTTCCAGCGCGGGTCAGCCGCTCAGCAACGAGCGTCTGGTGCTTTCGCTGGCCATGCTCGGGGCGGCGGCGGGTTTCCTGCCCTACAACACGAACCCGGCATCCATCTTCATGGGTGATGCCGGGTCCATGCTGCTGGGCCTGAATGCCGCCGTGCTGATCCTGCTGTTTGGTGAGCCGGGGTTCATCAAGTGGATGCTGTCGGCGGTCATCGTGTTCGGGCTGCCCATCTCGGACATGGCTTTGGCCATGATCCGCCGCTGGCGCAACGCCCAGCCGCTCATGCTGGGGGACCGCAGCCACTTTTACGACCAGTTGGTAGACCGCGGCTTCACGGTGCGCCAGGTGGTGGCCATCAGTTACGCGCTGACCATCGCCTTCGCGTCCATCGGCTGCGGCGCGGCCGTGTTCCTGCGGACCCGGCACGTCATTCTGGTGTTCCTGGGGGTGGTGGCCGCGGTGGTGCTGGCGATCGCCAAGTTCCACATGGTCGAACTGCTGCCGCCGGAGCAGAGACGCTACTCGGTGAATGTGCAGAGCCGGGTCAAGGAACACGCCTGAAGGCGGTTATTACACAACCGGGAGTCTGTCATGTCCGTACGATTGGCGATTCATCCCGTGCCCAGCAGCTTTTCAGATCGCTGGCTGGAGTATTGCCGCCAGCAGGGGATCGATCACTATACGGTCAATTGCTTTGATTGCGATATCGTCGAGCATCTGCGTCCCGCGGACGCGCTGATGTGGCACATCACACACGGTGTCTCACGGGACGTCATCCTGGGGGTCCATCTGGTCCGGGCTCTGGAGGCCATGGGCCTGATCGTGTTTCCCAGCTCTGCAACCTTCTGGCACTACGACGACAAACTGGCCCAGAAATACCTCTTGGAGGCGGTGGCAGCACCTCTGGTGCCGACGTACATCTTCTATGGCCTCCAGGAGGCGATGGACTGGATCGATCAGGCGTCCTTTCCCAAGGTGTTTAAACTCCGGCGCGGAGCGGGTTCGCAGAACGTGAGGCTGGTTCGGACGGCCGATGAAGCGCGTGGCCTGGCTAAGCGATGCTTCGGTCAAGGTTTTAAACCTGTGGCCGGCATTCTGGCCGACGGCCTGGTGAAGCTGAAAAAGCACCGTCAGCGCGGCGATGTCGCCGCTGCGCTGAAGCGGTTGCCGGCGACTTTGAAGAACATCTACAACGCGAACCGCATGCTCCCGCGCGAGAAGAGCTATGCCCTGTTCCAGGAGTTTCTTCCGGGGAATACGTACGATACCCGAATCACGGTGATCGGCGACCGGGCATTCGGTTTCACGCGCAACGTGCGGAAGAATGACTTCCGGGCTTCCGGCAGTGGCAGCATCGATTATAACCTGAAGCGCGTGGGGCTGGACTGCGTCGAAATCGCCTTCGCCGTGGCCAGGCGTATCGGCTCGCAGAGCCTCTGCTTCGATTTCGTTCGCGACGCCAATGGCCGGGCGATGATCGTGGAGATCAGCTACATGTACCTGGCCGGCCCTGTCCACCAGTGCGCCGGCCACTGGGATGCCAGCCTGAACTTCCACGAGGGTCAGGTCTGGCCGCAAGACGCCATTCTGGACGACCTGCTGGACGAGTTGCCGGAAGCGACATGGCGGGCGGCATACGGCTTCCCCTGTATGTTTGCCGGCGGCAAGGTGTTCGGGCTGTACGACGGCGACTTCATCGTCCTGCGCTTCCGGCCTGAGCAAATCGAGACGCT
>BTUC01000006.1:0-29234 GCA_045863575.1 Phycisphaerae bacterium
CGTGAAAAACGGCGAATCAGTACCCTGCGTTCGGGTTGGATGCCTGCTTCGTCGCCCCTTTGCGGGCGGCCACCTCCGGCGGTTCGGGCGTGCGGCCCTGGTCATTCGACTCCTCGATCCACGTCTCCAGTGCTCCCCGCAGACGGCTGAGCACCTGCTCGTGTTCCGTTGAATCGATCAGGTTGCGGATCTCGTGGGGGTCTTTCTCCAGGTCGTAGAGTTCCTCGGCTGGCATCGTCGGCGCCAGCAGAACCTCCTGGACCTCGTTCAACTGCCCCGCCGCGTGGAGCTGCTTCAAAAGGTTCCAGACCGGGTAGCTTCGCTCCTTGTACGCGTTCGGCTGCAGGAGCGGGCGATCCGGCGTGAAGTTGCGGATATACCGGTAGCGCGCATCGCGGACCGTGCGGAACCTGAACACTGTCTCGTCGCAGCGGTCGCGGGCCCCGAACGCGTATTGCCGCGGCGGGTCGGCGTTCTCACCAAAGAGCACCCCTCCTTGCATGGCCGCCGGCCTGGGCACTCCGGCAAGAGCCAGCGTCGTTGCGGTCAGATCAATCGCTTCCACGAGCTGCTCGCTCACCTGGCCGGGACTCAACCCTAACGGGGCCCTCATGCTCCTCGGCCAGCGAACGATCAGCGGCACCCGCAGACCGCTGTCATAACAGAACTGCTTTCCGCGCACGTGGGCCTGCCCGTTGTCCCCGAAGAAGAAGACCACCGTGTTGTCGGCCAGACCGTCGCGTTTGAGATACTCCAGGATGACCCCCACCTTGCGATCCAGTTCGCTGGCGGAATCGAGGTATGCGGCCCAGTCCTCGCGCGTTACCGGATGGTCGGGGTAGTACGGCGGAATCTCGACTTTGGCCGGATCGGCGAGCCTGGGGGCGCGGAACGGCCGGTGCGTTTCATGGAAATTGACCTGGGCATAAAACGGCTGATGCGCCCTTAGCTTCGACCAGTCGTCAGAATCGAACGCCCTCTCGTGGGCGAAGTTCCAGTCCGTCTTGCCGGTGCCCTTGAACGACGCGTCCTCCGGCAGCGTGCGGATGTTCGCCGTGAAGTACCCGGCCTCGCGGAGGTAGTCGGTCAGAAGACGGACCCCCTTGGGCAATCTGTATCCGTCATCGCGGTGGGAGCGGTGGTTATGGGCGCCGATGGTGGTCTGGTACATGCCGGTGATCAGCGCAGACCGGCTGGGCGAGCACACGGGGGACGTGGTAAACGCTTTGGTATAGCGAACGCCCTCGCCGGCCATGCGATCGAGATTCGGCGTCCACACCTGCGAGGTCCCGTAGCAGCCCAGGTGAGGCCCGAAATCTTCACCGATCAGCCAGAGAATGTTGGGACGGCCGGAGCGCGGCCGCGCCGCAGAATCCTGAGCCGTGGCCACGGGTACCGCACCGCCCGGGACCAGCGCCAGGACGACCACACAGCACTTCACCCTCCACGGCAGCAGGCAACCATTCCGCCTCCCAAGCCACTCACGCGCATATGCCGCCCGCCGCAAGTCCACGACCGCATGCTCATTCAAGGTCAGTCCCTCCCGTGCTCATTTCTTGTCGCAATGTTCTGCCGTACCTGTCAGCACAGCAGCCGGCCGCTCACACCGCATCCCGTTGACCAGCCGTGCAGCCCTCGCGCGTCAGGTCGTTGTTGGCTTCCTGAAGTCCGGAAACTCCACCGGCGCCCCGCCCTTGCGGATCGATTCCGCCGACAGGGGCGTGATGGCGCTCCAGGTGGCCGCGTCGCAGGCATCGATCGGCGACGGCCCGCCGGACCGCAGCGCATCCAGGAACGCCTTCACGGTGAAGAAGTCCGCTCCGCCGTGGCCGGTCTTCATCGCCTCCTTCTCATGCCGCTTCCAGTCTTCGTGATCGAACTCGCCGCGGTACTTGCTGAACGGCTCCCACGCGTACTTCTCGCTGCGCCCCTCGATCCAGATCTCGCCGGTGGTTGACTGGTAGGCGGCCTTTTCCCCCTGCAACCCGTGAATGGTCGTGGAGTGGAGCGGCCGTGAGGAGGACGTGTCGTAGCGCACCTCCACCAGCGCGCCGTTGGCCGTCCGGATGAGGCAAATGTTCATGTCGCCCTTGCGGAACGGCATCTTGGCCTGCGGGCTGTCCGGGCCGAACTTCTTCTCGGCGTACCGCGTGATGCCCGCCTGGCGGCTGCTGACGCTCACCAGGCTGACGAAGCGATCAGAGCGGTTGATGTCCATCCATTGGGCCAGCGGCCCGACCGCATGCGTGGGGTAGATATTCCCGTTGTGGTCGAAGCCCATCTGGCCCCGCCAGGCCAGCGAACCGTCCGGCTTGAAATCCAGAAAGCGGCAGTCATGCACGTAGCCGCACTCGCCGAAGGTGATCGGCCCAAACACGCCCTGCCGGACCATGTTGAGCACGGCCATGCATTCGCGGTAATAGCAGACGTTCTCCGCCAGCATGTAGAGCTTCTTCGACCGGCTCGCGGCGTGCACGAGTCCCCAGCACTCGTCGAGCGTGACCGCCGCGCCCACTTCGCTGAGCACGGCCATGCCGGCGTTCAGCGCGTCGATGGACATGCGTGCGTGCTCCGGGACCGGTGTGGCCACCACCACCGCATCCAGGTCCTTGCGTTCGAGCATGCGCCGGTAGTCGTCCGGCCCTTTTTCGCCGTACCCGTCCGGCCGGGGTCGCCCCGCCTTGGTCAGTGCCTCCACAGCCATGGCCACACGAGCCGCCTCGATGTCGCAGACCGCGGGAACATCGATGCCTTCCATATTCATCAGCATGGACAGATGCCCCATGCCACGGCCACCCATGCCGATGATCCCGCATCGGATGCGTCCGTTTGCGGCCGCCCGAGCCGGCCGCCCCAAGGCCCCCACGGCCAGTCCGCCGGCCGCCGCCTGGATCACCCCGCGCCGCGTGATTGCCTGCCTCCGACTCATGATCCGCTCCTGTCCTGCGATTTGCCTCGACTTCGACCGCCCGCGATGATACCCGTTCGCATGCGCCGAATCAGCCTCTCGATGTTGTTTCCGTGTTTCAACGAGGACGCCAACGTCGAACGCGTCACGCTGGCCGCGTTGAGCGTCTGCCCGCGCTTCAGCAACGACTTCGAGATCATCCTGGTCGATGACGGCAGCACCGATCGCACGGGTGAGATCGCCGATCGCCTGGCGGCCGAAAGCCCGGCGGTCCGGACCGTGCACCACCACCCGAACCGGGGGTACGGTGCAGCCTTGCGCGCCGGGATTGCCGCCGCCCGGAAGGAGTGGATCTTCTACACCGACGGCGACGGCCAGTTTGATCTGGGCGAGATTCCCCGCCTGCTCGAGCTGCTGGACCGCTTCGACATCGCGGCCGGGTACCGCCTGGACCGGAAAGAGGGCCTCACAAGGCGACTCAGCGGTCACGCCTGGACCTCGCTGTGCAACCTGCTGCTGGGTCTGAAGGTGCGGGACGTGGACTGTGCCTTCAAGCTGCTGCCCCGCCGCCTGTTCGAGGAGATTGAGCTTCACGCCCGAGGGGCCCTGATCTCCGCAGAAATCCTCGGCAAGGCCGCCCGCCGGGGCTACCGCATCGGCCAGGTGGGCGTTCACCACTACCCCCGGACGGCCGGCCAGCCCACCGGCGCCAACCCACGCGTCATCGCCAAGGCGTTCATCGAACTCCTCCGGTTGGGCAGCCAAATCCGCCAGCAGCCCAAGACTCCGGAGGACAGGCGATGAGCCAATCGGATCCCTGGCACGCCCCCTGCCGCTGCGCTCCTTGTCTCCCGGTCCCCAGGTCTCCGGGTCTGATGCTCACCGGTTCCCTCCCTCTCTGTCGCTCTATCCCTCCGTCTCTCCGTCTCTGCCCCGCGAACACCCGTTGACTTACCCCCCCGCTGAGGTATCATCGCTCATCAGTTCATTCCCGCACGTGCGACGGGAGATCCGACCGCAAGGAGTGCATGGTCATGAAAGCGCGTCTCACCTGGGTGCTGGCATTCAACGTTCTATTGGTCGGCCTGTTTACCGCTTGCGATGAGCAGCCCGCCCAACCGGGACCGGTGGTCGAAACCGCTCCGTTGCAGCCCCTGCCGCCGGAGCCTTACCCCGAGAGCACGGTCCCCCCGGCGGAGCCGGAGCCGATCGTAGAAAGGCCGCAGCCGCCTCCGGCTCAACCGCCTGCCCAACCGCCCGCGGGGGACGTTTACCAGCCGGTCGATACCGGCGCCCCGGGCGAAACGGCTGCCCCAGCCGCCCGCCGGCGTCCCATGCCGCGCGAGAGCTATGCGCCTGCCAAGCCCCGCGCCGGTCAGACTTACGTGATCAAGAAGGGCGATACGCTTCAAAAAATCTCCAGGAAGTTCTACGGCACCACCCGTAAATGGCGGACGATCTACGAGGCCAACCGCGGGACGATCAAGAACTACGACAAGCTCAGCGTGGGCATGAAGATCGTCATTCCACCCAACTAAAGCTGCCTCCGCGGGCGCTACAGTACAGGGTGGCACGCGCGCGGTGGAACTCGAATCGATGGCGACGCGATCGGCGACCGGCATACGGATGGCCGGCCGCCAGGAGGCCAGAAGTGCGCGGCGGTCACACCGGAGCAGATCGTGACCGTCCTGCGGCCACCCGCACGGTCCGTCCGACTAACCCGCGACCACCATCCCCAGGAAACAAGCCGGCCCGGGGGCCTCAGCCGGGCTCCAGGCCGTTCGTGCCTTCACCAGCGGGTCCTCTGGACAAGCCCATTCAGTACCTCAAAGGCGTCGGCCCCGCACGGGCCAGATTGCTCGCCGCGCTGGGCATCGAGACGGTCGGCGACCTGATCGAGACCTTCCCGTTCCGGTACGAGGATCAAGGCAAGCCTCAACGCTTGGAATCGCTCCTGCTGGACGAGCCGGCCACGGTCATCGGCGTCGTCGAGTCGGTGCGAGCGCGCGGCGGCTATGTCCGCCCCACCGTTACCGCCACCATCCGCGACGGAACAGGGCAACTCCGTGCCACCTGGTTTAACGCCGGCTACCTGTCCGAGCGGCTGGCCCGCGGGCAGGTGCTTCGTCTGTATGGACAGGTCGGCGTGCATGAGCACACCGCTCAGATGGTCAATCCGCGGATTGAATGGCTCGATCCCGATGCCGACCCCGCCACATGGATGACCGGCCGGATCGTCCCGGTTTACCGGGCGACGCTTAACCTCAGTTCGCCCCAGATCGCGCGGATCGTGGAGAACGCCCTCACCGAGGCGCTGCCCGCAATTCATGAAACGCTGCCCGAGTCGTTGCGGACCCGGCACGGGCTCATCGACCGCGCCAAAGCCATCCAGGCCCTGCATCTACCCGAGTCGATCGATACCGTGGCCCCCGCACGGCAGCGCATCGCCTACGAGGAGCTGCTGCTCATGCAGTTGGCCATCTCACTCCAGCGGCGCTGGTCTGCGGTCCGCTCGCGGGCACCGGCCCTGCCCACTACGCCGGAGATTGACGCCCGCATCCGTCAGCGGTTCCCCTTCCCGCTCACCGCTGCCCAGGATCGAGTGGTGGCCGAGATCGCCCGCGACCTTGCCCGGGAGCGGCCCATGACCCGGCTGCTACAGGGCGACGTGGGCAGCGGCAAGACAGTGGTGGCCCTCTATGCCGCCTTAGTGGCTATTGCCAACCGCCAGCAGTGCGCCATCCTGGCCCCGACGGCCGTGCTGGCCGCTCAGCACTTCGCCAGCGTCGAGAAGTACCTGGCGGGAAGCCGGGTGCATCGCTGCCTGCTCACCGGGAGCACCACGCAATCCCACCGCGATCGTGCCTTGCGCGCCATCGCCGGCGGCCAGATGAATCTCATCGTGGGCACCCAGGCCCTGCTGGAGAGCCGCGTGCAGTTTCACTCGCTCGGGCTGGTAGTGGTGGACGAGCAGCACAAGTTCGGCGTCTCGCAGCGGGCCACCCTTCGCAGCAAGACCGCTCCGACCGCCAAAGCAACCGGAGGGACAGCGCGTCCGAAGAGTAACAATGAACCGCTGAGTGTCCCCCATTATCTGGTCATGACCGCCACGCCCATTCCGCGCACACTGTCTATGAGCGTGTTCGGGGATCTGGACGTCTCGGTCATCGACCAGCTTCCGCCGGGCCGCCAGCCGATCATCACGCGCGTGATCCGTCCGCCCCGCGAGCGGGAAGCCTGGATCGAAGTGCGCCGCCGGCTCGCTGAAGGCGATCAGGCTTACATCGTCTATCCTCTGGTCGAGGAATCGGATGCGCTGGACCTCAAGGCGGCCACCGCCGAAGTCGAGTGTGTCGAGCGGGACCTCCTGCCCGGAGCCCGAGTAGGCCTGCTTCATGGGCGAATGAAGAAGCAGGAGAAATCGGCCGTCATGCGGGCGTTCGCAGACGGCGCGCTCGACGCTCTCGTTTCCACGACGGTGATCGAAGTCGGCGTGGACGTGCCCAACGCGACCGTGATGGTCATCCAGCACGCCGAACGCTACGGCCTCTCCGCGCTGCACCAGTTGCGCGGCCGCGTGGGGCGCGGCAACAAGCCCTCCATCTGCCTGCTGTTCACGGACACGAAAGCCGAACTCGCCAACCAGCGGCTGGAGGTGCTCTGCGGCACCACCGACGGCTTCCGCATCGCCGAGGAGGATCTTCGCATGCGCGGCCCGGGCGAACTGCTGGGCACCCGCCAGCACGGCTGGCCGGAGTTCCGCGTGGCCAACCTCGTCGAAGACGTCTCTCTGCTCATGCAGGCCCGCGACGATGCCGCCCAGATCGTCCGCGCAGACCCGCGCCTCCAGCAACCCGAACACAGCACACTCAAGTCCGAACTCCGCCGCCGGTTCCGCGACAAAGTGGCCCTCATTGACGTGGCGTAGAGGCTGGACCTCATGCCCCCTTGGCCGCGCCGGTGCCCTCGGCTATCATGCTCACCGTTGCCAGCCCGGGCCAGCCGGCGACTCGGGTCGTCGCTATTGGTGAGAAAACGCTCTGCGAGCTCTGCGCCCTCTGTGGCAAAAAAGGATCCCCGTATCATGCAAGGACTCGATCAGCTCAAGTACAACGAGGAGGGCCTTATTCCGGCCATCGTCCAGGACGCCGAGACCGGCGAGGTCCTCATGATGGCCTGGATGAATCGACAGAGCATCGAAGACTCGATAAAGACCGGCCGGACCCACTTCTGGTCGCGTTCGCGCCAGAAGTACTGGATGAAGGGCGAGTCCAGCGGCCATGTCCAGGAGATCCAGGAAATCCTCACGGATTGCGACGCCGACACGCTGCTCATCCGGGCCCGCCAGCACGGTGCGGCTTGCCATGAGGGCTACCGCAACTGCTTCTTCCGCAAGCTGGATAAAGATGGCGAATGGCAGGTCTGCGCCGAGCGTCTGATCGACCCCGAGCAGGTCTACGGCAAGAAGTAGCCGCTCTCCAGACAAACACGCGAAGCGCCGTTCTCCAAATTCAGGCGACCGCCCGGGCAACAAACCTGCGTCTGGTTGCTTTCAGTTTCAGTGAATTATGGTGGCTTGCTCCCCCCGTCCAGCCGGCGGGTTGTACCCGGCCGCGGCCTGATGTAGAATAAATGCAGTGTCGGCACACCGGCTGGCTGACCGGAGACTGGGCAAGAGGCACCCCCATGAGTTTGCGGGAATCCGGCACGCGCCGAAGGCTGTGCGCTGCGTTGGCAGTGCTGGTCACGTCGCTCGGCCACATGCGCGCCCAGCCTGTACCGTCTGGTCCGCAACCCGGTAGTACCCGATTTGAGATCTCTAAGCCTCTATGCGGTCCGCCCCTGATCCCTGCCGATCCTCGCCCACCCGACACGGGGGTCGGCGTAGACCTGGACTCAGATTTGCGTTGGGACATGGCCGACCCGACCACGCCGCCCGCTGCCTCCACAGACACAATTCGCTTCGTGGGGGGGAAACCGGAGTCGAAGAGTGTGGACAGCTCACCACCCGTTGCCGGTAGCCAGAACGCCGGTGGTCCGGACGCAGGGGGCTACAGCTTCCTGGACAGCGACGAAGCCGGGGGCCCCACTTTCGACTGGATCGAGATCGACGGGACGGGGACGGATGCCGGGCTCACCGATGACACGGCAGTCACTGTACCGCTGCCCTTTCCGTTCCGGTTCTACGGCACAACGTACGGCCAACTGGCGATAGCCTCAAATGGTGCGGTGTATTTCAGCGACACCTATCTCGGATACAACAACACGTGCGTGCCGGCCGCCAACAACTACGGCGTCGATGCGATCATCGCATTGTATTGGGATGACCTGGTCCCTACGGCAGCGAACAAGGTCCTCTATCAGGCAGTCGGCGCTGCACCCCATCGCCGATTCGTGGTTCAATGGCAGAATGTAGCCATTTACGGCACCTCCGGAGCGCTGACCGCTCAGGTCCAACTGTTTGAGGAGTCGGGGGAGGTCCTGCTGCTCTACCACTCGCTTCCGGCTGCCGCCGGGCTGGGAGCCACTGTCGGCATCCAGGCCAATCCCACGGCCGGCCTGCCGTACCTGTGCAATGCCCCCGGCCTGCATTCGGGCCTGGCAGTGAGCTTCGCACCCTGCCCCACAAGCTATGACGTGTACCTGGATGCAGTCGATCCCCCGTTCATGGTCATCTGCACCGGGTCGGCCGAGAGGGCGTGTGATCCAGGTCCTCTGCAACAGGGTACGACCTACTACTGGAGAGTTGTGGCCACCAACTGCTGCGGCTCGTCGGAAAGCGCGACCTGGTCGTTCACCACCTGCTCGCTGCCGACGGCCCCCGCCGAACCGGCGCCGGCGGACGGAGCGGCGACTACCTCGCTGGAAGTGGAGCTGAGCTGGCGAACCGACCCGAACCCACCATCACCTCTTAAACCCGCACTATCCACGGATCCGCTCATTCCGCCGGATGCTCAGGAGGTCGATGCCGAGCTGAGGGCGCGGCCACATGAGCCCATACAGCAGCCACAGCCGGTAACCAGGGCATCCCCTCCCGAAGCCGCGCCCCGGGACAGCACTCCAGGGCCTCAGCATGCGCACGCGGATGAAGGCCTGAGCCTCTTCTTCGCGAGCGCCGGGGTGGCGCCCGAAGGCGACACGCCCATGGACGTGGCCTTTTCCACGGACGGGAGGCGGATCATCGTGGCCCATCGGGACAGCCGCAACCTGATCATCTTCGACGCGGCCACGCGCACCGTAGTGGACACCATTGCATTGTCGGGATCACCCAATTCTCTTGCCATCTCATCCGACGGCGTCCACGCCGTGACCGCCAACCTGTTCGAGAATACGGCTTCGATCGTTGACCTTTCCACGGGCGCCCAGACGGCCGTCGTCCCGGTCGGGCTCCAGCCGGGCGTGGTCCGCATCACGCCAGACGGGAGCAGGGCCGTCGTCGGCAATACGCTTGAAGGTAGCCTCTCGGTGATCGATATCGCCTCCGCCTCCGAGCTGAGGCGAATTCCCGGCGCCGTCTTTGCCGAGACCGTCACGTACGTGGCGGAAACCGCCACGACCCTCTCCGCGTACACGGACTTTCAGATCGCCGCCGACAACCGCACGCTCATGTTTCCGGCTTACACCGAGGGGCTGATTCAGTTCTATGACATCGTCGACGGCACGGTGAGTTCGCTGGCCCACGCCGCTCACCCCGGGTCGGTGGCCATCACACCCGACGGCACGCGCGCGGTGGTGGGTCACGGCGCCCCCACCAATCTCGTCTCCGTTCTCGATGTTCCCGCCCGCGGGCTCCTGCGCACCATGCACGTCAACTTCAGCATAGACGTGAGCAGGTACAGCATCGCCATCAACCACCAGGGAACCAAGGCGGTAGTCCCTGTCACCGCCGCCGCGGTGTTGCTCGATCTCACCGCGGGATCATTTCTGACCACGCTGGATACCGGCTGCTGCCTGAACCTGGGCGTGACTTTCGACGGTGAGTACTGCTTCGCCGGCGGGCTTCGTGGCAGTCTGATCCGCTTCGCGACCAACAGCATCGTCGCCAGCCTGAACAACCTCCAGTCCACCGAGCGCAGCACCGTGTCGCCGGCGGGAGGGCGCTGCGCCTCATTATCCCACACGACCACCGAAAATCTTCTGGTTTTCAGGGCGGACGGGGCCACCGGCTTTCTGGAGGGACTTGTCCCCTCCGGCCCGCCTCCAGAAGCCGACAAGACCAGGACCATGGCCCTCACGCCCGACGGCGCCCGCGCCGTGGCGGTGAACATTCTCAGCGACAACGTTTCTATCGTCGACATGGAGACGCTGCTCGTCGAGGCGATCGTGCCCGTCGGCGACCGTCCCAACGGCGTTCAGGTCAGCCCTGATGGTCGCACAGCGGTCGTGGCCAATCTCGATTCGACGTTCACAACATTGGTCGATCTCGAGACGCATACCGCCGCACCGGTGACCACTGCATTTCGTAATTCGGAAGTTCGAATCTCGCCGGACGGCGCCTACGCGTACGTGTCAGTCGTATCCGGGGGCGACGGTGTTCTGCGCATCAACCTGGCGACGAAGACCGTGGAAGGTCCCAAGGTCGCCACCGGCGACATGGGCGGCATCCCGATTCTGTTCAGCCCTTCCAGCGGCATCGCCCTCAGCCACGATGGCCGAACCCTGGCGACCTGCAACAGCCTGTCCAACAACGTCTCCATCCTCAACACGGAGAGCTGGTCGGAGGTGATCCGCGTGCCCGTCGGCGCCTTCCCGGTGCGTGCCGTGTTCTCGCCCGACGACCGGCATCTCTACGTGAGCAATTTCAACGACGACAGTGTCAGCGTCGTCCGCAATGCCGGGGCCGCCTCCAGCGTGATCGGAACCATCACCACCGGCGACGGCCCGTTCGAGCTGGTCCTGGCACCGGACGCTGCGTATCTGGCTGTCGGCAACTACCACGCGAAGACCATCAGCGTGGTGCCGTTGCCCGCAGCGACGGTGATGACCACCATCCCCCTGGCCGGCGAACCGATCGGGCTCAGCGCCGGGACTCGAGGCGATCGATTCTACGCGGCCGTGAATGGCGGCGATTTCCTCATCTTGGATGCTCATACGCATCAGATCATCGATTCAGTGAACACCGGAGCGGTTCCGGCCATGCTCGTAGTCCACGAGCTACGCCAGATGGCACTCATGCCCTCCCCGGTCGGTGCGGACGGTCTCCACGTCGTCAGCCTGGGGCCCGGCGGCCCCTGCCCTACCTCCTATGATGTCCAGTGGGGAATCGTCAACCCACCCCTGACAACCGTCTGCTCCGGGAGCCGCATTCCTTTTTGTGATCCAGGCCCGCTGATCGGAAGCACAACCTACTACTGGCAAGTCGTGGCCCACAACTGCTGCGGCACAGTTTCCGGCCCGGTCTGGTCGCTGGAAACGCCGGAGCAGCCGATGCTTATCTCCGCCGTTTCGCGCCGGGTTCACGGTGCAAGCGGCGAGTTCGATATTCCCTTGCCGCTGGGCACGGGCGTCGACGCGGGGGTCGAGTCGCGCAGGGAAGGGCCCAAGCAGGTGGTTTTGACCTTCTCGCAGCCGATCCAGGCCCAGGACGGTGTCCTGGATACCGAAGTCGCACTTTCGGCCGGCACGCTCGTCAGCATTCACGCTGCGGAGAGCACGCTGACGGTCGACCTGGCAAACGTGCCCGACCGTGGGTGTCTCGCGATGAGTCTTCACGGCCTGAGCAACCTGAGCGGCATTCCGCTGGGAGGCGTGGACCGCCTCTACGTCCGTTGCCTCTACGCGGACGTCAACGGTGACGGAACCGTCGCCAGCGGGGATGTCACCCAGGTAAAGCGCCGTAGCGGACAGATGACCACTGCGGAGAACTTCCGGGCCGACGTTAACGCCGATGGTGTGATTGCTTCTGGAGACATTACTCAAGTGAAGAGCCGCTCAGGCTCCAGCGCGCCCGTATGTAACCCGTAACTGACCGTTGACCCTCAGGGGAAAGGGGGCCGGTCACCATCCCTTGAAACCCGGGCCGGACACCGTATGGTGTATCATCGTAAATCGGTGGCCCCACCCGGAGACGCCCGGGCGGCAACCGGTAGCATGTCGAAGACAAGCGCTGAGACAGTCGCAAGTGGAGGCCGGATATGAATTACGCGAAGCATTCGCTCCCGCGACGGACCGTGCTGAAGTCCGCCGGCGCGGCGGCGGCCGCCGCCGTCGGGTTTCCCCACTTCGTTCGCTCCACGGTCCTTGCCGCGCCGGGACGGCCGGGGGCTAATGATCGCATCACCACCGCCCACGTCGGCTTAGGCGGGATGGGCAAACACCACCTCAGCGAGATGGTCAAATTCATGAAGCAGGGCCTGGTCAACGTCGCGGCCGTCTGCGATGCCGATGAGACCCGGCTGCGCGGCGCCTCGGAGATCGCCGGCCCGCAGGCGGATGTGTATCGCGATTACCGCTACATTCTGGAGCGTAAAGACATCGACGCGGTAGTCTTCGCTACGCCGGATCACTGGCATGCCGTGCAAATGGTGCATGCGGCCCAGTGCGGCAAGCACGTCTACGTCGAGAAGCCGGCCTGCTGCACGATTGAAGAAGGCAAGGCCATGGTCAAGGCCGCCCGCGATAACCAGGTGGCCGTCCAGGTCGGATCACAAGGCCGCTCGCAGCCCGAGGCCTACCTGGCTCATCGGTATCTGGTGAACGGGGTCATCGGGAAGGTGAGCCACGTCGAGTGTTTCCACTACCCCAGCCCGGTGGACAACAATCCGGTGCCGGACAGCGAGCCGCCGCCGGAGCTCGACTGGGACCTCTGGCTCGGGCCGTTGCCTTGGCGGCCGTACAACCGTCGGTACTGCCACGGCACGTTCCGTTGGATTCTTGAATCGGGTGGCGGCCAGATCCGTGACCGTGGGGCCCACGTGTTCAGTTGCGCCATGTGGTGGATGGGCGCTGACGGCACGGGCCCGGTCAGCATCGAGGCCACCGGCACGAGCCCGCCCAAGGGCCTGTGGGACAGCGCGGTAGACATGGAGGTTAAGTATACCTTCAAGAACCCGGATTGGATCCTGACCTGGAGCCAGCACAAGGATGCCGGCCCGCGGGGTGAAAAACGCAATCCGGACGAAGACAAGATCACCCGCGACGGCTACGGCGCGATCTACCACGGCGACAAGGGCACCATGACGCACTGGGGCGGCGACGGCGGCACCTGGCTGGAGCGCAAAGCCCGCGAGTGGGAGCCCCCGGCCGGCGCCAAGGACGTCTACAAGAGCCCCCAGTTCAACCACCACCTCGACTGGTTCGAGGGCATCCGCACGGGAAAGAAGACGATCATGAACATCGAGGCGGCCGTCGGCGTCGCCAACCTGTGCGTGCTGGGCAACATCTCCTTCATGCTGGGTCGCCCGCTGAAGTGGGACCAGGCCAAGATGGAGATCGTCGGCGACGAACAGGCTCGTAGGCTGATGAGCCGGCCCCAGCGGAATCCGTATCACTTGTAGGCGGGTGTTGGGTGCTGGGTGCTGGGTGTTGGGTGTTAGGGGTTTGGTGTCTGGTGTTGGGAATGTGGGTAGCGGGTTGTGGGTGGAAATGCCAGAGCCCCGAGCGCGAGCGAGGGGGGCCGTGGGCCGACGGCATCCGGCGCAGGCGAATGAGCTGACCGATAACGAACCCAACCCGCATCTTCCACCCCCTACAAGGGGGGTTAGGGAGGGATTGGACCCCGGGGGGACCCCTCCGAAGCAGGCGAAATCGAGTCGGGCGTCAGCCCGAGCGGACAATAAAGGCGAAAGGCGATGATCCTATGACCACCGATGAACTGATTGCGAGAATTAAAGGCAGCGACGAGGCCGCCCGGGCCGACGCCTGGATGAACGCCGGCCCGCTCGGTGCTCCGGCCATTCAGCCCCTGGCCGGCCCCATGGGCGATTCGGATACGGAAACCCGCCGGGCGGCCACCCGCGCCTGCCAGCGCATTGTCCGTCACGCCGGCCGTCCGGGCGCCAAGGACGAGGCCGCGGCCGTCACCCGCGAGCTGCTGGCGGTGCTGAAGAGTCAGACCCATCCGGGTGTCCGCCGGGAAGTCATCTGGATGCTCTCGGAGATTGCCGGCTCCGAGGCGGTCATGCCCCTGGCCGCACTGCTGTCCAACGAGGAGCTCCGCGAGCACGCCCGCGCTGCTCTCGAGCGTATCCCCGGACCGGAATCCGTGGGTGCATTGAAGGCCATCCTGCCCGGTGCTCCCGCGGACTACAAGCCGGCCATCGCCCAGTCACTGCGCGCCCGTGGCGTTGAAGTCGAGGGGGTCGAGTGCATTAAGCTCAAGCCCACGAAGCAGACTGAGGTCAAGCCGGTCGGACGATAGTTCCGATTTCAGTCAGCCGGTTCCGAGGCAGCAGGCGCCGCCGGCCCGCTGGCGGGCCGCGTTGTTGCGATCGGATCGTCGGCGGTCACGATCTCGATTTCGACCGCATTGCTGATGGCTCTTACGCCTGGCCGGGAGAGTGCATCCCGCGTGTACACGTTGGCCGGCCCGGCGACATATGCGACGCGGATCGTGTGCTTGCCCACCGGCAGATCCATGCGCGGCGGCGACTCAACAGGCCACAGGTTAATAATCCTGCCTGAGCCAGCCGTCAACCTATAGGCCGACTCCTCAAGTTCTTCCGGCTTCACCTGCTGCCACTCATCCCGCGACAGTTCAATGGCGAGGTTTTCATAGAACTCACCCGGCGCAAAGGGGAGTGCCTTGGGGCTGGCTCCGATGTACACGTCACCCACGCCTCCATCAGGCTCCTCCCGGCCGTGCCGCCTGATGCTCCGACCGATGTCATACTCATACCACCGGCCATCCACTTCCACCTGACAGAAATTGCCTGCTTCCGGCAGATGGAGATCGAACCTGCCTTTGTTGCGCGCTTCGGCCTGGAAGGCCACCGCCTCATCGGAACGCCAGGTGGTCCGGATCGGATGAAGACGCACCTGCACGCCGTCCTGCGGTTGGCCCCACGGCCTTCCGCTTTTCTCGGCCGCCTCCTCAGGCACCATTATGAAGTCAAGCGGGTACGGCCGGCCGGGGAGGATCATCCGCTCGGCCGGGAGCCCCACGTAGTCGCCCTCCAGCGGCGCCTTGGCCATGAACAGCCGGCCATGTTCTGAACCATGCTGCCCACGCAGTCCATCGCCGCGCGCGGAAACCAACGCGAACTGCCACTTGCCGATGGTCGAGACAGACCATGTGGAGGGTTCCAGCGGCAGGGTGTATCTCCCGTCTTCACCGCTGGTGGTCCGGCCGGCGACTGCCAGTGCCCCCAGGCCACACCAGGCGATCACTTCGACGCCCGCCATCGGCCGGTTTTCTGCGTCCGCGATCCGCCCTTGAATCGACCAGCGGCTCGCCGGCTGCGTAGCGGTCGCGTCCGATAGCGTGGTGATGAACGCCTCGCCGTCCTCCTTCCACCATGTCTTCACCCGATCAACCGCGGCATTCACATCCGCCGCCGGCGCACTCAGCAGCCGTTCAGTCGGAATCGGCAGTGCCGCGGCCTTGATGATCCAGAATGCGGCCGCGGCCCGCGCAGGTTCGCGATCCAAAGCCTTGGCCATCTCGCGGAAAACGGCAGAGCGCAGCGCCGGGGCCGGCTGGGCCTGGCCCGTGAGCGCGTTAAGGAATTCATGAGCAACCCGGGCCGCAACGTCCGGCTTGGCATGATTGATCGCCTCGGCGGCGGCGCGAACACCCGCCTGGTCACCACTGCGAATCAGGAACCAGAGCAGTGAGTCCAACTTGCCAAGCGTTTCGCCCTCAAGAAGCGCGTTCAGATCCGATATGGCCTTCTGCATCACCTGGCGTTCGCCCGCCTGCAACAGTCCCTGATATGCCTGCACACGGACGTAGAGGTCCGGGTGGTCCAGCTTTGGACGGATGTCGTCCAGCACCGCTGGGCCTCCTGCCTGCCACAGCAGACGGATCACGTGAGCACTGTCCGGCTGCGCTTTGAGCCGCTCTCTGAAGAAATCGACCGATTGGGCGCCCTCCAGTTCAATGAGCCGCTCGGCCGATCGGATCTGAGTCAGCATCACGATTCCAGATTCCTGAAGGGCTTCGCGCAGCCACTGGGCTTCAGCTTTGTCCTGATTGTCCTGCCACCAGGCGCGCACCCGATTCACGATCTGTTCAGCCCTGACGGCATGTAGATTCATCAACTGCGCGCCTCGCCCTTCCCATTGGCCGAAACGCCGTCCAGCGATGGCTTCGAGGATCTGCATGGCCACATCCGCATACCGGAGAACGTGGTGCCCGTTGAATCCGTCCTCAATGGAACGTGTGGGTCGCCGGTCCTCGAGAAGCCTGATGAGCGCGGGGACCGCCGCCTTGCCCAACGCACGCAGCGCGACGGCCGGACTATCCTGCATACGCGGGAACAACAGCACCTCGCACCGCCCCGGCACGAACGCCGCCTGCTCGGCCAGGTCCCGCAGCCGGAACACGAGATCATCGATTCGCTGCTGCTCATTAAGGCCGGCCGGATCAGCCGGTGGCGTGACTGCATCATCCTCCCGAGCCATCTCCCGCAGATGGGCCGCCAGTTCGGCGGCATCGGCCCGGAGTGAAGGGCTCGGCTCGGCGTCCGCCGCGATCTGGAACAGCCGAGCGGCCTCCTCGCGCGAACCACCCTCGGCCAGGGAGCGGGCGGCTCTGGCCCACAGGACGCCCGGGCGAGTATCTGACGCTCCCAGGTTGTCCGCGCCACCCGCCTCCCGGGTCATCGGTTGTGTTGTCGGGGACGGCACATCCGGCCTCTCAGCTCGAGGCGCTCTCACCGCCGCCGCCTGCTCCACGCGCTCGCCCAGCTCACTCCGGCCGGACTCGGCGGGATCAGTGCCCGGCCGCCTATCCGGACCGGCCGCTCCAACCCACAGAAGCGCATCCGCCGGCCAGCCTTCGTAAACGACCCGCTCCGTGCCGGTCGCGCGGTCGCGGTAGACTATCTGCGTGCCGGAGCCGGGCGCATCGCGCCAGAGCACCCGCCGCCCGTCGGGAGCTACAGCCAACGGCGCAGCGTAATCCTTCTTGCTGGCGTGCCCGGTGAATTCCTGAAGCAGATCGCCCTCGACCAGCTTGCCTGCATTGAGATCCAGCCGGTAGTCAGAGGGGCCGCCCTTTCGCGGCACCCGCACCCAAATGTCCCCGCCTGCGACCGGCCGGAGGAACTGGACGCCTGGCGCAAAGGCCCCTTCAGCACCGGTCAGGACGACCACGTCTTTCCTTTCGCCGCTGACCACGTCGGCGGTGGTCAGCCGGGCCACGCCATCCTCCCCGCGCACGAAGAGGATCTTACGCGCATCCACCCAGATGATTGGCGGAGCCACCGGCCAGCTCCCGCCCTTCATTGGCCCCAAGTAGCCAAACGGCTGGCAGGGCGTCTTCATCGCGCCGGTGTCCACGTCGATGACCCGCAGCCACCACCGTCCGGACGCGGCCGGCGCTGCGGGAATCGCCGGCGCACTCTCGATGCAGGCCAGCCATTCATGGTTTGGCGAGACGGCCATCGAGTCCTGGATCTCTCCCGTCAGCTCCGTCAGTACCCTCTCCGTGCGGCGCTTTAGATCGAACACGCGCATGCGATGAGGATTCGGCGCGGGCGCATAGAGTCGGCCGTCGTGATAGGCGTAGGGATAAGCGTTTCGCGAAAAGACTTCCGGCCGGCCGGTGGCCATATCCACCGAAATCAACTGCGCGGTGTGGCTCAACCAGACCTGCCCGTCGATCACGTCCAGCAATTCTGCGAAATGCAGGTTTTTGCGGGTGTAGATATCCTCGAACTCGAATCCCGCCGGCATCACAGTGGCCAGGATCAGCGTATCCGTCTGGGCCGCACCGTTCTTCACATTATGCCGGATGAAGAGGAACTGATCGCAAGGCGGGTCGCCTTGAAGCACCGGCACGGTAAGCGGGGACGCGCCCCTGGGGGCGCTGGACGTGCTTCGGGTCCGTCCGGCTGCGCCCGGATCCGCCGAAGATGTATCGGCCTCCGCCTGCGGCTCTTTGAGTACAACGCGAGCCGCATCGCAAACGCTCGACGCCGTCGACTTCTCGGCCGCACCCGCCCCAGGCTCCGGGTAAATCAACGAGGTGGCGACCAGCAATCCTAACCCCAGCAGCAGCATCAGGAACAATCCGGCCGCCGAACGACTTCGGCCGACGCGATCCTCAGCGGGCGCCCCGACCAACCGCCGGATGCGCGCCGCCAGCGAACCACCCGTAGCAGCGGCCGCCGCCGAGGGAGCCGTCATACGTGGCGGGGCCAGTAGGACCAGGGCCTGGGCATAGACGAGCCGGCTCTTGCCCAGCGAGAGCACGAGATCGTCACAGCAGAACTCGCGCTCGATGCGGATTCTCCGCGAGATCCACCAGACGGCCGGGTGATGGAAAAGCAGGACCTCGATCATGCTCTGAACCAGGCCGGCCAGGTAGTCATACCGGCGGACGTGGGCCAGCTCGTGGGCGATGATGGTCTCCAGTTGCTCCGTGGACAGATGAGCGATGGCTCCGATCGGCATGAGAATCACCGGGCGGAAGTGACCGATGAGGGCCGGTGTCCGGATGATTATCGAACGGAGCACGCAAACTGGGCGGCTGATGCCTAACCGTTCGCGGAATTGGTCAACGATTGCGAGGACCTCTCGTTCCATCGGGCGCGTCCCAACGGCCGGAAGGCGACGCATCGCGACATAGCCGCCCAGGCGCCACAGCGACAGAAGAAGCACACCTGCCAGCCAGGCGCGGGTCAACCATGGCAACAGCGGTTGCGCGAACCGCACGACCTGGGCTTCAAGCCGTTGGGCATGCGCCGTTTGCAGCGGCCGAACCGCCAACGGCTCTGAAATCACACGCGGCGCTTCACCAACCTCCCTGACGGGCGGTGCAAGAACAGCCGGCTCGGATACTGAGGCTTCCGCGCGACGCCTCTCTGCAGCTTCTGACAAAGACTGGACCGATGACCGAGTCACGGAGGGCAAGGCGGCGCTCATGCGAGCGGGCTCCGCCGGCACCTGAACAAGCACGAACGTCAGGCCGCAGAGCACCACCATGAGCATCAATGCACAGCAGCCGGCCATGTATCGTGCACGCACCCGCTCAGCCGGAAGCGCCAGCAGCAGCATGCCGAAGAGCGCCGCGACAGCCGCCCCTTGCCAGAGCGAGTGAACCAGCATCCAACCGAGTCGATAAACCACTCCACCGAAGAGGATTTCGCCAAGGCCGTTAATCACTGAGCTCCCCCTTCCAGCTTCTCCAGCAGATGTTTGATCTCCGCCGCCTCGTCGGGCGAGAGGTTGTTGGAACGGATGGCTCGCATGATGAGCTGATCGGCCGCGCCGCCGAACACGCGCTGGACGATGTCATCCACCACCCGGATCTGCGCCTCCTCCCGCGAGAGAGCCGGGCGATACACCTGCGGGCGCTGGGTGTCATCCTTGATCAGCAGGCCCTTCTCAGTCATGACCTGCATCATCTTGAGCGTGGTGGAGTACCCCGTGCCGCGCGGTTCGCCCAAGGCGTTGTGAACCTCGCGTACCGTGCTCGACCCGCGCTCCCACAGAAGCGCGAGGATCTGCATCTCCACGACCGTAGGGTTAGGCGAGGCTCTCCGGGCCATGATGTTCGTCTCCTTGGCGCTGAAAAATCCGTCTGCGTAGCCGTCAAACTTATTTGACGTCGCAATTCGTCAAAAGTTGCTCTGAATCACGAAGAAATTCGTCAAATGAGCCGACACTTACCGTAAGTACAATCTTTAAAACAGTTTACGCAATTGTAAAAAGAAACCCTGCGTGCCGCTGGGATCCTGCTCTGGCCGGCTCAGCCCCGCCGGCCGGCTGTCGTGATCTGGTACCGCGAGGCCCACAGCGTCAGATCCTGGCGCGAGATAGCCGCCGCCATGAGGTCGGGGAACAGCTCCGGCGTGCACGCGAACGACGGCACGCCCGACGCCGCCAGTCGCGCGGCCAGATGATCGTTGTACATCGGGGCCCCGTCATCATTGAGGGCCAGCAGGCAAACGAAGGTCACGCCGCTCTCGACCATCGCGGCCACGCGCCGCAGCATCCCCTCCGCGTCGCCCCCTTCGTACAGATCGGTGATCAACACAAACACCGTCTGGTGCGGCCGGGCGATGAGCCCCTCGCAGTAGGTCAACGCGCGGTTGATGTCCGTGCCCCCGCCGAGCTGGGTGCCGAACAGCAGATCCACCGGGTCCTGAAGTTCCTCGGTCAGGTCCACCACCGACGTGTCGAAGACGACCATGCGCGTCTTGATCGCCGGCATCGAAGCCAGCACCGCCCCGAAGATGCCCGAGTAGACCACCGAGGTGCCCATCGAGCCGCTCTGGTCCACGCACAGCACCACGTCTCGCAATGAGGGGCGTTTGTGGCCGTAGCCGATCAACCGCTCCGGGACGATCGTGCGCTGCTCGTGCAGGTAGTTGTTCAGATTCGCCCGGATGGTGCGGTGCCAGTCGATCTCGTGGACCCGGGGGCGGTTGGTGCGCGTTGCCCGGTTCAAACTGCCGCGCACCGCCTGGATGAGCGGATTGGCCAGCTTGCGCTGCAGCTCCTCGACCACCTTGCGTACCACCTGCCGGGCGGTGTCGCGCGTCTTGTTGGGGATGACCCGGCTGAGCGTGAGCAGCGTGGCCACCAGGTGCACGTCGGGCTCGACGGCCTCAAGCATCTCGGGCTGAAGCAGCATCTGCGTCAGGTTCAACCGCTCCAGGGCATCTTTCTGCATCACGCGGACGGTGGCCGTCGGGAAGTATTTGCGGATATCACCCAGCCAGCGGTTCACGCGCGGGCTCGAGCCACCCAGGCCCGCCTGGCGCTCGGTGTCATAGAGCTGCCCGAGAACGCGGTCCATCTCCAGATCCTCGCCTGACAAGCCACCGAGGTCCTCCTCGGCGTCCCGGCTGAGGATCAGGCGCCAGCGTCGCAGGCGTTCGGACTCATTCGCGCTCATACGGCACCCCCAGGATCTCGGCCAGCACCGGCAGCACGCGGCGAGCCCGCTGAAGGTCGAGGTCGACCGCGCCAGTCCCCGCCTTCGCCGCCGCCCCGCCCCCTCCCCTTACGTCGCTGGCCGGGAGCCGCTTCGCCTTCTCGCCCATCTGGCGCCGCTCCGGGCCGCTGAAGCCTGCGAACGCCCGGCGCAGCAGCGGCAGCGTCTGTACGAACACGTCAGCCGGCAATTCGACCAGCCATTGATCCAGCGCGGACCACACCCCGTCCTGATGCAGTAACAACAGCCCGCTGCCCTTGAGCAGCCCTTCCACCCAGGCGGCCGCCTGCAAGATCGGCGTCACCGGCGAGAGGGCCAGGCGGGCCAGCCGATGCAGTTCATCACGATCGATGAGGCTCTTCTCGACGAGGATCCGGCAGCACGAGCCGCGGACCAGGCCGTGAATGCTCTCATCCTCCATGAGCTGCCGGAGCATGGCCTGCCACTGGCCGGTCATTTCTTCGATCTGCAGCAGATCGACGCTTTCCTGCACGTGCAAGATGCACTCGACCATCTTCGCGGCTGCGTCATCATCCAACGAGCCGCACGCGCCGGCCAGGCCGATCGCGATCCGTTCGAAGAGACCAGCGATGATGGGCAGGATCTGCTCGCTCTTCGTGCCGCGCACGTCGCCATAGCGGGCCACTCGACTCAGCGGCGGCAGCGCCTCCATGAGATGGCGCACGTCGGCGGCCACCGCGGCTTTGTCCTGAAGCACCTGGAGCACGTGACCGGCCGCATCCTCCAGACCGGCAAGGAGAGCGCGGTCGAGCAACGCGGTCAGCGCCGGCAGATCCTCCGCCGAGTCCGCGCGTTGCCGGACGCGGGCAGCGGCGGCCGATGCCACCGTACGGCCCCACATGCTGGCCTCCACGATCTGCACGGCGAACTCCGGATGCCACTGGATATGCCAGACCTCGTGGAACGTGCCGGCCTTGCCATACAGTGTCTCGACACGGCCCCAGGGAACATCCAGCAGGCCCACCTGGTGCAAAAGCAGACTGCGCTGTCGGTCCCCGTCCTTGCGAAGATCAAGATCGAGTTTCTTGATCTCGGTGGATGCCTTGAGCCGCACCTGCTTCTGGCGGGTCTCGAGGTCCTGCTGGAGCGGCACGATCGGCGTTGACCTGGGCACAGCCCCGAGCCGATCTCCAATTTCCAGCTTCTGGCGGATCAGCTCCATCGGCGCGACGTCGCCGTGGCAAAGCACTGTGAGAATGGCCTCGTTCATTTCGGCCAGCCCGGCAAGGGGCAGCCCGCGCATCGCGGCCAGGGCCTCAGCCAGGCGCACGGCGTCAATCACTTGGGCCGAGGATGCGGTCAGATCCTTCTGCCGCAGCAAGCGAGCGGCCACTGCCGCCCAGCGGACCGCCGCCTGGCCGGGCGAGTTCCACAAATGCTCGTACCAGCCTGGGGAAGCCACGCCCGCCCCATACCCGCTGCGATACGACAGGCGCGAGTTGGTCCAGGGGATCCACGTCGCGGCGACCTTTGTCTTCGGCAGACCCCGGAGCAGATCGGCATCGGCCTTGGCCGGTCCAAGTTCGGCCAGCACGGGAGCGTGCCAGGCGCCGCAGACGACGACGATCCGCTCGAATTTCTCCTTGATGGCCGTCCGGACGCATTGGCGCATGTGGGCCTCGCGAAGCGCCTCGCGCCCCGCGGGCGGGTCGGCCGTCGCCCGCACGGCACTCATGGCCTCGAGCACTGCCTGGAACATGTCCGTCGCGTCCACGCGCTGTTCGATCTGGTGCTCCCACCAGAGCTCGCGATCCGTGTACCCGGCCGCCTCGGCCAGCATGCCGATGGGGTCTTCACGCATAGTCGACGGTTGCGCATTCTCATCGCTAAGCGGCGGTATCTCCGCACCGGGCGTACCCGCCGGCGGGGCTTCTCCGGCCGGAGGCGACGGCTTCCCCTCCCCAACCGGAGGATCACCCTTGGGCACATCCACCGACGGTTTCTTCTTATCCTCCTCAGCAAGACAATGAGCCATGGGCAGGTCGATAAACCGCACACGGACGCTGTTCTCGAACGCGTAGCGCAGAGCCTGCCATTCGGGCGAGAAGACCGTGAACGGATAGAACATGGCCGTTTGCGGCGCATCGCTGCAATAGACCATCAGAGCCACGGGGAGCTGCAGGCCTTCATCCATGATCAGCGGCAGCACACTCTCCGCATCGGGCGGCCCCTCAATCAACACGATGTCCGGCCGAAGGGTCCGCAGCGCGGCGCGAACGGCGCGGGCGGAACCCGGGCCGTGGTGGCGTACACCCAACACTACGTGTTGGGTGTGGGGTGCTGGGTGTGGGGTGTTGGGTGTTGGATGGGGGGATTCAGGTGACATGATCATCTGCCTTCTGAAGGGCATTGCGCAAGGCGTGCAGCTGACGGCGAATGACGGCAAGCATGTCCGTCAGGTCCCCAATCTGCTCTGGCCCGCAAAACCCGAGGCGCACTGCGATCTCCAGTTGCGTTTGTATCTCTGCACAGGATCCCTGCGCAAACGACAGGTGGTGCAGATATTTGTTCAGGTGATCGCGGCTTTGCCCTTCCGCAATGTTGGAGGGGATGGAGACTGCAGCACGATGCAGCTGGGCGGTCAATCCGTAGAGCTCCGTTCTTGGAGAGCTCTCAGTACATCTGTAGACACCCTCCACCAGATCCATGGCGGCCTGCCACACGCGCAGATCCCGAAATGTCTGTACCCGCCCACTCACCTCAAGCCCTCAACTAACACCTGACACCCAACACCTGACCCCCAACACCCAACACCTAACACCCAACACCCGCCGTTACAGCGTTTCCCGGCACGCACGATACAGATCCTTCCAGCCGTCGCGCTCCTTGACCACCGTTTGCAGATACTCTTTCCACGCGACGGCGTCCTGAACCGGGTCCTTGACGATCGCACCGGTGATGCCCGCCGCCAGGTCGTTGGCGTTAAGGGTGCCCTCGCCGAAGTAGGCAGCCATGGCCTGGCCGTTGTTCATGACGGAGATGGCCTCTGCGGTCGAAAGCGTACCGGAGGGCGACTTGAGTTTCGTCTTGCCGTCTTCGGTGAGCCCGGCGCGAAGTTCGCGGAAGATGGTCACCACCCGGCGTACCTCTTCAAGGGCGGGCTTTTCCACGGGCAGCTCAAGAGCTCGACCGATCTCGGTGGCACGGCGATGAACGATCTCGACTTCCTGATCGAGCGTGTCGGGCAGTGGCAGGACCACGTTATTGAAGCGGCGCATCAAGGCGCTGGACAGCTCGTTGACGCCGCGGTCGCGGTTGTTGGCGGTGGCGATCACGTTGAAGCCCCTGGCCGCCTGCACTTCGCTGTTGAGCTCGGGGATGGGCAGCACCTTCTCGGAGAGCAGCGTGATGAGCGTGTCCTGCGTATCGCTCTGCATCCGGGTGAGTTCCTCGACGCGGGCGATCCTGCCGTCCTGCATGGCCCGCATCATGGGCGAGGGCTTCAGCGCGGCCATCGACGGCCCTTCGGCCAGCAGCAGCGCATAGTTCCATCCGTAGCGCAGCGCGGATTCATCCGTCCCGGCCGTCCCCTGGACCAGCAGCGTCGAATCCCCGCAGACGGCTGCCGCCAGGTGCTCGCTCACCCAGGTCTTGGCCGTTCCCGGAACGCCGATCAGCAGCAGGGCCCGATCCGTGGCCAGCGTGGCGATGGCGATTTCCATCAGCCGCGGATTGCCGATGTACTTCGGGCTCACTTCGAAGCCGTTTTCCAGCTTGCCGCCCAGCAGGTACGTCTTGACCGCCCACGGGGAGAGCTGCCAGTTCGGCGGGCGCTGGCGGTTGTCTGCGCGGGCCAGTTCGGCCAGCTCTTCGGCGTAAAGTTGCTCCGCGTGCGGGCGAAGCATCTGTTGGGGTTCCGCATCCGCTCCCGCTTTGGGTGTGGTCCTGGCCACGAATTGCTCCTTCCAACTGCCATCAATCAGATGCCACTTCGGACTTTGTGAATTCCTTGACGAACCGTTGCCGCATCGAAATCGTTTCGGTGAAGCGGCCCAGCTCCGTGCGCCAGAGCTGAACGTGATATTCCTCGCTGTCCGGTAAATTCCAGGCCGCCAACGCATCATCGAAACACTCCGGCGGCAGGGCTCGCGCCGCCAGAGCCAGCGTGCGTGCGACGGTGCCCTCCACGCCGGCGCTCCACGGCGCCTTCCGGGCGATCCTGCGCATATGGGCGAGATAGACCCGCCCGACTTCCGGTGTCCACGGAGTCGACAGAGAATCCAACCCGTGCGGCCAGGGGAATGGCAGGATGGCTCCCGTCTCGATCAGCGCCCGTACGCGCGGCGACGACGCCGCAGGCTCCATTCCCGCCAGCAACTCGCCGATGGCCGTGGCGGCGTCCAGATCCAGCAGGCCGGCGTTGACCTTGGCCGCGGCCGGACTGATCAGGAAATCGTAGAGCGCCGGCATCCACGCATGCGCTTGATGCAGCAAAGCAGCCTGTGTCCAGCCGGTCACGAGTGCCGCGGCCCATTCCTCCTCCATCTGCGCCGCGAGAAGCTCCGACGGACTGGCGCCAAGCCGCCCCTCCCAGAACGCGGGCGGGATGAGCCGTAGCGTGCGGGCCAGGCACCACGCGCGCGGTCCCACGCCACCCGGCGGTTTGCCGATCGTGCCTTCTTTTTCCCAGGACGGGTCCACCTGTTCGGGCGGCCGGATAGTCAGCTCGCCGGTGTGGGCTCTGCTCACCAGCGACTTGAGCTTCGAGCCCAATCCCTTCGGAGCGGCGGCCGGGATGTATCGCAGCCATCCCTCGACCCGTGCAGAAACCCGCTGCAGCAGCGGCGAACCGTCGATCCGCACCAGCAGCTCCGCCGCCCGGGAGCGAACGGCCTCGCTGCGGTCCTTGAGCGCCCCCTCTAGAAACTCCTGATCTTCAACCGTGAGTCTGACGGCCAAAGCGGTCAGCAGTCGAGCCCGGCTCTCGGCTTTCTCGCCGGCCCAGGTGCTCTCCAGCAGCCGGCGCCCGCGCGAAGGCTCCTGAGAGCGAACCCGCCGCAACAGGGCTTCGCGCTCAGCAATAGTTCCGGACGCCCACAGCTCATCGAGGTCCTCATCGGGCCCCTGTATGCTCACCTGCACTGCGCCGCGCACCCATGTGAACTCGGGACTGAACTGACTCAACCATAACCCGCGGGCACCCAGGACGTCGCTGACGGCGGCACGAGCAGCCGGGTCGGTCATGGCCAGCGCAGCGGGCAGCAACTCGTCCGGCAGACGCATGCCGGCAGCTTTCAGGCATCTCAGCGCCTCCGGCAGGAGGGACCTGTGCTCAACTTCGAACAATTGGCGCAGAAGCTGTCCCCCGCGCGGACCGGGCACAGGCAGATCAGACTGCGGCGCGGGCTCCGGAACCGAGTCCAGAGAATCCGTCTTGCGGCCGGCCAGCGCATAAACCGCACAGGCGCCCGCGGATAGCAGGAGGCGCGACTCGGGCGGCAGGTTTCCGGCGCGATCCACCAGCACCACCGGCTCGTTTTCAAGTGAACCTACGGGCAGAGGCGCATTCGCCGTTCCCAGCAGCATCTGTTTGCAGATCGCTTCCATCAACCCACCGGCAACACGTGGTATACGCCGCCCGCCATCGCCGACAGCGGTAGCAGGCGATGCCCGTTCCACTCCCCCGCGAGATCCACCGGCCGCCCGCCCGACAGCGCCAGCAACCGCCAGTGCTCACCTCGTGACAACGGCAATGCCTGCCCGCTGTTCACGATTTGCCACTTCCCTTCAGAACCACAGACGGGCACGACGTCCTTCAGCACGCAAAGGAAACGCTCGATAAACGGCCCACACGCCACCATCTCCGCAACCTCAGCCAGGAACGCCTCTATCGAGTCGTGGCCGAGGAACCTGCCCTCAAGGATCTGTGAGTCGCCGGCGCGCTCGGCGATCCGCGCCCGCTGGGGGCAGGCGCCCGGATAGAAGCTCAGCCGGCCGGCGAACCGGAAGCCCGGCACGATCGGTTCTCCAAAGGGTGCACCGGCCGCGGAGAATTGCAGAACCAGCGCCTGGCGACCACTGTCCATCCCCTTGAGCCAAGAACGTTGGACGCGCAGCCGCTCCTCGTCAGTGACGTACTGGCCGACAACCGCCCAGATGTCCTGCACGGATTCGCCCGTCTCGGCGAGTTCCTCCTGCGAGAGGGTCCAGCCGATGAGCGAACGGACATCGGCCTGCAACCCGGGCTTCAAGTCGGGGAGTCGACGATACGCATGCAGGATTAAGGCCAGCCGCCCCAGCCCCTCCGCCAACTGCGACGGCCAGTCCGGCGACGATCCGGGGATGCCCGCCAGTTGCCGCACGCGTGTGGCGAGACCCGGCGCCTGGGCATCGACAAGGCCGGCCGCCAACGAATCCCAGAAGGAAAACGGCTTTGTCTCCACGCCGGCCAGGCCGTTGCGAACGAGATCCCGCAGCCAGAGATCAAGCCGCTCGATCCCCTCGGCCACGCGCTTCTCTCGCGTCGCCGCCCGTTTGGCCACGGCTGCCGGCTCAGCAGCGGTAGCCGCCTGCTTCTCCTGGCGGGCCTCCCTGGCTTTGGCGGTGGCGTCGCGCTTGGCCAACCAATCGGTCACCCACTGAGGCGCGTCGGCCTCAGCAATGTCGCCGGTCTGTCCCGCGACCATCAGCAGCAGGCCCAGCACGTGCTTGCAGGGGAACTTACGACTCGGACAACTGCACTTGTAGGACCAGTCGGCGCAGCTCACGCGGACCTGGTAAACGGCCGAACCCATGCACTCGCCCCAGAGGGCGGCCGGACTCTGGCCCAGGTTCTTCCAGGACTTGGGCGCACTGAGCTTGCGTCCCGCAGCCGTCGAGGCCGCGTCCGGCGAGAGCTCCAGCACTTGATCAACGCTGAGCGGCATGTGATCTCCGGTGCATTGCGTGGCAGCCGGGAGTCTCGGCCGTTCGCCCCGCGCCCTCCTGGAGGGCCTTCGGCCGTCATCCGCCCGTTCGGCAGCCACCCTTCGCGCCACCAGCAGCCTTACGCGCGACCAGAATACCCCCCCTGCCCCCCCTTCGAAAGGGGGGGAGGAAAAAGGTTGCCTTCACAGCGCCGCTCGCGCGCAGCACCGTTTACGGTGCTTTCCGCCGAAGGCGGCTTCACGCCAGCCCTTATAGGGCTGGTTCGTGCCGCGCTGCACATACCCGTCCCCTGTTGTCCATGAAGAGCATGTTTTAACCGGCTTCTCTAATCGGCTTCAGCCACATGCCCGTCGACTGGAACTGCTGTGAACCATCCGCGTGCTCTCGCAGCCGAACCGCTTGCAAACCGCTACCGAACGGTTTATGAAACCGTCTGAACAGCGCCGCCAGAAGGTGTGCGGCTCCGCTTCCGGTGATCAAATCACTCGAGGATCATGCACCATGTCACAATCATCACCTGCCACCAAACGCACCACGACACGCCGTCGTTTTCTGAAACAATCCGCCGGCGGTGTGACCGGTGCGGCCGTACTCGGTGCTACCCATGGCGCCTATGCGGCCGGCAACGAAACGATCCGCATCGGCCTCATCGGCTGCGGCAGCCGTGGACCGCTTGCCGTCATCGAATACTTCAAGGCCGGTCCGTTCGTGCAGTGCGTGGCCCTGTGCGATCTGTTTGCCGACCGGCTGCAGAACGCCCGCAAGCTGCTGAAGGATCAGTTTCCCGAACAGACCCGGGTGGATGATGACCATTGCTTCGTCGGCTTTGACGGCTACAAGGCCGTGATCGACTCCTGCGATTTAGTCGTCATCGCCTGCGCGTCGAAATTCCACCCCATGTACGCGGAAGCCGCCATCAAGGCCGGTAAGCACGTTTTCGTTGAAAAACCCCACGGCATCGACCCGCTCGGCGTGCAGCGGATGCGCGGCGTCTGCGCTTTGGCAAAAGAGAAGAACCTGAGCATCCTCTCCGGCCTGCACAGTCGCCACCACGCAGGCTGGAAGGAGACCATGGCCCGCATTCACGACGGAGCCATCGGCGAGATCGTGGCCGTCCAGTGCATGTTCCTGCGCCCGCCGTACGTGGTCATCCCCAGAGAAGCCGGCCTGACCGAGATCCAGTACCAGTTCCGCAACTGGTACCACTTCTTCTGGCTTTCCGGCGACGACGTGCCGCAGTCGCTGGTACACAACGTCGATCGGGCTGAGTGGGCGCTGAAGGAAGAAACGCCCAAGTGGTGCTTCGGCCTGGCCGGGCGGTCGGCGTCCTATGGCGATCAGTACGGCGACATGTACGATCATCACACCGTGGTCTACGAATACGCCTCGGGC
>BTUC01000006.1:29244-44937 GCA_045863575.1 Phycisphaerae bacterium
ACGCGGCTTTATGCCATGTGCCGGACGCAGCACAACACCTATCAGAACTACGACGACATCATCATGGGCACCAAGGGAAAATGTTTCCTGGGCCCCTGCCGCATCGACGGCGAAAGTAAGTGGCAGTTCACCGGTCAACACAATAACCCCTACCTGGCCGAGCAGGCGTACATGGTCCAGTCCATTCGCGAAAGTAAGCCGATCAACAGCGGCTACCACATGAACAACAGCACGCTGATCACCATCATGGGCCAGATCGCCTGCTACACCGGTCAGCCGGTCAAGTGGGAGGAGGTCAACGCCTCCAGGCAGGGATTCGGTCCTGAACCCGAGCAGGCCGGCTTCGACCTCGAGCCGCCCACAAAGCCCGGCCCCGACGGCAACTACCCGCTACCCAAACCCGGCGTGACCAAGCTGCTCTGAAATGTGGCACCGGTTTCCAACCGGTGTAGAGTGTGGGACCGGCTTCCAGCCGGTCAGGAGCAAAGGTGTTTCACCGGTATCCTCCCGGTGATCAACAGTTCAACTCCTGAGGCTACCCGCCATGATGGAGCTCATTGACCGGCTCGACATGCAGCGGGAAGCGCTCCGTCTCTACCTGGCCGGCTCGCCGGTTGCTCTCTTCGCCTTCCTGGCCACACTGGCCGCAGTGATCTTCTGGGTGTCGGCTCGACCCGGCCTGCAACGCTTTTTCCGCTTTTTCCCGGCGCTGATCTGGATGTACTTCCTGCCCATGCTCTGCTCCAGTGTCGGGCTGATTCCGCATGAGTCACCGCTCTATGGCTTCATGGTCAGCCCCATCCTGCCGGTGATCATCGTGCTGCTGCTCCTACCGTCGGACCCGGCCACCATTGCCCGAGTCGGCCCGAAGGGCATCGCCATGATGCTTATCGGCACACTGGGCATTGTGGCCGGTGCGGCCGGCAGCATCGCGCTGTTCCTCTACTTCCTGCCAGCGGGGACGCTTCCGCCGGATCTCTGGAAGGGTGTTGCTGCACTGTCCGGCTCCTGGATCGGCGGCAGCCCCAACATGGCGGCCATTGCCGCCAGCGTGAGTCTCGAGCCGACGCTCTTCGGCAAGATGGTGGTGGTGGATACAGTTTGCGCCTACACCTGGCTGGGCGTGCTCATCGCTCTGGTCGGATGGCAGGCACGGCTCGACCGGTTCAACCGCGCGGATGGTTGTCTGGTGGAGCAGCTCGCCTCGCGCCTCGCGCTGCAGCAGGCGGAACGCTCGCGGCCGATCCACACGCCCGACGTGCTCGCGATCCTGGGCATCGGCTTCGCGGTCAGCCAGCTCTGCCTGTTCGTTGGAGAGAGTTTAGGGAGCACGGTCAGCCGCGCGGAGCAAGCCGGCGGCGTCTTGGCCACGCTGCGTCTGAGCCAGGTGCTCAGCGGCTTCGGCTGGGGCATCCTGCTGACTACCGCGGCAGGCATCGCCCTGTCGTTCACGTCCTTGCGAAAACTTGACGATGCGGGAGCATCGTCGCTTGGAAACGCCGGACTCTACCTGCTGCTAACGACTTTCGGCGCCCAGGCCGACCTGCGCCTGATCGGCCGTGAGGATGCCTGGCTCTTCGCCATTGGGGCCGTCTGGCTGCTGATTCACATCGCGATCCTTTTCGTGGGGGCCCGCCTGCTTCGGGCCCCGCTCTTTTTGGTGGCCACCGGTTCCATGGCCAACGTGGGTGGAACGGCCTCCGCGCCGGTGGTCGCGGCCGCGTTCCATCCGAGCCTCGCCCCCGTCGGCCTGCTGCTGGCCATCCTCGGCGGGATCATAGGGACACCTATCGGACTGCTGGTGGTCGGAAAACTCTGCGCCGCTCTCGCCGAGACCGGGTAGGCGCCTTCCCAGCGGACAAGTCCGTGTCTGTAGCGGCCACCCTCCGCGCCCGCAGCGGCCGGCCTCCGCGCCGAAGCGGCCGGCCTCTCCCCCCCTTTCAAAGGGGGGCAGGGGGGGGGGTAATCGGACGCCCAGGTGCCAACGCTCGCAGGCAATCATCTGTGGGCTGAACGGCCGGCACGGAGGCCGGCCGCTACAGAAGTGGCGAACTGGAAGCGGCGCTTGCCCCAAACAGAGCCCGCTGGCCTCTCAACCTTCAGGATCGGCCAGCAACGCGCGAAGGCGATCTGCCAGCTCAGTGCTGAGCCCACCGCACCAGGTGGCATCAACCAGGCCCACGTCGATCAAATCCCGGAGGTGCATCCGGTCCTTATCGCGAAAGGACGTCAACTTCATGCGGACCAGCGCATCGAGCGAAAGCACTTGAAAAGACTCCCCCGGCTCGGACTCACTCACGTCCGGTGCGGGCAGGACAGAGTCAGGCCGCACCTTTTCGCCAGCGAACACGACATGCACCGCATCGCGGGCCCGGGCTTCGGCCCCAACGTGAAACCTGTCGTTGCGAGAGGAGTGGCGGTAAACAAATCCGGCCGCTGCCATGGCCGCCTTGATTGTCTCAAGATCGGATCGGCGAACCAGGATGTCCACGTCCTGCGTGTTCCTGACGGCCGCTTCGTCTACCCGCGACACCCACGCGGCCACCGCATTGCCGTCGGCGACCGCATACGGAACACCGGCCTGCTGGAGCGTCGCCGCGGTTCTGAGCACTCGTTCGCGCACCTTCTCCACGGCTCGGATCATCCTCTGCCAAGACCAGGGGCCAAATTCAGTTTGTGAGCCACTCATCGCACACCCTCGCGCTTTACAGAACGTAGATACCTTAACACCCAATCCGGCCAGGAGCGAGAAACATCGATCATGGAGTGAACCAAGCCGCCAAGGGTGCCCATCGTGTGGCAAAGCGTGCCGAGGAGGCAGCCATTCCCGACCGGATGCACCTCAGGTATAATAAGAATTGATAGCGGGCGATCGCATCAAAGGAAGAACCAAGTATGAGTAGGCACAAATACGATCTTACGTACGAAGGGTTTATAGCAGGACTGAAGGAGGAACTGGGCGAGGAGGCTGCGCGCGACTTCACTCGGCTCTACGAGTGGATCGAGATCTACTCAGACAGAAAGAAAGGTCAATGGGGAGCTGAGCCTTCCTATATTCCATATTTTCTGAACCGGCCGGGAAGACCTCGTCGGATAGTCCAAGTCTGGTGGCCTACTCACGACGATCATCGATTGAGAGTCATGATCGATTTCGGAGATCTTCGGAAGGACAAGCCGTTCAACATCGCTACCCTCTGCGAAGCGCTTCGATGCAAGTTTAATGAGATTCCCGGGGTCGATCTACCCCCTGCCGAAGATAGGCCGACTTTCGACATCAAGATCTTACGCAACGCTGAGAACTTTGAGCTATTCAAGGAGACTGTACTGTGGGCACGGAATCAGCTCAACGGCACCTAGGAAAGCGCCAGCCCCTAGAAAAAGAACTCTTTACGAGCGTACCACGTGCGCTTGAAAGAGTATGCATTAGGACTTCGCTTCTGCCATTTCTGCTCTTGACCTGCCCACCTCTTGCTAGGGCCGAGAGCAGCCCGCCGGTGCCTCTGCCGGGCACGCCCTGGCCGGCCGTCGATGCACTGGGCCGCTCGCTGCCCTTGTCCGAAGAAGTCGGCCCCCCAAAAAGCGACCGCTTCGTCGGCATCTTCTACTTTCTATGGCTCAACGAAGTGCACAACAAGAGCCCCCACTGGGACGGACCCTACGACGTGGCCCGCATCCTGGCCAAAGATCCGGAGGCGATCAAGAAGCCGGGCTCGCCGCTCTGGGGTCCTATCGGCAGGTCGCACTACTGGGGCGAGCCGCTCTACGGCTACTACCTCTCCCGAGACCCCTGGGTGCTGCGCCGCCATGCTCATCTCCTGGCCGATGCGGGCATCGACACGCTCATCTTCGACACGACCAACGCGGTCACCTATCGTGAAACATTCCTGACCTTGTGTGAGGTCTTCGCGCAGATCCGCCGTGAAGGCGAGCCGACGCCGCAGATCGCCTTCATGGTCAATACCGAGGCCGGCAAGACGGCGCGCCGCATTTTCACCGAACTCTACCAGCCCGGCCTGCACCGCGAGCTGTGGTTCCACTGGCAGGGCAAGCCGCTGATGATCTGCGATCCAGCCCTGGCCGACGACGATCTGAAGGCGTTCTTCACGCTGCGCCGGGCTCACTGGCCGTTCGAGATGGTCAACACGCCGTATGCGTGGCACTGGGAGGCCACCTACCCGCAGCCCTACGGCTTCACCGATGACCCGTCCAAGCCCGAGCAGGTCAACGTCTCCGTGGCCCAGAACCTCCGTGCGGAAGACGGCAAGGTCACCAACATGAGCCACTTCGATGCCCGCGGCCGAAGCTTCCACAACGGAAAAATGGACACGGGTCCGGATGCAGTTGTCCACGGCCACAACTTCCAGGAGCAGTGGAAGCGGGCCTTCGAGCTCCAGCCGCCCTTCGTGATGATCACCGGATGGAACGAATGGATCGCCGGCCGCTGGGGTAAGCCCGATGGCCCCATCATCTTCGTGGACCAGTTCAGCCAGGAGTACAGCCGGGACATCGAACCCATGAAAGGCGGGCACGGGGACAACTACTACTGGCAGATGGTCGCCAACATCCGCCGCTACAAAGGGGCCCCGCCACTGCCCAAAGCATCGGCGCCTGCCACGATCCGGCCAGGCGCTGATCACGCTGCATGGAAAGATGTGCAACCCGAGTTCCAAGACCATCTGAACGAGACGCTGCCGCGGGACTTCGAAGGCGCCGCGGGGCTGCGCTACACCAACCGCACCGGTCGTAACGACATCGTGGCCGCGAAGGTCGCTCGCGACGCCGCGCAGGTTTACTTCCACGTGCGGACCCGCGAACCGCTGACCCAGCACACTTCGCCCAACTGGATGTGGCTGCTGATCGACGCTGACCAGGATATGGCCACCGGGTGGGAAGGATTTGAGTACATCGTGAACCGCACTGTGGTTAGCGATCGGTCCACGTGGCTGGAGCGCAGCGACCAGGGCTGGAGCTGGAAGAAGACCGCACAGTTGACCTACCGAGCCCAGGGCAACGAGCTGCACCTGGCCATTCCGCGCGCCGCCCTCGGGATTCCGGAAGGGATCACCCGCCTGGCCATCGACTTCAAATGGCTGGACAACGCTCAGCAAGCCGGCGAGATCCTGGACGTGTACGTGAGCGGCGACACCGCCCCGGAAGGCCGCTTCCAGTACCGCTACGTTGCCCCCTGACCATGTTCCTGACCTGCGCAGCCAGAGCACCTGCCCCGGAGGCGTGCACCATTGCCATACCACCGTGTGCCATTACTGTAACACCGTGCGCCATTGCAGTACCAGCGTGTGCCACAGTCCTGTGAGCTTGCTGTTCACCCATGAATGGGCAGCGGCGTGTATCCACAACTCGGCGGCACCGTGCACACCCACAAATCCGCGCCGGATGTTCCGGAAACTGAATTCGTGGATCCCAGTACGTCTTCGGCGCATGAAGGTGAAGCGAAAGAACTACAACGACAACCGGAAGATACGAGTGAAGTTCTTTTGCCGCAAGCTGGGCGTGCTGACGCTGGAGGAGTTCTGTACGTACCGAGATCAGCATGGTCAAGCGACAACGGGGAGGGAGTGGCCGGTCAAACCCCAAACCTCTCCCTTACCCTCTGACAGATGAGCGCGAGCTGCTGTCGGCGCTGCGGCGATGAAAGCGGCGATCAGACGGATTAGACCGATTAGACGGATCGGACCTACCGACTTGGCCGGGCTGGAAACGCCACTCCTGCGGGAATGCGAGCCAGAAGATGTGGGTAGCAGCAAGCTGACACAGCAGTGGCACGCCCGGCGGTCAACTGGTCTATGCTCCTGCTGCCGCAAGGCGGAGTGGCGCGATACCAGCTCTCATTTCTTCGGTGGGCCATCCAAGTGGACGTGCCACCCACGCGTGCGCGTCGTGATAGCGTAGAGCGACTTCTGAGCGGTAATAAAAAGAACTTCCAGGTCCCGTCCGCCAAACGTGCAATTGGAGGGATGCTCGGGCGTCTCGATGAGGCCCAGCCACTGGCCATCCGGCTTCAGCACCCACACGCCGCCTTCGCCGGTAACGTAAAGACGGCCGGCCCTGTCCACGCTCATGCCGTCGGGCTGGTAAACCCACGCGATCCGCTCACCTTTCCCGAGCTTGCCCGGGGCCTTGATTGCGTAACGATGCAACGAGTGGGCTCCGTTGTCCACGACGTACAAAAACGCGCCGTCCGGCGAAAGCGCGATGCCGTTCGGCCGTACAAGATTATCAACCAGGCGCGTGATCGACCCACCATCGGCGGTGACGTAGTACACCGCCTCCTTGTCGAGTTCCAGGTCGTCGCGGTTGCCGTAGCGGGGATCGGTAAAGTAGATCCCCCCTGTTGCGTCTATCCACAGATCGTTCGGGCTGTTGAGCTTTTTTCCCTCGGATTCCGAGACCACCGTCCGAAACTCACCGCCGGGTGCACCGCGAGACAGTCGCCGCGCGCCGCCCTCGCAGCAAAGCAGCCGCCCCGCGCGATCGAACATCAAGCCGTTGGCCTCGCCGGTGCCGGTGCGTGCAACTTCGGTCTTGCCCTCCAGGACGCGCAGGATCTGCGACGCGGGAATATCGGTGAAGTAGAGCGCCTCGTGCGCGGCATCCCAGGCCGGGCCTTCCGTGAACTGATAACCGCCGGCCACTTTCTTCATCTGCGGCCGCTCGCCGGTTATGGACTGCATGGGCTGTTTACTCGGAATGAGCAACACGTTGTCCACGCGCGTGACCACATCCTGGAAATCATCGTTGGTCGAATACTCCCAGCCGATGATGTAGCTGTTGGCGATGAATTCACCGGTCTTCGGATGACGGTTGGGATAGATCATCGTCTTGTAGGGTTGCTGCCGCAGTCGCTCGTTGAGCCTGGTAACCATCGCCGGCTGCGTGAAGACACTTTCCCCTTTGAACTGTTCGTTGCTCACCCACAGACCAAAGACGGCGTCACCGGGGTCAAAGTGTGCAAGCCCTCGCTCCAGCCGGGGCGGCGTGTACTGCCCGCTTTTGATCTCCTCGGCGGGCTGCTTGTGCGTGTACGTCCAGATGCCATGTTCCCCACCTTTGGCCAGCGTGAGGGTCCTGGGATCAACAGCGTACCATCCGCCGCTGGTCGGCGTCTCCAGGCCCAGGGCGATGATGGGAGTAAACGTGACCGGCTTGCTGGCATCCGCCCGGCGGAACAATGCGGCCGGCTCCGCCCCTTCAAGCGGCGGATTACGCAGATCGCGGTTGATGTCCAGCCCCCACTGTTGTTTCAAGAGGTAGCTCCAGTCGGGCTCGCCGCCGGGACCTGGCGCCACCTTGGGCTGCGCGGCAGATGCCCTTCCCGAGACGTTCGTGGCGGCAAAGATGATCGACAGTAACGCAGTAGCACGGTGCATACAGATCATGGCAAGCCTCTCGCAAGCGGGATTCTCAGGGGCACGACGATCCGCTCCCTGTTGGTTCCGGCTGATCGAGAGTGTATCCGACGACGGGCCCATGGCGAAGGGCGCTGGCAGCCGATAGATTGGATCGAGTTCCGACCGGCAACCGATCTGTTCTCGTTTTGTGGCCGGTCATCGAGGAGTGACTCGGATGAGCATCCAACTGGGCGCCATGACGCTTCCGTTTCGCGGCCATTCCTATGCGCGTGCGCTGAAAGGTGTGGCTGCCGCCGGGTTCCGCTTCGTCTGCCTGGGTTTACCTCACGACGGCCGCGCCGTGCCCCACCCCGACGATGAGGGAGCGACATTCGCCCGCGCCGTGGAGCAGGCCCGCGCCTACGGCCTCGACCCGGTGGTCTACTTCTGCCTGGCCTCCGCGCATGCCGAAAGCGGCGAGGCGGCCTGGAACGCGGCCGTGGACCAGGCCGCGGCCGTCGGAATCCGTTGCCTGCTGTCCATGGGCACACACAGCTATCTTCCGGATTTCTCCGGTAAGCGGCCGCATGCCGATCAAGCCACCGATGAAGCCCGCTGGGCTGAGGTCATGCGGCGGGTCTGCGTCCGTGCGGCCAACGCAGGCGTCAGCATTGTGGTCAAGCCACACACCGGCAACACGGCCACCGCCGTCGAGTGCCGCGCTACGCTCGAAACGGTGAACCACCCCGCGCTGTCGATCTGTTACGACGCGGGCAACGTGCACTTTTACGAGGGTGTCGATCCGACGGCCGACCTGCCACTCATCGCCGACCGGGTCCGGGCCCTGTGCCTCAAAGATCACCGCGGAGCACGGTTCGAGATGAACTTCCCGCCGCCTGGCGAAGGCAGCGTCGACCATTCGACGCTGTTCGGTATCCTCGCCGCCGCCGGCTTCGCCGGCCCCATGCTCATCGAGCGCGTAGACGGCACAGACGACGCGGCCTCCATGCAGTTCGACGAGATCGTCCGACGACTGGCCCGGTCCCGCGAAGCCATGGAGAAGGCCCTGAGGGTGGCGGGCATGTCTTGCTGACATCCTCGCCGTGTTCCACGACAATACGGGACCTTATAATGTCTGAGGCATGCGGGGACCGTGCCGCGAAGGAGCCATGTCCATGAGTTCAATCATCATCGAGGAGAAAATCCGAATTCCCGGGCACTTCCCTGACATCGCGTCGTTCCGTGATTGGGCCCGGTCCGATGAGTTTCCAGAGACGGGACGCTACTCCTTTCTTAATGGTGAGGTCTGGGTGGATATGAGCCCGGAACGATTGTTTTCGCACAACCAGGTCAATGGCGAATTTGCTATCGTCATCGGCACCCTGGTCAAGGCAAACCGCCTCGGGCGCTACTTCCACGATCGGACTCTGCTGAGCCACCCCGAGGCTGGCCTGTCCACCGAGCCCGATGGGCTGTTCGTCTCGCGTGACTCGATCCGCAGCGGCCGTGTCAAATGGATCGAGGGAGCAGAAGAATCGGTCGAGATCGAGGGCTCGCCCGACATGGTGCTGGAAGTGGTCAGCCCCACCTCGCAGCGAAAAGATACGGTGGTTCTACGTGGACTCTACTGGCAGGCTGGTATCCGCGAGTATTGGCTGGTTGATGCGAGGACAGAGCCGCTTCAATTTGAAATATTTGCGCATGAAGCTGAAGGCTACACACCCGTCCCCGGCATAGGCGGCTGGGTGAGATCAGAGGTGTTCGATAAACAGTTTCGGCTGACGGTAGAGCCCGACGAACTTGGCGACCCCGTATTCGCGCTGCTGACGCGCTGAACTCACCTGCGCTCATCGCTTGCGGAAATCCGCCTCGAGCTGAGCGAGGGGCTTCTTGTTGGCCAGCTTGTCAGCCGGGTTCATCCGATCGATGATCAGCCGGCCATCGAGATGGTCGGTTTCGTGTTGCCAGATACGAGCGAGCAGGTCCTCGGCAACCGCCTCCACCGGCTCACCGGCCACGTCCTGCCCGCGGATGCGGCACTTCTTCGCCCGCCGCACCATGACCCGAACCTCGGGGATCGACAGGCAGCCTTCCTCCCCCTCGACCGCCCCGGTCAGGTCCGATAGCTCTGGATTGATGAATACCCGGTCATCCCCGGGCTCACCGGTCGGGTTGCAGACGAAAATGCGTTCGCACACGCCCACCTGCGGACCCGCCAGCCCCACGCCCTTGTTGGCATGCATCAACTCGATCATCCGGCGGGCCAAGGCAGCGAGCGGTTCGCCGAACTCCCTGACGGGTGCGCACTTCTGCCGCAGCCTGGAGTCAGGATAGAGGACAATCCGGTTCGGTAGTCGATCGGCTGCCATATGGCAGATTGTAGCGGATCCGGACGCATCAGGACACGTCCGCGCCGGTGGCCCCCGGGCGACCGCGGCCCGTGCCAACCGTCGTCAACGGCTTGACCCTCCTGCACGCCACCATTACGATAAGAGGTCACGAATTAAGAAGATACGCTGAAGCTGACCCGGCAACATCGAGGCCTCCAACCCGACTACACACGACATGGCCAAGAAACCCGAAGAACCTCAAGCCAAGCCGACCTTTTCCGATGAGGACCTCCGCAAAGCCCGCGAATGGTTCGCCCGCGGGCAGGACATGGCCTCCAAGAAGAATTTCGATTACGCCGTGGAGTGCTATCTACAGGGGCTGGGTTTCTGGCCTGACGCGGTCGAAGAGGGTCACAAGCCCTGCTATGCGGCCGCTCTGTTCCGCGGTCCGAAGAAAGTCGGCTTCACGGATCAGATGAAGTTCCCCACCAGCGGGAAGGACCCCAAGCAGGCCATGCTCAATGCCGAGCAGCTGCTCTCTCGCCAGCCGCGAAACATCGGCTACATGGAGGCCCTCTTCAAAAACGCCGCCAGAGGTCGCTTTGATGCCACCACCCTATGGATCGGCGAGATGCTGGCCGACGCGGCCGTTCGTGAGGAGAAGACCAACCCGGCCCGCTTCGTCACCCTCCGTCAGGTTTACGAAGGGCTGGGGGACGCTGCTCAGGACAGTGAGCCCGTGCTGGCCATCACCGCATACGACCGGGCGGTGGATGCCTTATCCAAGCTGCGAGCGCTCAAGCCGCAGGACATGGAGATCTCCACCGACCTGCGCGACGTCGCCGGCAAGCTGACCATCCTGAAGGGCAAGTACTCCTCGGCTGAGTCGTTCCGCGACTCTGTCCGAGACACCGAAGCCCAGAAGGAGCTGCACGACCGGGATCGGCTGGTCCAGGCCGATTCCCGACTCGAAGAGCTCATCGCCAACGCCCAGATGCACTACGCGGCTCATCCCACCGACAGAAAAGGGATCTTCGAACTGGTTGAGCTGCTCTGCCGCCGGGACAACGAGCAGGAAGAGAAGAAGGCTATCAACATCCTGGTCAAGGCCTTCAAGGAGAGCAACGAGTACAGCTACAAGCTTCGTGCCGAGGATATCCGCATTCGCCAACTCAAGCGGCTGGAGCGGCAAATCGAAGCCAAGGGCGACCGGGAGGCGGTCCAACATCATCGGCGCGACCAGCTCAAGTTCGAACTGAACGTCTTCAAGGACCGCACCCGCCACTATCCGACCGACATGCGTATCCGCTACCGGTATGGCGAAATGCTGTTCAAGGCCGGCAGGTATGATCCGGCCAAGTATGACGAGGCCATCCCCGTCCTCCAGGAAGCCCGCAGCGATCCCAAGGTACGGTTCAATTGCAGTCTCTACATCGGCCGTTGCTTTTATGAAAAGGGCTACTTCTCCCAGGCCGTGGACACCTTCCGGGAGGCCATCGCGTCCTACGAGACGCCCGACGATGCCCTCGGCAAGGAACTGCACTACTGGCTGGGCCGGGCTTACCAGGACGACAAGCAGGTGCCTGAAGCCTTGAAAACCTACGGCCAGCTCATACAATGGGACTACAACTACCGGAACGGTGACGTCCGTAAGCGGATCGACGACCTGAAGAAACAGCAGTAAGGGTCGATCCTTTTTTTCCAGGAGACTTCAGTGGCCCATTCGCTGTCCGCCCAGAAGCGGATCCGTCAAAACGCCAAGCGTCAAGCCCTCAACAAGGCGCGCAAATCCCAGGTCAAGGCGAAGTTGCGCGCTGTCGAGCAGGCCCTGACCAGTTCCGACGTCGCCAAGGCCGAGGAAGCAACCCGGGCCGCCATCAAGAAGGTGGACCAGATCGCCGCCAAGGGCACGCTGCACAAGAACACGGCCGCTCGCCGTAAATCCCGTCTTCAGCGACGCTTGAACGGCCTCAAGACCAAGGCCCCGTCCGCCTGACATGGCCTCTGATGTTTCCATCAGTGTGACCCCGCGCGCCGGCCGGCTGTGTGCCGGTTCGGGCTCCCGGTGGGAGCCCATCATGGGCTATTCCCGCGCGGTTCGTAGCGGCAACCTGATCGCCGTCACCGGCACGGTAGGCGTCAACCCCGACGGCAGCTACTCGCCCTCCCTGGCCGATCAGACCCGCCGCTCGCTGACCATCGTCCGGGCGGCCATCGAGGCCCTTGGCGGGCGTATGGACCAGGTCATCCGCACCCGCATGTACGTGGTGGACGTCTCCAAGTGGGAAGAGGTGGCCCGGGTGCACGGCGAAGTGTTCGCCGAAATCCGCCCGGCCACATCCATCGTGCAGGTCGCCCGGCTCATCGATGATGCCGCCCTGATTGAGATCGAGGCCGAGGCCGTGGTGACTTAAACGCCCCTCCGCTATTGCCCAGCCCTGCCGCACCCCAGCCTGTTGAGCTTTTCAGAGTGAGACGTGTGCCCGGCTCTGTGAGCGTGCTACCCACATCTTCTGCCTCAGCATCCCGCAGAAGTGCCCTTTCCCGCCTTTCAGGGACGGTAGGTCTGATCAGTCCGATCCGTCCGATCCGCCCGATCGCCGCTGTCAGCGCCGCAGGGGCGGCAGTGAATAGCCGGGGGTGCGTAAGCCCTCGGTTCGCGAACAGTCTGCTGATGTAGCAAGCCCTGAAAGGGGCGACAAAAGCTTGCGCCCATCTCTCGCCCCTGCGGGGTTCTCGCGGCTTTAGGCGCCCACTTTCCTCAGGGCTTACGCCCTGGACTATTGACTGGCGCCCCTTCGGGGCGGAGGGCACGCCGCCGCCGATTGTCGATAGCAGCAAGCACCGTGAGCAACGCGGGGAGCGGGAGGAGCCACCCGTGGTCTCCAAACACTGCTGACGCTTACAATAGAACCTCGTCAGAAGAGGTCACCGCATTGTCCAACCCATCCGATCGCACATACGCTAGCCGCAGCGGCCACAAGCTGGCGGCTGCACTCGATGCCTTCGAAGTTGACCCGGCTGGTTATGTCTGCGCCGACCTGGGCTGTAACGTCGGCGGGTTCACGGACTGCCTGCTGCAGTGCGGGGCCGCCAAGGTGTACGCCATCGACACCGGGTACGGCGCGTTGGCCTGGAAGCTCCGCACGGACCCGCGCGTGGTGGTCCTGGAGCGGACCAACGCCATGCACGTCATCCTGCCCGAACCGGTGGACCTGGTCACCATCGACGTGGGCTGGACGCCCCAGCACCGCATCCTGCCGAACGCCCTGAAACTGCTCAAACCCGACGGTCGCGTCATCACCCTGATCAAGCCGCACTACGAGGCCGACCGAAAGCAGCTCCGGGGAGGCGTCCTGCCCGCGGAAGAAGTCGCCGGCGTTCTACAGGCCGTCTCGCAGCGCCTGGCATCGGCCGGCATCACCCTGACGCACGCCATTCAGAGCCCGGTAGCAGGCCAAAAGGGCAACCTCGAATGGCTGGCCGTGGCTGAATAGGCCCCCGGAAAGTAAAGAGCCGCGGGCTTCAGCCCGCGCGGCCACTCGGAGGCAGAGAACCGCCCTTTGCTATGGCGTGGATCTATTCAGGCACTGGCCTGGAAGATAATATAATGGGATGCGAATCCACAGTCTGGTGTGGCAACCGAACATCCACGACAGTCGCCGATGATTCGCATTCATGGGAGCACACAAGATGCAGCAGATGCGGCGCTTAAACCAACCGATCAAGCCCTGAGGGAGGAGGTTTCCGATGCAGGTTTCTCGAATCACCCACAATCCCGCCGTAATGGGAGGCAAGCCGTGTATCCGCGGCCTCCGTGTGACGGTCGGCACCATTCTGGGCCTGCTCGCCTCCGGCAAGTCGCGCGAACGGATTCTGCAAGCGTACCCCTACCTGGAGCCCGAAGACATTGATGCGGTGCTGGCCTATGCCGCCTGGCGGCTCGAAGAGCGGGAAGAACCGTTGGTTGTCGCATGAGCGTGCAACCACGCCCGGCACATAACCAGCCGCTGGAGTGGACCGAGCCAGCGGGTATAATGATCACAGGTCGCGAGCCGGCAGGGTGCCGGCCCGGCCGCTCAACAGTCTGACGTTGTCTGGCCCATGGCATCATCCGTACTTCCTCTGGCCAAGCGAATCGTGACGAAGGGCCTGTCTTTCCGCATCCCCGAGGAGCGCGGGGTGTTCCCGCCGCGGGACGTGGCCAACGCGTTCTTCGCGTGCGGGTATGACGACCTGCCGGAGGAGGAGGTCCTGGAGTGGGAGCCGTTCGAGCTGTCCGAGGGCGAGTATCGGGCGCTACTCGCATGGTGGCAGGTGACGCACCCCGGAGCCCGTGTTGACCGACTGAGCGTGCGCGGCTCCGACTTCTCGCGATGGTTCACCGCTGCCATCCCGCGCCGGCGGGCCAGATAACCGGCCGTTGCAGCGGACCGGCCCCGGTCGTATCCTGTCGTTCGTGCCTCGACTGTGGGCCGGCCGCTGATCGGCCTGTTAGACGGCAACACACGCGCCATGCCAACCAAAGGTCTTTTGCGAACCCTGATTGTTGCCGAGATTGGGATCGGCATCATTAGCATTGTGGTTTCATTGTTTACCGAATCTATGCTGCCAGAGCCACTGCGGGCATTCTTGGAAGCAGAATCTGAGGCGGAGATTACTGCGCGAGAGATGGTCATGATTGCAGCCGCCATTCCGCTGATCATCCTTTTGCTCGTGTCGAGCATCGGGCTTTTCTTTTTCTGGCGTCCAGCTCGAATTCTCTATCTGCTTACAGTCGTCCTTGGTCTGGCCATGACACCGTTGTTGGGTCCGTATGTGGACTCTGGCTGGGCGACGACTTTTGAGGAGATTGCCGTTATCATTTCGGGAGTCATCCTTGCACTGGTTTACTATTCACCGCTGAGAGATTTGTATGAGAAACCTAAGATTGCCGTCTAACCAAGGCGCCGCAGCGAACCGCCGCCCCGCTGGGCAGTCGGACGGTTCAGATAATTTGTCAGCGACTGTTGCAGCCGACCGGGCGTTTCCGGCGGCAGTCGCTGAGCTTGGTCGTTAGACGGAGCCAAGACAACTTGCGAGGGGTACGAAGAGGGGCGAGATTCCTCTGGCCCCCCCGAGGCGCTCTTCCTGGCTCAGTCAGATCAGACACCGGCCGGGTCATGCGGATGTTGAACGGATATCGAGTTATAGTTTGAGAAATTGAAGCTCATGATCGCATTGCCGCCTCCGGCGTCGCCGCCGCCGTAGGTGAGCGAGGCCAGCTTGTTCCGATTTTCGAGGTCGACCACGGCACCTTCCCGCATCTGCATGACGATCTCGTCGTTCTTCAGGTTGGTGCCGTCGACCGGGATCGACCACAGCATGCGCCTGGCCCTTGACATGCCGCAGGGGCCTCGCCCACCATCGCAGGCGATGGGCGGCCAACGACCGCCGCGGCGTGTCACCTCAATCGAGCACGTGAACTCGACCGTAAATCGGACGTAGCGGTAGTTGGGGGCGCGAGAGCCCAACTCGAACAACTCGTCGCTGCCCGGGTCGGTCTTGACCGTGACAGGCGAGGTGCTCAATTGCCGCCCTCGCACCGCCTCGCCCGGCTCACTCGCCCATGCTGGCCATCACGTCTTCCGGCAGCTCGAAGTTGGTGTACACGTTCTGGACGTCTTCGTGCTCCTCGAGGGCCTCGACGAGATTGAGCACCTTCCGGCCGTTCTCGGCGTCCACCGGCACCGTGTTCGCGGGCAGGCGGGTCAACTCGGCCGACTGAATCTCCAGCTTGGCGGCCGTCAGCGCGGCGCGCAGCGGTTCGAACGCGGCCGGCTCGCAGGTGATCTCCCACACGTCACCCGAATTGACGTAGTCCTCCGCGCCGGCATCCAGGGCGATCTCCGCGATCTGGTCCTCGTCCGCGGCCGACACCGGCACGTTGATCTGTCCTTTCGGCGAGAACATCCATTGCACGCTGCCGGCCGCTCCCACGCTGCCGCCGGCGCGCTCAAATATCTTGCGGATTT